>JAFEFM010000462.1 GCA_018240585.1 Pseudomonadota bacterium
ACCCCACCTCCGGCGAGTGAGTGACCAGACCATGAACGCCCCCAACGACCTTCCCATCCTCGATGTCGCGCCCTTCCGCGCCCGCCGCGAACGCCTGCTCGCGCGCATGGAAGCCGCCGGCGGCGGCGTCGCCATCCTGCCCACCGCGCCGGAACGCGCGCGCAACCGCGACACCCACTATCCCTACCGCCACGACAGTTACTTCTACTACCTGACCGGCTTCCGCGAGCCCGAGGCGGTCGTCGTGCTGGTGGCTGGCGCCGAACGCAAGCAGATCCTGTTCTGCCGTCAGAAGGACGACGAGCGCGAGATCTGGGACGGCTTCCGCCACGGCCCCGACGCCGCCTGTGACAAGTTCGGCTTCGACGAGGGCTGGACCATCGGCGACCTCGAACGACGGCTGCCGGACTTCCTCGCCAACCAGCCAGTGCTGTGGTGCGGCCTGGGCTACGACAACGACTGGGACGGCAAGGTGATGGCGGCGCTCAACACCGTGCGCGCGAACTCGCGCACCGGCGTCACCCCGCCGCATTCGGTGCGCGACCTGCGCGCCGACCTCGACGAAATGCGCCTGATCAAGGACGCCAGCGAGATCGCCACCATGCGACGCGCCGGCCAGATCTCGGCCGAGGCACATTGTCGTGCGATGCGTACCGCGCGCCCCGGGCGTTTCGAATACGAGATCGAGGCCGAACTGCTGCATGCCTTCCGCGCCGCCGGCAGCCAGTACCCCGCCTACACCTCCATCGTCGCCAGCGGCGCCAACGCCTGCGTGCTGCACTACGTGGAGAACGACCGCCGCATGGAAGACGGCGACCTGCTGCTGATCGACGCCGGCTGCGAGCTCGACGGTTACGCCTCGGACATCACCCGCAGCTTCCCGGTGAACGGCCGCTTCAGCGGGCCTCAGCGCGACATCTACCAACTCGTGCTCGACGCTCAACATGCAGCACGCGCCGAGATCCGCCCCGGCGCGCACTGGAACCAGCCGCACGAGGCGGCGGTGAAGGTGCTGGCGCAGGGCATGATTGACCTCGGCCTGGTCAAGGGCCGCCTCGACGACGTGCTGGAGAAGGGCGACTACCGCCGCTTCTACATGCATCGCACCGGCCACTGGCTGGGCATGGACGTGCATGACGCCGGCGAGTACAAGCTCGGTGGCGACTGGCGCACGCTGGAACCCGGCATGGTGCTGACGGTGGAGCCCGGCTGCTACATCCGCCCCGCCGCCGACGTACCACAGGCGTTCTGGAACATCGGCGTGCGCATCGAGGACGACGCGCTGGTCACTGCCGACGGCTGCGACTACCTCACCGATGGCGTGCCGCGCGAAGTGGCCGACATTGAAGCCCTGATGCAGGATGCGGGGCGTGGCTGACCTGCTCATCGTCGGCGCCGGTCCGGTCGGCCTCGCGCTCGCTCTCGCCCTGAAGGACAGCGGGCTCGACATCGTGCTGGCCGACGCGCGGTCGCGCGAGGCCGTCGCCACCGATCCCCGCGACCTCGCGCTGGCGCACGGCAGCCGCCTGACGCTGCAGCGGCTCGGCATGTGGGACGCCTTCCCCAAGACCGCGATCGAGCACATCCACATCTCGCAGCAGGGCGGACTCGGCCGCACACTGATCGACGCCGCCGAGCACGGTCTGCCCGCGCTGGGCTACGTCGCCTCCGCCGGCGCGCTGGCCGCCGCCCTGCGCGGCGCGGTCGACGCTGCCGGCATCCCGGTGCTGGACGAGACCCAGGTCACCAATCTCGCGCCCGGCGCCGAAGACGTCGTCGCCAGCCTGGCCAAGCCCGGCGCCATCGCCACCACGCTGCATGCGCGCCTCGCCGCCTGTGCCGAAGGCGGCCTGCGCGCGGGCGACACCAACGTCGTCGAGCGCGACTACCACCAGCATGCGCTGATCGCCCATGTCGAGGCGGCCGGCGGCCATCGCCGCACCGCCTTCGAGCGCTTCACCGGCGAAGGCCCGGTTGCGCTGCTGCCGCGCGGCGACGGCTACGCGCTGGTGCACGTCGCCCGGCCGGACACCGCGGACGCCCTCCTCGCCCTGGACGACGCGGCCTACCTGGAACGGCTGCAGGCCCACCTCGGCGGCCGCGTGCGCCTGACGGGGGTCGGCCCACGCCTGCGCTACCCGCTGGTGCTGCGCTACCGCCGTTGGGCGGTTGGCGAGCGCACGGTGTGGCTCGGCAATGCGGCGCAGACGCTGCATCCCGTCGCCGGACAAGGCTTCAACCTCGCGCTGCGCGATGTGTGGGCCCTGGCCGCCATCCTGCGACAAGCGGGCACGGCGCCGCCGCGCGCGGACGCGGTGGCCGGAACGGCCCGGGCCGGGCACTTCGACCCGGGCGCATCCGCCCTGCTCCAGCGCTATGCGGCGAGCCGTGAGCTCGACCGCCTCGGCACGATCCGCTTCACCGACACCCTCGTACGCGTGTTCAGCAACGAACTCGCGCCGCTGCGCCACGCCCGCGGCGCGGCGCTGTTCGCACTCGACGCGCTGTCGCCACTGCGCGACTTCATCGCCCGGCGCATGATGTTCGGTGCCCGCGCCTGGCCTTGAACACCCCGCCCCGCACCACAAGCAAAAGGCCCGCGCCGCCGGAGCGGACGCGGGCCTTTTCCACAGCGTGGACTTGCCTGGCGATCAGAACGCCGGCACCACCGCGCCCTTGTACTTGTCGAGGATGAACTTCTTCACCTCGGGCGAATTCAGCGCCGCCGCCAGCTTCTTCATCGCCGGGCTGTTGGCGTTGTCCTCGCGCGCCACCAGCAGGTTGGCGTAGGGCGAGCTCGCGTCCTCGATGAACAGCGCGTCCTTCAGCGGGTTCAGCCCGGCCTCGATCGCGTAGTTGGTGTTGATCACCGCCAGGTCGACCTGGTTCAGGATGCGCGGCAGCGTCGCCGCTTCCAGCTCGCGGATCTTCAGTTTCTTCGGATTGGAGGCGATGTCCTTCTGCGTCGCCGAGATGTTGTTCAGGTCCTTCAGCGTGATCAGGCCCTTGCGCGCCATCAGCAGCAGCGCGCGGCCGGAGTTGGACGGGTCGTTGGGAATCGCCACCGTCGCGCCCTCGGGCAGCGCGGCGACGTCCTTGTGCTTGGTCGAATAGGCGCCCAGCGGCTCGACATGCACCTTGGTCACCACGGTCTGGATGTCGTTCTTCTGCTTCTTCTTGAACTCGTCAAGATAAGGCTTGTGCAGGAAGAAATTGCCATCGACGCGCTTCTCGTTGGTCTGCATCGACGGCTGCACGTAGTCGGTGAACACCTTCACCTCCAGCTCCACGCCCTCCTTGGCCAGCATCGGCTTGACGAATTCGAGGATCTCGGCGTGCGGCACCGGCGTGGCGGCGATGACGAGGTGATCGGCTGCCTGTGCGGCAGCGAGGGTGAGCGTGCCGAGGGCGGCAGCGAGCAGCGTGCGAAGGGTACGGGACATGAAAAGCTCCTTTGTGAGGATCACTTGCGGGTGAAGTACAGCACCAGGCGGTCGCCCGCGTACTGTATGAATTGCACCAGCACCACCAGCAGCACGACGGTGATCACCATCACCTCGGTCTGGAAGCGCTGGTAGCCGAAACGGATGGCGAGGTCGCCCAGGCCGCCGCCGCCAATCACGCCCGACATCGCCGCGTAGGACATCAGCGTGATCGCGGTCACGGTGACCGCGGCGATCAGCCCGGGTAGCGCCTCGGGCAACAGCGCGCCGAAGATGATGCGGCTGGTGCGGATGCCCATCGCCTGGCAGGCCTCGATCACGCCGCGGTCCACCTCGCGCAGCACGTTCTCGACCAGACGGGCGAAGAAGGGCGCGGTGCCGACCACCAGCGGCGGGATGGCGCCCTCCACGCCGAGCGAGGTGCCGATCAGGATCACGGTGACCGGAATCATTACGATCAGCAGGATCAGGAAGGGCACCGAGCGCAACACATTGACGACGAAGGACAGCACCACATACAGCGCGCGCTGCTCCAGCAACTGGCGCCGGGCGGTGACGAACAGCAGGATGCCCAGCGGCAGGCCAAGCAGCACGGTGAAGAACAGCGACACGCCGGTCATGACCAGGGTTTCCCAGGTCGCCTGCCAGATGTCGCTCCAGTCGATGACGGAGAGGTCCATTACTGCAGCACCTCATGATGGATGCGATGGCGGTCGAGTTCGGCGAACACCGCGCGGATGTCCTCCTCGCTGCCTTCGAGCTCGAGCAGCAACTGGCCGAAGGGCACGTCCTTGATGCTCGACACCTCGCCCTGCAGGATGGTCACCTGCACCCGGGCGCCCGCCATGATGCGGCTCAGGATGGGCTGGTAGGTGACGTCGCCGATGTAGGTCAGGCGCACCAGCGTGCCGCGCAGCTTGTCGCTCATGTAGGCGTGCGCGGGGTCGAGGCTGGCCGCGGCCAGGGCGTCGCTCTGCGCCACCATGCTGCGCGTCACTGCATGCCGCGGGTGCAGGAAGACATCCGCCACTTTCCCGGACTCGACGATGCGCCCGCCATCGATCACCGCGACGCGATCGCAGATCGTGCGGATGACCTGCATCTCGTGCGTGATCAGCACGATGGTGAGGCCGAGCTGGCGGTTGATGTCGAGCAGCAGCCTGAGGATGGACTGCGTGGTCTCGGGATCCAGCGCGGACGTCGCCTCGTCGCACAGCAGCAGCCGCGGCCGGTTGGCCAGCGCGCGCGCGATGCCCACGCGCTGCTTCTGCCCGCCCGAGAGCTGCGACGGGTACTTGTGGCCATGCTCGGACAGCCCGACGAGCGCGAGCAACTCCGCAACCCGCGCGGTGCGCTCGGCCGCGTTGCCATGCCCGGTCGCCTTCAGCGGCCAGTCGATGTTCTGCGCCACCGTCTTGGCGTTGAGCAGGTTGAAGTGCTGGAAGATCATGCCGATGCGCCGACGCAAGGCGTACAGGGCCTCGCGGTCGACGCGGGTGATGTCTTCGCCATCGATCAGCACCCGGCCCGAGCTCGGCCGCTCGAGCAGGTTCAGGGTACGGATCAGCGTGCTCTTGCCCGCGCCGGAGCGGCCGATGATGCCGAACACTTCGCCGCCCGCGATCTCGAGGTCGATGTCGGCAAGCGCCTGGACTTCGCGACCGTCGGCGGCACGGTAAGTCTTGTGCAGGTTTTCGATGCGGATCACGACTGGGCGTCCGGATTCTGAAGAAAAGCGGTGGAGTGTACCCCGCTGCCGTGCGCTGCACCACGCTTTCCGGGCAGCGCGCCGGAAAGCGGCGCCCAAGGGCTTGAGCGATGAGGTAAAATGGTGGTTTTTCCAGACGTCCCACGCCCATGCAGTTCGCCGGATTCACGCTGCGCAACAACCTTTTCGTCGCTCCCATGGCCGGAGTGACCGATCGTCCGTTCCGCCAGTTGTGCAAGAAGATGGGGGCCGGGCTGGCGGTGTCCGAGATGGTCACGTCCAATTCGCTGCTGTACGGCAGCGAGAAGACGCAGCGCCGCGCCAACCACGACGGCGAGGTGGAGCCGATCTCGGTGCAGATCGCCGGCGCCGAGCCGGCGATGATGGCCGAAGCCGCGCGCCACAACGCCGAGCGCGGTGCGCAGATCATCGACATCAACATGGGCTGCCCGGCGAAGAAGGTATGCAACGTGATGGCCGGCTCGGCGCTGATGCAGGACGAGCCGCTGGTCGCGCGCATCCTCGAGGCGGTGGTCAAGGCGGTACCCGAAACGCCCGTCACGCTGAAGTTCCGCACCGGCTGGAACCGCGCCAACAAGAACGCCCCGACGATCGCGCGCATCGCCGAGGAATCCGGCATCCGCGCCATCGCCATCCACGGCCGCACCCGTGCCGATCAGTACATGGGCGATGCCGAGTACGACACCATCGCCCACGTCAAGTCGCGGGTGAAGATCCCGGTGATCGCCAACGGCGACATCACCTCGCCGCAGAAGGCGAAGCACGTGCTCGACTACACCGGCGCCGACGGCGTGATGATCGGCCGCGCGGCGCAGGGCCGGCCGTGGATCTTCCGCGAGATCGAACACTTCCTGGCTACCGGCGAGGAGCTGCCGCCGCCGCTGGTGAGCGAGATCCACCAGGTCTGCCGCGACCATATCGACGACCTGTATGCATTCTACGGCGAAGCCCGGGGCGTGAAGATCGCGCGCAAGCACATCTCCTGGTACACCAGGGGCCTGGTCGGCTCCGCCGCCTTCCGCTTCGCGATGAACCAGATTCCCGACATTCCGGCGCAGCTCGCTGCGGTCGACGAATTCTTCGGCAAGCTGGCCGAAGCCGACACGCGCCTGCGCTATGAAGCCGAACCGCCTCAGGAGCTCGCCGCATGAGCCGCAGCAACGAGATCGCCGAATCCGTTTTCCGCACGCTGGACCAGTATTTCCGTGACCTCGACGGCGAGAAGCCGGGCGCCATCTACGACATGGTGATGCGCAATGTCGAACGCCCGATGCTCGAGTTCGTCCTGCAGCGCACCAACGGCAACCAGACCATGGCCGCAGAAATGCTCGGCATCAACCGCAACACCCTGCGCCGCAAGCTGACCGAGTACGACCTGCTCTGAGACACCCCGGCGCAGATGGCCGAATCCAGACACCCACAGCTTTCCACTTTCCGCCTCCAGACCACGATGAACGTCACCCAAGCCCTGATCAGTGTTTCCGACAAACGCGGCGTGCTCGATTTCGCGCGCGAACTCGCCGGCCTCGGCATCAAGCTGCTGTCGACCGGCGGCACCGCCAGCCTGCTGCGCGAGGCGGGGCTGGAAGTGAAGGACGTGTCCGAGCACACCGGCTTCCCGGAAATGCTCGACGGCCGCGTCAAGACGCTGCACCCCAAGGTGCATGGCGGCATCCTCGCGCGCCGTGACCTGGCGGAGCACATGGACACGATCGCCGCGCACGACATCGGCCGCATCGACCTCGTCGTCGTCAATCTCTACCCCTTCCAGCAGACGGTCGCCAAGCCCGACTGCAAGCTGGAAGATGCGATCGAGAACATCGACATCGGCGGTCCGGCCATGGTGCGTGCCGCCGCCAAGAACCACGGCAACGAGCAGGGCGGCGTCGGCATCGTCACCGATCCGGAAGACTACGCCGGCATCGTCACCGAGCTGAAGGTCAACGCCTGCAAGTTGAGCTACAAGACCCGCTTCGCCCTCGCGGTGAAGGCCTTCACCCACACCGCGCGCTACGACTCGGCCATCTCCAACTATCTCACCGCGCTGGTCACCAACGACGCCGGCGACGTGTCGCTGCAGACCTACCCCGAGCGCCTGCAACTGGCCTTCGACAAGGTGCAGGACCTGCGCTACGGCGAGAACCCGCACCAGACCGCCGCCTTCTACCGCCAGCCGGGCGCGGCCGAGGGCGGCATCGCCGGCTACACCCAGTTGCAGGGCAAGGAGCTGTCCTACAACAACATCGCCGACGCCGACGCCGCCTGGGAATGTGTGAAGGCCTTCGACAGTTCCGCCGCGGCCTGCGTGATCGTCAAGCACGCCAACCCCTGCGGCGTGGCCGTCGCTGCCAGTCCGCTCGAGGCGTACAGGAAGGCGTTCTCCACCGATCCGACCTCGGCCTTCGGCGGCATCATCGCGTTCAACGGCGAAGTCGACCGTGCCGCGGCCGAAGCGGTGTCGGCGCAGTTCCTCGAAGTGCTGATCGCCCCGTCCTACACCGCCGACGCGCTCGAGCTGCTAGCCAGCAAGAAGAATGTGCGCGTGCTCACCTGCCCGCTCGGCCAGCCCGCCGGCGCCTTCGACTACAAACGCGTGGGCGGCGGCCTGCTGGTGCAGAGCGCCGACGAGGCGCGCATCCAGCTCACCGACCTCAAGGTCGTGACCAAACGCGCGCCGACGGAAGCCGAAATGCGCGACATGCTGTTCGCGTGGCGCGTGGCGAAGTACGTGAAGTCCAACGCCATCGTGTATTGCAGGGATGGCATGACGGTGGGCGTCGGCGCCGGCCAGATGAGCCGGGTCGATTCCGCCCGCATCGCGAAGATCAAGGCCGAGAACGCCGGTTTGCAGATCGCCGGCTGCGTGGTCGCGTCGGACGCCTTCTTCCCGTTCCGCGACGGACTCGACGTGCTCGCCCAGGCCGGCGCCACCGCCGTGATCCAGCCGGGCGGTTCGATGCGCGACGCGGAGGTGATCGCCGCGGCCGACGAACAGAACATCGCCATGGTGTTCACCGGTTTCCGCCACTTCCGGCACTAAGCGCAGACCCAGCAGAAACTCGGAGCGTCACATGAAAGTCCTCGTCATCGGTTCCGGCGGACGCGAACACGCGCTGGCCTGGAAGCTCGCCCAGTCGCCCAAGGTGACCCGCGTGCTGGTCGCGCCGGGCAACCCCGGCACCGCGCGTGAGCCCAAGCTGCAGAACGTGGCGGTGAGCGCCGTTCCCGAGCTGGTGGAGCTGGCGCGCCGCGAGCAGATCGGCTTCACCGTCGTCGGGCCCGAGGCGCCGCTCGCCGCCGGCGTCGTCGATGCCTTCCGCGCCGCCGGCCTGCCGATCTTCGGACCGACCAAGGCTGCAGCGCAACTGGAGAGCTCGAAGGACTTCGCCAAGCAGTTCCTCGTCCGTCACAACATCCCGACGGCGAAGTACCGCACGTTCTCCGACGCCGCGCAGGCGCACGCCTATGTCGATGCCGAAGGTGCGCCCATCGTCATCAAGGCCGACGGCCTGGCCGCCGGCAAGGGCGTCGTCGTGGCGATGACGGCCGACGAGGCCCACGCCGCGATCGACATGATGCTGCTCGACAACAAGCTGGGCGTGCAGTACGCCGACGGCGGCGCGCGCGTCGTCATCGAGGAGTTCATGCAGGGCGAGGAGGCCAGCTTCATCGTCATGGCCGACGGCAGGCACGCGCTGCCACTGGCCACCAGCCAGGACCACAAGCGCCTGAAGGACGGCGACACCGGCCCCAACACCGGCGGCATGGGCGCCTACTCGCCGGCCCCGGTGGTGACGCCGGAAGTCCACGCGCGCGTGATGCGCG
>JAFEFM010000463.1 GCA_018240585.1 Pseudomonadota bacterium
AACCGCATGTTCGCGGCGATCGGCCTCAACGGCCGCGCGGTGCTGCCGATGGTGCTGGGCCTGGGCTGCGTGACCATGGCCACGCTCACCACCCGCATCCTGCACAGCAAGCGCGAGCGCCTGATCACCACCTTCCTGATGGCGCTGGCGATTCCCTGCTCGGCCCAGCTCGGCGTGGTGCTGGGCATGCTCGGCGGGCAATCCTTCGCGGTGACGCTGATCTGGGCCGCCAGCATGGCCGGCGTGCTGCTGTTCACCGGCTGGCTCGCCGGCAAGGTGGTGAAGGGACGGCGCATCCCGCTCGTCACCGAGCTTCCGCCGATGCGCATGCCGGTGCTGGGCAACGTGCTGAAGAAGACCGGCGGCCGGCTGAAGTGGTACCTGATCGAGGTGATCCCGCTGTTCCTGCTCGGCACGCTGATCATGTTCCTGCTCGACCGGAGCGGCGCGCTGCCGTGGATCATCAAGGCCGGCGAACCGCTCGTCACCGGCTGGCTGGGCCTGCCGCCGGAAGCCAGCGCCGCCTTCGTGATGGGCTTCCTGCGCCGCGACTTCGGCGCCACCGGCCTGTTCGCGCTGCAGAGCCAGCTCGACGCCATCCAGGTGGTGGTGGGCATGGTGACGATCACGCTGTTCATCCCCTGCGTCGCCAGCCTGATGATGATCATCAAGGAACAGGGCCTGCGCACCGCGATGACGATGGTGGCGATGATCGTGCCCACCGCCTTCCTCGTCGGCGGCGTGCTCAACCACATCCTGCGCTTCTTCGCCTGAGGAGGCCGGCCATGACGCCCACCCCAGCCCGCCCCGCGCACGAGCGCATCCGCCTCACCGGCACGCCGGTCGGTCGCCTGGTCCATATCGCCGAGTTCGGCGACGACATCGACCCGCTGCAGCGCGAGCAACTGCACGCCTACGGCCTGTCGACCACCCACCCGGTGCGCGTGCTGCAGCAGCAGCCGATGACGGTGATCCTGTGCGACCACGTCGAGATCGCGCTCGAGCATGTGGTCGCGCGCCACATCTGGGTGGAGGCGGGCTGAAGCCGCTCGCCCGCGTCACACCGATACGAGCACGTCGGCCTGCGACTGCGACAGCACATGGCGCGTGACGCTGCCCAGCATCAGGTCTTCGAGCAGGCTCTCGCCGTGCTTGCCCACCACGATGAGGTCGCAGTCCTCTTCCTGTTCCTGCTCGAGGATGTGCTGCATGGCGTCGCCATGAAGCACCTTGAACTGCACCTCGTGCAGCGGCAGCCCGGCGGCTTCGCGTAGCGCATGCATCTGCCGCATCGCCTCCTGGCGCGCAGCGATGCGGTAGTGGTGGATGCTGCTCTCGTCGACACCGGCGAACTGCAGCCTGCCTTCGAACGGCACCTCGAAGGCGTGCAGCAGGACGAGCCGCGCGCGCGGGGCGACCGACCGCGCCAGCGCCAGGGCGCGCAAGGACGACACCGAAAAATCGACCGGCACCAGCAGCGAGCGATAGCTTTCGTGCGCCGGCTGCTTCACCACCAGCATCGGCCGCGACGCCCGGCTCACCAGGCGTTCGGCGGTCGAGCCCAACAGGGCGTGGCGCATGAAGCTGGCGCCGCGCGCGCCAAGCACGACAAGGCCGGCATCGAGCGCTTCGGCCTGCGCGGCGATCTCGGCCAGCAGCGGCCCGGACACCACCCGCACACCGGCAGACAGACCATGGTGCAGGCGCAGGGTTTCGGCCAGCTCCTCCACTTCGGCGGTCGCCGCCGCCACCACCCGCTGCTCCACCTCGGGGGCCTGCGGCATCGCCAGTTGCCGCAGCTTGTCGAGCGGGGTGCGTCCGATCACGTGGATCAGGTCCAGCCGCGCGCCGACTTCGGCAGCGAGCCGCGCGGCGCGCTCGGCGGCATGCCGCGCCGGCGCCGACAGGTCGGTGGTCGCCAGCACACATTTGATCGAAGTCATGTCCGTTCTCCCTGATGCAGTGCACTTGCCGGACTGAGCCCGCAAATCGCGCGAGGTTGCCGCGCGGCACCGGTCCCGGGCGCAGGGCGGCCGCGGGCTCCCCGGTTTGCCCTGATTGTATGTTTGTCTCAATATTCCCCGTCAATGGCATCGCAATCCGGAGCACCAACGACATGGACGAGCCCAAATCCGCCACGCGCGCGCCTTTCCCCCCCGACCCGCACTGGCACGCCCTGCCCGGCGACGAGGTACAGCGGGCACTGCAGACCAACGATCGCGGCCTGAGCGCGGACGAGGCTCGGCAACGCCTGCTGCGCCATGGCCCCAACCGGTTCGCACCGCCGCGCCGGCGCGGCCCGCTGCTGCGCCTGCTGCTGCAGTTCCACAACGTGCTGCTGTACGTGATGCTGGGCGCGGCGGCGATCACCGCCCTGCTCGGCCACTGGGTGGACACCGGCGTGCTGGTTGCGGCGGTGATCGTCAATGCCATCATCGGCTTCATCCAGGAAGGCAGGGCGGAAGCGGCGCTGGATGCGATCCGCGCCATGCTGTCGCCGCACGCCAACGTGATCCGCGGCGGCAGCCGGCGCGAGATCGACGCCGCCGAGCTGGTGCCGGGCGACGTCGTCGTGCTGGCCTCCGGCGACCGCGTGCCGGCCGATGTGCGCCTGTTCGCGGTGAAGGACCTGCGCATCGAGGAGGCCGCGCTGACCGGCGAATCGCTGCCGGCGGAGAAGGGAGTCGCGCCCGTGCTGCCCGACGCGCCGCTGGGCGATCGCAGCGGCATGGCCTATTCCGGCACGGTGGTGGTGTATGGCCAGGCGAGCGGCTACGTCGTCGCCACCGGCGACGCGACCGAGCTCGGCCGCATCAACGACATGCTCACCGGCGTGGGCCAGCAGGCCACGCCGCTGCTGCGCCAGATCGACCATTTCGGCCGCGTGCTGGCGATCGCGATCCTGGCTGCCTCGGCGCTGACCTTCCTGATCGGCGTCCTGTGGCGGGGCCATCCGCCGGCCGAGATGTTCATGATGGTGGTGGCGCTGGCCGCTTCGGCCATTCCCGAAGGCCTGCCGGCCATCCTCACGGTGACGCTGGCGCTGGGCGTGCAGCGCATGGCGCGGCGCCATGCGATCGTCCGCCACCTGCCGGCGGTGGAAACCCTGGGCTCGGTGACGGTGATCTGCTCGGACAAGACCGGCACCCTCACCCGCAACGAGATGACGGTGCAGCGCGTGGTCTGCGCCCATCACGCGATCGACGTCGGCGGCATCGGCTATGCGCCGGTCGGCGATTTCAGCCTCGACGGCCGCCTGATCGAAGTCGCGCGCCATCCGGCGCTGTCGCAGGCCATCCTCGGCGGCGTGCTGTGCAACGACGCCCGCCTGCGCGAGGAAGACGGCCTGTGGCGGGTGGAAGGCGACCCGACCGAAGGCGCGCTGCTCGTGCTCGGCGCCAAGGCCGGGATCAGCCGCCACGACGCCGGAGAGACGCTGCCGCGCGTCGATTCGATCCCGTTCGAATCCGAGCATCGCTTCATGGCCACCCAGCATCGCGACCGCGACGGCCAGTCGTGGATCTACGTCAAGGGTGCCCCCGAGCGCATCCTCGAGCTGTGCACGCTGCAGCTCGGCCACGACGGCGAACGTCCGCTCGATGCCGACTACTGGCGCCGCATGGCGACCGACACCGCCGCACAGGGGCTGCGCCTGCTCGCGATCGCGTATCGCCACGCCGCGCCGGCCGGCGACCACCTCGACCTCGGCGACGTGCGGTCAGGCTACACGCTGATCGCGCTCGTCGGCATCATCGATCCCCCCCGCGCCGAGGCCATCGAGGCGGTCGGCGAGTGCCACCGCGCCGGCATCCGGGTCAAGATGATCACCGGCGACCACGCCGAGACGGCGCGCGCCATCGGCGCCCAGCTCGCCATCGGTGTCGGCAAACCGGCCATCACCGGCGCCGAGGTGTCGCTGATGGACGACGCCGAGCTGCGCCGCGTGGCGATGGAGGTGGATGTGTTCGCCCGCGCCAGCCCGGAGCACAAGCTGCGCCTGGTGCGCGCGCTGCAGGACGACGGCCAGGTGGTGGCGATGACGGGCGACGGCGTCAACGACGCGCCGGCCCTCAAGCGTGCCGATGTCGGCGTGGCGATGGGCATGAAGGGCACCGAGGCGGCAAAGGAGGCCGCCGACATGGTGCTGGCCGACGACAACTTCGCCACCATCGCCACCGCGGTACGCGAAGGGCGCGCCGTCTACGACAACCTGAAAAAATTCATCCTCTTCATGCTGCCCACCAACGGCGGCGAGGCGCTGGTGGTGATCGCGGCGATCCTGTTCGAGCTCACCCTGCCGCTCACTCCCGCGCAGGTGCTGTGGATCAACATGGTCACCTCCAGCACGCTCGGCCTCGCGCTGGCCTTCGAGCCCGCCGAGGACGGCATCATGGGGCGCCGCCCGCGGCCGCCCGGCGCGCCGCTGCTGTCGGGCTTCTTCGTGTGGCGGGTGGCGATGGTCTCGGTGCTGATGATGACCGGAGCGCTTGGCCTCTTCCTGTGGGAGCTGGAACTCGGCAACGACATCGACACGGCGCGCACGATGGCGGTCAATGCGGTGGTCGCAGCCGAGATGTTCTATCTGCTCAACAGCCGCCACATCTTCGCGCCGGTGACGACGCGCGACGGCCTGTTCGGCAATCGCGTCGCGCTCGCCGCGATCGCGGCCTGCATCCCGCTGCAACTCGCCTTCACCCACTTGCCGGTGATGCAGGACATCTTCGGCTCCAGCGGCCTGACGGGCATCGAATGGGCGAAAGTCCTCGCCGCCGGCCTGATGGTGTTCGCGCTTGCCGAATTCGAGAAGCTGGTCATCCGCCGCAGCGGGCTGGCACGGCGCCTGGCCTACGCCTGAGGCGCGAGCGCGCGCGTCACCAGCCCAGCCCCTTGCGCAGCGCGATCAGCACGCCCATGCCGAGGATGAAGGGCAGCCAGGGGTTGCGCGTGCGCAAGGCGATGGCGACGATCACCGCCCCCGCCACCAGCTTCGGGTTGAAGGCCTGGAAATGGCCGTGGTCCAGCAGCAGGTCGGGCACGATCAGCGCCGCCAGCGCCGAAGCCGGCGCATAGCGCAGCGCACGCTGCACCGTCGGCGGCAGGCGGCCCTTCTCGCCGATCAGGATGAAGCTGCCGCGGGTGATCACCGTCGTCAGCGCCAGCGCGGCGAAGGTGATCCACAGCCACACGCCTTCGATCATCGCGCCGCCCTCCGTTCCTGCCAGTGTTCAGCGGCGAAGCCCGCCGCGATGCCGAGCGCGATCGCCACGAACAACCCCAGCCGCAGCGGCAGGCCGCGCAGCAGCACGGTACCCACACCACCCACCACCGCGGCGAGCAGCATCGGCCGGGTGCGCACCATGGGCACCAGCATCACCATCAGCGCAATAGTGGCCATGAACTCCAGCGACCAGTCGTGCGGCACCGCGCCGGCGCCGAGCACGCCCACCAGCGAGCACGCCTGCCACAACATCCAGCCGTACACCGCAGGCGCCAGGTAGCAGCCCCAGCGCCACTGCGGGTCATCGGCGGTGCGCAACTTCTCCGACACCGCCACGAACACGCCGTCGACCAGCAGGTAGCTGCTCGCCAGCCGGCGCGCCATCGAATGTTCGTGGAAGGCCGGCGCGATCGCCGCGCTGAAGATCACGAAGCGCAGGTTCAACACCAGCCCGGTAAGGAAGATCAGCCACAGCGGCGCGCCGGAGGCGATCAGCGGCAGCGTGCCGAGCTGCGCGGTGGCGGCGAACACCAGCAGGCTCATGCCCATGGCTTCGAGCTCGGAGAGGCCGATCGAGCGCATCGCGATACCGGTCACGATCGCCCATGGGACGAGGCCGACCGAGATCGGCAGGAATGCGCGCATGCCCTCGCGGGCACCGCGGCGGAAGGCGGAATCCATGGATCGAGAATTCAATCCTTGTTCGCCAGCGCGACGAAGTCGGCCTTCTCCATCAGCCACGACACGACGAAGCCAGCGACCAGACCCCAGAACGCGGCACCGATGTTGAAGATGCCGATGTCGGTGACGGTGACGAGCAGGCTCACCAGCGCGCCCAGCGTGAACTTGCCGCTGCCGAACGAGCCGATGAACGAGCCCTGCAGCACGCGCAGCATGGCCAGGCCGCCGAGCGCCATGATGAATTCCTTGGGCGTGGCCAGCATCAGGCCGGTGAAAGTCGGCGCCATCAGGCCGAACAGCACGCCGAAGGCGCCGAAAGTCAGCGCCGCGGTGTACTGGCGCTCAAGCTTGCCCGAGGACGTGAGCAGCGCGTTGCTGGGGCCGGTCAGGCAGGTGCTGACGGCGCCGACGGCAGCACTGAAGAAGGCACCGATGCCGCAAGCCACCGCGATGGCATTGATCGGCGGCTCGTGCTTCGCGCCCTTCAGCACGGCGACACCCTGGCCGTTCTGCACCACCAGCACCGTGATGGCGAGCGGCACCACGAGTTCGACCAGCGCGCCCACCGACCACACCGGCGCCTGCACCACCGGGTGGGCGAAGGCAAAGCTGCCCAGCCCGCTGGTGTCGAGCTGGCCGAGCAGGCCGACCGCGATTGCGCCGACCAGCAAGGCGCCGATCAGCGGCGGCATGCGCTTGCCCAGCTCCGGGCTCGCCGACAGCGCGAGAAAGGCGATGACCATGGGCGCGGCAACAGCGAAGTTGCTATGCAGCGAACGCACCAGGTCGAGGCCGAAGCGCAGGAACACGCCGGCCACCATGCCCATTACGATGGGCATCGGCAGCGCGGACATCAGCCGCTTCACCCAGCCGCTGGCGCCCATCACCAGCACCAGCAGGCTGGTGGCGTAGAACGCGCCGATCACCTCGGCGAAGCTCAGGTGCTGCAGCGCCGGCCCCACCAGCACGGTGCCGGGAATGGTCCACGCGAAGCCCAGCGGCGACTTGTAGCGCCAGCTCATGGCAATGGTGACGAGGCCATTGACGAAGAACACGCCGAACACCCAAGAGGCCAGTTCGACCTGCGACAGGCCGCCGCGCGTGCCCACCGACAGGATGATGGCGAGCGGACCGGTGGCCGAGAAGATGAAGGCGATCAGGCCGTTGACGAAGTAGGTCAGGCCGTAGTCGGAAAAGATCTGGCGCAGGCGTGGCGCCTGCAGGCTGGGGCGTTCGAGTTGGGCAAGCATGGGATGAGTCTCGGTTCCTGGCGCATGATGCATTGCCGCAAATTATCGTTATTTGTCCGCGGGTGATAAACAGCCGGATCGACGCATCACTGTTTTGATCATGAAAACAATCCTGATGCTGCGGTGGCGCCTCTGCAGGAGCCGGCTGCAGAGGCCCCGCTCCTACCCGATACCGCACGCATTCGCCGCTCTCGACGGCCGATCGCAAGCCCCTACCCGCAACCGGCTCACTGGCGCGGCGCCTTGCGCAGCATGTGCGGCGGCAGCACGCCGCGCGCGCCGCTGTCCAGCGTCACGCCATAGGCGATCTCGGGCCCGCGCGGCCCGGCGAGCTGGCTGACGTGGGTCACCCGGCCCCGCACCCAGGCCGGACCGGAGCGCGCATAAACAACCTCACCCACCGCGAAGCTGCGCGCCATTGCCACCGCCGGCTGCGGCGCACGTTGCGCCGGTGCCTGCACCATGGGCGCCTGCCCTGTCGGCGCGCTACGCGTTGTGGCGCGCCCCTCCGGGCACAGCACCTCCCACTGCTGGGCGATGCCGAGACCGCCGCTGGCATTGTCACGGCCGACGATGCGGCCGTCGCGGTCGCGCCAGCGCGTGCGGCCGCCGCCGATGTCGCTGTTGTCCCAGCGCCCGGCCAGCGTGTAGGTCTCGCCGTCAACGGCGGTGATGCGGCCACGGGTGCAGTCGGCCGACGCACGATAGGTGGCCTTGGCTTCCGGCGAGGACAGCTCGCGCTGCACGCAGCCGCGGTCGCCCGGTGCCCAGTTCTCGCACCAACCCTGGATCTCCTCGCGCGTCACGCGTGCTTCGGCGCGTGCGTTCGACGTGCCGATGCCCGACTTGGAAAACACGCTCGGCGACCAATGCTTGCTGCCCAGCGACAGCCATTCGCCGCTCGCCGCCAGCGCCGCCCCGCACAGGCAGGCAAGCATGGCTCCCACAATCGCCCCGATGTGCATATCCGCCTCCT
>JAFEFM010000464.1 GCA_018240585.1 Pseudomonadota bacterium
CTGGATACCGCGCCGGCCACCAGCATGGGCGGCACGGCGGAGAACCTCGCGACGCGCTACGGCATCGGCCGCGAGGAGGTCGACCGCTTCGCCGCGCAGAGCTTCGCCCGCGGCGTGGCGGCCTGGGAGGCGGGCTGGTTCGCCGACGAGGTCAGCGCGGTGACCAATGTCACCTGGGAACTCGACGGCTACAAGCCGCGCGGCATCAGGCTGGCCGACCGCGCCACGTCGTGCGAGCGCGACGGCCATGTGCGTGCGACTTCGTTCGAGACGCTGCAGAAGCTCAAGGCGGCCTTCGGCGGCGTGCAGACCGGCGGCAACAGCTCGGCCATCGTCGACGGCGCGGCGGCGGTCATCGTCGCCCGCGGCGACTGGGTGCGCGCGCACGGCCTCACGCCGATCGCCCGCATCGTCGCCGGCGCGGCCGCGGCGGTGCCGCCCGAGATCATGGGCATCGGCCCGGCACCGGCGATCCGTGCCGCGGCGAAGCTGGCGGGCATCGGCGTCGGCGACATCGGCCGCGTCGAGATCAACGAAGCCTTCGGCGCCCAGTACCTCGCCTGCGAGCGCGAGCTGGCCCTCGATCGCGACCGCGTCAACGTGCATGGCGGCGCCATCGCCATCGGCCATCCGCTGGGAGCCTCCGGCGTGCGCCTGACCCACACGGTGGCGCGCGCGGCGCGCGCGGCGGGCCTGCAGTACGGCGTGTCGTCGGCCTGCGCCGGAGGCGGCCAAGGCGTGGCGGTGATCGTCGAGAACGTGGCTTGACCACACAGAAAGGACAGGAGAAGGCAATGAAATTCGAAGGCAGCACTTTCATCGTGACCGGCGGCGCGTCGGGGCTGGGCGAGGCGACCGTGCGCGCATTGCACGGCGCCGGCGCCAGCGTGGTGATCGCGGACCTCAACGTGGAGCAGGGCGAAAAGCTCGCCGCCGAACTGGGCGCGCGTGCCGCGTTCGCGCGCACCAATGTCGCCGACGAGGCGGACGCGAAAGCAGCGGTCGATCTCGCGCTGAGCCGCTTCGGCGGCCTGCAGGGCCTGGTCAATTGCGCCGGCATCGGCAACGCGGGCAAGGTGCTGGGCAAGGAGGGGCCGCAGCCGCTGGCCGACTTCGCGCGTTCGGTGCAGATCAACCTGGTCGGTACCTTCAACATGATCCGCCTCGCCGCCGACGCGATGAGCAGGGGCGAGGCGCGGGCCGACGGCGAGCGCGGCGTGATCATCAACACCGCCTCGGTGGCGGCCTACGAGGGCCAGATCGGCCAGGCGGCCTATGCGGCGTCGAAAGGCGGCATCGTGTCGATGACGCTGCCGATCGCGCGCGAGCTGGCACGCTTCGGCATCCGCGTGATGACGATCGCGCCGGGCCTGTTCATCACGCCGATGATGCGCGGCCTGCCGCCCGAAGTGCAGAAGTCGCTGGGCGAGAACACGCCTTTCCCGCAGCGCCTCGGCGAGCCCGAGGAGTTTGCGAAGCTGGCGCTGAGCATCGTCGACAACGTCATGCTCAACGGCGAGACCATCCGCCTCGACGGCGCGGTGCGCCTGGCGCCGCGCTGAAGCGGGACACGACATGGCCCGCAGCAACGTCTATCGCATGCGCATCGCGTTCAGCGATTGCGACCCGGCGCAGATCGTGTTCTTCGCCAACTACTTCAAGTGGTTCGACACGTCCAGCCGCGAGTTCTTCACCGCCTGCGGCGTACCGAGCTGGCGCGACACCACCGCCGAGCGCGGCATCATCGGCACGCCGCTGGTCGATGCGCAGGCGAGCTTCCGCAACTCGGCCACCTATGGCGAGGACATCGAGATCGAGTCGTGGATCGAGGAGTGGCGCGGCAAGAGCTTCGTCATGCGCCATGTCGCCCGCCGCGGCGACACCGTGCTGTGCGAAGGGCGCGAGGTCCGCGTGTTCGCGATGCAGGATCCCGCAGACCCACTGCGCATCAAGGCAGTGCCCATTCCCGAAGACATCCGCGCGGCGTGCGACTGAGCACGACCTGACGACAGAACAAGGGACACAGGAGACAGCCCGATGTACGACTACACCCCCCCGCTCAGGGACATGCAGTTCATCCTCGCCGAGCTGGCGGGGCTGGACCAGGTCGCCGCGCTGCCCGGCTGCGAGGAGGCGAGCCCGGACTTGGTGGCGGCCATTCTCGAGGAGGCGGGCAAGTTCGCCGCCGGCGTGCTGGCGCCCCTCAACCGCGACGGCGACGTGCAGGGCTGCCGCCTGCAGGACGATGGCCGCGTGCTGACGCCGGACGGCTGGCAGGCGGCCTATGACCAGTTCCGGGAGGCCGGCTGGCTCGGGCTGTCGCTGCCGGTGGAATTCGGCGGGCAGGGGATGCCCAAGCTCGTATCCACTCCGGTTTCGGAGATGTGGTGCGCCACCAACATGGCGTTCAACATGCTGCCGATCCTCAACCAGGGGCAGGCCGAGGCGCTGCTGATCGCCGCCAGCGATGAACAGAAGGCGCTGTATCTGCCCAGGGTGGTGAGCGGCGAGTGGGGCAGCACGATGAACCTCACCGAGCCGCAGGCGGGGTCCGACCTCGCCGCCACGCGCAGCCGCGCCGAGCCCCAGGCGGATGGCAGCTACAAGCTGTTCGGGCAGAAGATCTTCATCTCCTACGGCGAGCACGAGCTGACACCCAACATCGTGCATCTGGTGCTTGCCCGCCTGCCCGACGCGCCGGCCGGCGTGAAGGGGCTGTCGCTGTTCATCGTGCCCAAGTACCTGGTCGAGGCCGACGGCAGCCTGGGGGCGAAGAACGACGTGCGCTGCATCTCCATCGAGCACAAGATGGGCATCCATGGCAGCCCCACCTGTACGCTGAGCTTCGGCGACGGCGGTGGTGCCACCGGCTGGCTGGTGGGCGCGCCCAATCGCGGGCTCGAGACCATGTTCGTGATGATGAACGAGGCGCGCTTCGGTGTCGGCGTGCAGGGGCTCGGCCTCGCCGATCGCGCCTACCAGATGGCGCTGGCCTATGCGCGCGACCGTGTGCAGGGCCGCGATGCGGTGACCGGCGAATCGGGCAAACCCATCATCCATCACCCCGACGTCAAGCGCATGCTGCTTTCCATGCGCGCGCGGGTGATGGCGATGCGCGCGTTGCTGTACACGGCGGCGGGCTGGTTCGACATCGCGCACCATCATCCCGACCGCACAGTGGCGGACAAGCACCGCCGCTACGTCGACCTGCTGATGCCGGTCGCCAAGGGCTGGTGCACCGAAGTCGGCAACGACGTCTGCGACGATGCGATCCAGGTCTTCGGCGGCATGGGCTTCGTCGAGGAGACCGGCATCGCGCAGTACTACCGCGACGCGCGCATCATCACGATCTACGAGGGCACGACCGGCATCCAGGCCAACGACCTGGTCGGACGCAAGATCCTGCGCGAAGGCGGCGAGACGCTGCGCGAGTTGATCGACGACCTGAGCGACACCGCGGCGGCGCTGAATGCCGCGGGGCTGGCCGAGATCGGCGACGGCCTTGCCGACACCATCGCTGCACTGGCGTCGGCCGCCGACTGGATGCTTGCCAATGGTCGCGACCGGCTGGCTGACGTGCTCGCCGGGGCGGTGCCTTTCCTGCACCTGCTCGGTACTGTCTGCGGCGGCTGGCAGCTTGCGCGGACGGCGCTGGCCGCGAAGGCGAAGCGTGATGCCGGTGGGGGCGATGAAGCCTATCTCGGCAGTCTGATCGAACTCGCCCGCTTCTACATGGCGACCATCGCCCCGCAGGCTGGCGCCCATGCGGCGACGGTATGCGAGGCGGGTGGTGCGCTCACCCGCTTCGACGAGTCGGCATTCTGACGGGTGCCGGGGCAGGACGACGGCCCGGTCGCCGCGGATCTTCCGCGCCGCCCGCCACCGCGTCGAACGGGCGGCGTGACGATTGTTTCGTCACGCCCCGCAAGCCGCGGCGGTGCTAGAATCCGGCCGGTAGATCAGAATTCCCGTCACTTACACACCAATCGAGGAAAAGCATGAACAAAGGTGAATTCGTCGAAGCCCTGGCTGATCGTCTGGACGTCTCCCGCGCTCAGGCCGACCGCGCCCTGACGGCCGTGCTCGACATCATCGCCGAACAACTGGGCAAGGGTGAGAAGGTCGCCTTCACCGGTTTTGGCTCGTTCGAGGTTTCCGAGCGTGCCGCCCGCACCGGCCGCAACCCGCAGACCGGCGCCGCGATCGAAATCGCCGCCTCGAGCGTGCCCAAGTTCACCGCCGGCGCGACGCTGAAAGCCGCGGTCAACAAGTAATTCGCCGCAAGGCAAGCCGCTGACGGGCGGGCCGGCATCCGGGATGCCGGCCCGCTTTTCTTTTTTCGTCAAGCACTTTGCAACGATTCCGGGCGACAGCCGCGGGAAAAGCGGTTATACTGCCGCTCGTTGTGCAATGCAGCAGCAGGGCCATTGCGGTATCAAGCGCGGACCAGGATGTCCGCCTGCCTCGGCCCGAGGGACTGTAACCACAGCCCCATCGCCCCCGACCTCCCGCCGAACTCCATTCGTTCTTCCGATCGTCTGGCATCGTGACAACCGGTTGGTGCCGATGCGCGGCCTCCACAGCCTGGTCATCAAGACTCAGGCTCGACAGGCCGGCCACGCCCATCGCGCGTTTGTCGCACCTGCGATTCCACGCCCCGACCCTGTACACCCACAGGTCCGGCGCGGCGCGATGCCATGCGGCCCGTCATCCCGGGCCCGAACCTGCCGTCCGCAGCCATGCGAGGCGGCTCGCCATACAGGAAGAACCATGACGTTCCACAGCCTCGGCCTCGCCGACGAACTCCTCAAAGCCATCGAACAGACCGGCTACACGACGCCGACCCCGGTGCAGCAGCAGGCGATTCCCGCCGCCATCGCCGGCGCGGATCTGCTGGTGTCCAGCCATACCGGCAGCGGCAAGACGGCAGCTTTCACGCTGCCGGCGCTGCACAAGCTCATCGATCGCCGCCCGGCGCCCGGCGCCGGCCCGCGCGTGCTGGTGCTGACACCGACGCGCGAGCTCGCGCAGCAGGTGGAAAAGGCGGTGCAGACCTACGGCAAGGCACTGCGCTGGCTCAACACCGCCTGCCTGGTGGGCGGCGCGCCGATGTTTGCGCAGATCAAGCAGTTGCAGCGGCAGTGCGACGTCGTTGTCGCCACGCCGGGCCGTCTCCTCGACCATCTGAACCGCCGCAAGATCAAGCTCTCCGACCTCGAGGTGCTGATCCTGGACGAAGCCGACCGCATGCTCGACATGGGCTTCGCCGAAGACATCGACGCCATCGTCGCCGCCACGCCGGCCAAGCGCCAGACGCTGCTGTTCTCGGCCACGCTCGATGGCGTGGTGGGCAGCATGGCGGCGCGCATGACGCGCAACCCGCAGCGCATCGAGATCGAGGTGGCGCAGGAAGACCGCGGCCAGATCGAGCAGCGCCTGATGTTCGCCGACGACCTCGGTCACAAGAGCCGCCTGCTCGAAGCCCTGCTCGGCGACGACAGCCTGAACCAGGCGGTGGTGTTCACCGCGACCAAGAAGAGTGCCGACGAACTGTCCCTGTCGCTGCAGGAAAAGGGTATCGCCGCTGCCGCGCTGCATGGCGACATGCACCAGACGCAGCGCAACCGCACCCTCGACCGCCTGCGCCAGGGGCGCATCGGCGTGCTGGTGGCGACCGACGTCGCCGCGCGCGGCATCGACGTCGCCGGCATCAGCCACGTCATCAACTTCGATCCGCCGCGCCAGGCGGAAGACTATGTCCACCGTATCGGCCGCACCGGCCGTGCCGGACGCGACGGCGTGGCGATCACGCTGTCCGGCCCGCGCGAGACCGGCCTGATCCGCGCCATCGAGCGCTTCACCGGCGATCGCCTGGCGGTGCACACGATTCCCGGCATGGAGCCGTCGCCGCGCAAGCCCTCGGGTCCGCGTCCCGGTGGCACTGGCGGCCGCCGCTTCGGCAGCGGTGCCAAGCCTGGTGGCTACGGCCGTCCGTCCGGCGATACGCGCCGCAGCGCGGGTGGCCAGGGGCGCGAGGGTCATCCTTCGCGCGGCGAGCGCAGCCATGGCGACCGCCGCGACCGCGGCTTCCGGGACTGAGCACGCCGCGCTGAACCCGCCTTGCAGCGCAGGCGGGCAGGCACGATCCAGAATCCCGCCGGGGCGAGAGGCCCGGCGGGATTTTTTTGGCCCGCGCTACGAACTCCCGGACTGTATATAATCAAATTCTGATTTCATCGGACCCGGAGCCGAACATGGAGCTGAAGCACGTTGTCCTGAGCGTCATGATGCCTGCGATGGCCTTCGCGGCCTTGCCCGCCGCCGCCGAGGAGTTCGCCTTGCTGCAGGAGGCGCGCACGGTGGCATCGAGCATTCCGCCGCGGCTGGTCGGGGTCCTGCAGCAGGAAATCGAAAAGAATGGCGTCGAGGGTGCGATCGGCGTGTGCCGCGAGAAGGCGCCGCAGATGGCAAAGGAAGCGTCCGAGAAGACCGGCTGGCAGATCCGCCGCGTGAGCCTGAAGAACCGCAACCCGAAGGCGGTGCCGGATGCCTGGGAGGCGGCCGTCCTGCAGGATTTCGACCGTCGCGCCGCAGCCGGGGAAGATCCGCGCCAGCTCGAGCGCGGCGAGATGGTCAGCGAGAACGGCGTCCATAGCTACCGCTACATGAAGGCGCTGCCGACGCAGCAGTTGTGCCTGAGCTGCCATGGCGGGCCCAACGACATTGCGCCAGCCGTGAAGGCGCGCCTTGCGGAGCTCTACCCCGCGGACAAGGCGACCGGCTACAGCCTGAACCAGATTCGCGGTGCGATGACGATACGGCGCACGTTCTGAATTGATTGCCGGACGCCCTGCCGGGCGTTCTAGCGGCACGGCTCCGGAACCGCCGCCGGCTCAGCCCTTCGCCTTGCGCGCCGCCTCGACTTCTTCCGGGCGCAGCCGGGCGGCGAGCTTGTCCAGAACGCCATTCACGAACTTGTGGCCGTCGGTGCCGCCGTAGCTCTTGGCGAGCTCGATTGCCTCGTTGATGACGACCCGGTAGGGCGTCTCGATGTTGTGGCGCAGCTCGTGCGCGCCCAGCAGCAGGATCGCATGCTCGATGGGTGACAGCTCCGCCACCGGACGGTGGATCAGCGGGGAGAACCCGCCGCGCAGCTCGTCGGCGTTTTCCAGCGCGCCGCGCAGCAGGCTCACGAACAGCTCGCGGTCCACCTTGTCCAGGTTTTCCGCCTCGGCCTCGACGTTGCGCTGCACGGTGGTCATCGAGTTGCCCGACAGCAGCCACTGGTACACGCCCTGCAGTGCCAGTTCGCGCGCGCGGCGGCGCGCCATCTTGCTCGTCGGGTTCGGCGTGGCTGCGGGTTCGCCACTGCTGGGGTGCATCGGCTCGCTCATTTCAGGGCCTTCAGCAGGTTGGCCATCTCCACTGCGGCGCGGGCGCAGTCGGCGCCTTTCTCGCGCATGCGCGCGACCGCCTGGTCTTCGTCCTCGGTCGTCAGCACGCCGTTGGCAATCGGCACGCCGGTGTCGAGGCCGACGCGGGTGACGCCGGCGCCCATCTCGTTCGACACCAGCTCGAAGTGATAGGTCTCGCCGCGGATCACCGCGCCGAGCGCCACCAGCGCATCGAATTTGCCGCTCCTTCCCATGGCCTGCAGCGTCAGCGGGATCTCCAGTGCGCCGGGCACGGTGACGATGCGGATGTCGCTGCGTGCGACGCCGAGCTTGAGCAGCTCGTCGGTGCAGGCCGACAGCAGGCCCTCGCAGATGTCGAGGTTGAAGCGGGCCATGACGATGCCCACGCGCAGGCCGGCGCCGGCGAAGTCGGGCTCGAGCTCGACGATGCCGTCGTAGCGGGCGGTGCGGCGGGTGTTTTCGGGTTGGGTGCGTTGCATGCGGGTTCTCGGTTCTTGCTCAGTTCTTGTCGACGAAGCCGGTGATTTCGAGGCCGAAGCCGGCCATGCTGCGGATTTTGCGCGGGCTGGCGAGCAGCCGCATCTTGCCCACGTTGAGGCTGCGCAGGATCTGCGCGCCGACGCCGAACAGGCGGGCGTCCCACTTCACCGGGCGGTCCTGGGTGCGGTTGAGGCTGGCGAGCAGCTCGCGGCCCGATTGCGGACGGTACAGCAGCACCATCACGCCGGCCTCGGCCGCCGCCAGCGTGGCGAGCGAGACATTCACCGGGAAGCTGTGGCTCGCGCTCGCCGGGTCGAGGAAGTCGATCACCGAGATCGGCTCGTGCACCCGCACCAGGGTCTCGCGCTCGGGGCGGATGTCGCCGTGCGTCAGGGCGAAATGCACGTCACCCGAGGTCTTGTCCTCGAACGCCGACAGGCGGAAGCGGCCATGGACAGTGTCGACTTCCTTGTCGGCGACTTTCTCGATCAGGTGCTCGGTGGCTGCACGGTGCTCGATCAGGTCGCGGATGGCACCGATCTTCAGGCCGTGCTCGCGGCCGAACTCGATCAGGTCGGGGAGCCGCGCCATGGTGCCGTCGTCCTTCAGGATCTCGCAGATCACCGCGGCCGGTTCCAGGCCGGCCAGGTGGGCGAGGTCGCAGCCGGCTTCGGTGTGGCCGGCGCGGATCAGCACGCCGCCCTTCTGCGCGGTCAGCGGGAAGATGTGGCCGGGGGTGACGATGTCGTCCGGCCGGGCGTTGCGGGCGACGGCCACCTGCACGGTGCGTGCGCGGTCGTGCGCCGAGATGCCGGTGGTGACGCCGGTTGCCGCTTCGATCGACACGGTGAAGGCGGTGCCGTGTGGCGTGCGGTTGTCGCGCACCATCTGCTGCAGGCCGAGCTGGCGGCAGCGCTCGTCGGTGAGCGTCAGGCAGATCAGGCCGCGGCCATGCTTGGCCATGAAGTTGATCGCCTCCGGCGTGACGAATTCGGCCGCCATGACGAGGTCGCCCTCGTTCTCGCGGTCTTCCTCGTCCACCAGGATGACCATCTTGCCGGCCTTGATGTCGGCGATGATGTCGGTAATCGGCGCGAGTGCGCTCATGCTGTTTCCTTGTTTGCTGTTCTTGCTGGCGTTCCGATGACGCGTCGTTGTGCGGGGTTCAGCCTTGCGCTGCGGCTTCCTCGCTGCGCCAGGCGAGCATGCGCTCGACGTAGCGCGCGATGAGGTCGATCTCGAGATTGACCTTGCTGCCGGTCGCGAGGTGCTTCAGGTTGGTCATCGCCACCGTGTGGGGGATCAGGTTGATCCAGAAGTCGCGCCCCTCGACGCGGTTCACCGTCAGGCTGACGCCATTCACGGTGATGGAGCCCTTCTTCGCGATGTAGCCGGCGATCGCCGCAGGCGCGCGGATCACCAGCTCGTGGCTCTCGCCCACGGGTTCGAACTTCTGCACTTCACCCACGCCGTCCACATGGCCGGTGACCAGGTGGCCGCCGAGGCGGTCGGCCAGGCGCAGCGCCTTCTCCAGGTTCACCTCGTTGCCCACGGCATCCAGCCCTACCGTGCAGTTGAGCGTCTCGCGCGAGACGTCGTACTTCAGGTGGCCGCCGTTCATGTCGACCACGGTCAGGCACACGCCGCTGTGTGCGATGCTGTCGCCGACGATGACGTCGGACAGGTCGAGCCCGTTGGTGTCGACCGTGAGGCGAATGCCGTCCGCGAGCGGCTCGATGTGTTCGATGCGGCCGACGGCCGCGACGATGCCGGAGAACATGAAGGGTCTGAACCGGAAGGTAAAGCCAGAATTGTAGGGGAAAACCTGCGTGCCGGCCGGGCTGAGGTCAAAGCGCCCGATCCAGCACCGCCGCGAACGGCTCCGCCTTCATGTAGCCCACCACGCGCAGGCCTTGGCGTTCCTTGCCGGCGGGGTCGAAGAAGATGATGCCGGGCGGGCCGAACAGGCCGAAGCGCTTGAGCAGGGCCTTGTGCTCGTCGTCGTTGGCGGTGACGTCGGCTTTCAGCAGCAGCATGCGGCCCATGCGGCTCGCCACCTGCGGATCGCTGAAGGTGTAGCGCTCCATCTCCTTGCACGACACGCACCAGTCGGCGTAGAAATCCAGCATCACCGGGCGGCCGGTGCCGGCCAGGCGGGCGTCGAGCTCGGCGATCGACGACACTTTCTCGAATGCCGGTGCCGCCTCCGGCGCCGCCGCTTCGGCGCGCAGCACCGCGAGCGGCTGCAGCGGGTCGCGCGAGCCGGCGAGGGCGCCCACCAGCATCGCCGCGCCCGAGATCAGCAGCACCACGCCCACGCCTTTCCAGAAACGCTGCCAGCCCTTCGCGTGCGGCGGCAGCGGGTCGATGGCATGCAGGAAGATGCCCGAGAACACCAGCAGCGCCGTCCAGCCCAGCATCGTCGCCAGCGGCGGGATCACCGGGCTCACCATCCACAGTGCCACCGCCAGCAGCAGCACGCCGAAGGCCTTCTTGACGCCTTCCATCCATGGCCCGACCTTGGGCAGCAGCGAGCGCGATGCGACGCCCACCGCCAGCAGCGGCGCGCCCATGCCCAGGCCCATGGCGAACAGCGCCCAGCCGCCGAGCACCGCATCCCCCGTCTGTGCGATGTAGAGCAGGGCGCCGGCCAGCGGCGCCGCCACGCAGGGGCCGACGATCAGCGCCGACAGCACGCCCATCACCGCGACGCCGCCGAGGTGGCCGCCCTTCTCGTGGCTCGCGGTGCTCGCCAGCCGGCTCTGCAGCGCGCTCGGCAACTGCAGCTCGTAGAAGCCGAACATCGACAGCGACAGCAGCACGAACACCAGCGCGAACCCCGACAGCACCCATACGTTCTGCAGCGCCGCCGACAGCAGCGTGCCGGTGACGCCGGCGGCGACGCCGGCCAGCGCGTAGGTGACGGCCATGCCCAGCACGTAGGCGAGCGACAGCATGAAGGCCCGCGCATGCGACACCTTGTGCCCCTGGCCGATGATGATCCCCGACAGGATGGGAATCATCGGGAAGGTGCAGGGGGTGAAGGCCAGCAGCAGGCCGAAGCCGAAGAAGCTCACCAGGATCAGCGACACGCTGGCACCCTTCAGGAGGCTGGCGATGCGCCCGCTCTCGTCACCGCTGCCGGCGTCGGTGGGCTCGCGAACGGCCGCCGCCATGTCATCGCTCGCCGGCGCGACGCTCTGCGCGGCACCCTGCAAGCGGCCGCCGACCAGGCCGGCGAGCAGGCCGCCGCCTTTGGCGGCCGGGGCGGAAAGATCGATGGCGGTCTTCTGCGGTGTGGGCGGGTAGCAGATGCCGCCGTCCCAGCAGCCCTGGCTGGTGACGGTCAGCTCGAAGCGGCTGACGCCCTCGGGCGTAGTGACTGGCAACAGCACCCGCAATTCGCCGCGGTGGGTTTCGACCTCGCCGAAGAACTCGTCGTGCTTCACCGTGCCGGCGGGCTTTTCCGGCGCCCCCAGCGTGATCGTGGCAGGCTCCGCTTCATAGCGGAACTTGTCGCCGTACAGGTAATAGCCCTTCGCCACCGTGAACACGACCTCGACCGTCTGCGCGTCGAGCGCATGGGCGCGCATGGCGAAGGCCTTTTCCGGTTCGATGGGGTCGGCCGCGCGGGCCGGCGGCAAGGCAAGGAACAGCAGGCTTGCGAACAGGGCAAGCAAGATCGACAGGCGGTGCGTCATCGGGTTTCGGGTCGGGAGGATCGGGGGGTCGGGCAAGGCTCACCGTGCAGGCTCGTCGCCACCGGGCAGTGAGCGCGTTTCGTCGGCCACCCAGTCGAGAAAGGATGCGAGGCCTTGCTGCACAGGGACCGCGACGATTTCGGGAAGTTCGTAAGGGTGGGACTCGAGGATTGCTGCCTGCAGCGCCCCGTAGCGGTCGGCGGTGGTCTTGATCAGCAGCGGCACCTCGCTCGCCGCCTCGATCGCCCCCTGCCAGCGGTACACCGACTGGCAGGGGGCCATGATGTTCACACAGGCGGCCAGGCGCTCGCCGACCAGGCGTCGGGCGAGTGCCGCCGCGGTGGTCTGGTCGGGCAGGTTGGTGAGGACGATCAGTGCGCCGGTCATGTCGCTTCCGTGGGCGGGGAAGCGCGATTATCGCGGACGGCGCGCATTCTTGCGCTAACCTGGATCAAGCGGCGCGACGCAGGCGGCTGCGGCGCCGTCCCGCTTCAGCGCCACGGCACCGGCCTGGCCGCCACGAGCGCACTAGATCTCGCGCGGGGCAACCGACTGCAGGTCGCCGGGCTTGCGCAACATCTTGTCGACTTCGGCCAGATGCAGCTCTTCGGCGTGGATCATCTGGCGCGAGAACTCCTCCAGCGCCACCGAACGGCCTTCCACCCGTGCGAGAAGCTCCCGGTACAGGCCCAGCGCCTTGCCTTCGGCTTCCAGCGATTCGCGCAGGATGGCGCCGACATCATGCTGGTGGGAATCGAGCAGCGATCCGATGCCCAGCGAGGGATAGGCTCCCAGCGTCGTGATCCATTCGCCGGCCTGGCGCGCATGCAGCAGGGATTCGTCCGCCTGCGCATTGAGCCACGACACGATGGGGATGCGGCCGAAACCGAACACGAGAAACGAATAATGCGTGTAGCGCACCACGCCGGCCAGCTCCGCTTCGAGGATGCGGTTCAGTACCGCGACGACGGCTTCCTTGTCGATCTCTGCCATGACGGTCTCCTTCCCTGCGAGGGCCGGCGTGGATGGTGGGGGTGCCCATGTCGTGTGCTTGCGTGCCGGCTCGTTACACTCTAGTCGACCCGCGGCGTCCCGCAACATCGGACGCAGCATGCTTCACGCCTCTGTCATGCGGGGCAGCCACCGACCGCGGGCGGCATTACGCTTGATCCGGCTTGACCAGGGTGACCGGAACCTGCGAGCGTTTCGACACCTCGCTGGCCACCGAGCCCATCAGCAGGTGGCGCAGGCCGCTGCGGCCATGCGAACCCATCACGATTCGGTCGAAGCCGCGTTCCTGCGCGTAACGCACGATGGTGTCGGCGACGTGGCCGACGGCGATGTGGTGCGCATAGGGCACGCCCGCCGCGTCGAGCATGCGGCGCGCGCTGGCGAGCGCTGCCAGGCCTTCGTCGCGGTGGTAGCCGGTGAGCGCCTCCGCGCTGAAGAAGCTGCTGGCGTGCCCGTCGAGCGGGATCTGCACGCTGAGGAGGTGGATCTCGACATCGGGCGTCTGCTCGCGCAAGGCCAGCGCGTGTGCCACCGCGCGATCGGCGTTTGCGGAGCCGTCGAGGGGAATGAGGACCTTCATCATGCGTACTCCCTTACTTGTCGCCTGTCGCCTGGGGGGTGCCTTCGAGCGGCAGTTCGACGACCGGTGCGGCCTCGCGTACCCTGCGCCGCGCCAGCCAGCCGCCTAGCGCCACCACGAAGGCGGCGCCGACGGCCGAAGTGAGGTAGTGCAGCCAGCCCGGCAGGCCCTGCAGCAGCGGTTTCAGCGTCACGTCGCCCACGATCATGCCGCCGGCGATCCAGCCCAGCAGCGCGGCACCGAGCGTGATGACGACGGGGAAGCGGTCCATCAGCTTCAGCACGAATTTGCTGCCCCACACGATGATGGGAATGCTGACGACGATGCCGAACACCACCAGGCTGAGATCGCCTTTCGCCGCACCCGCCACGGCGATGACGTTGTCCAGGCTCATCACGGCATCGGCGACGACGATGGTCTTGATCGCACCCAGCAGGTGGGCGCTGCCTTCGATGTTGCCGTGGCCGTCATCGTCCTCCGGCTGCATCAGCTTGACCCCGATCCACAGCAGCAGCAGCGCGCCGATCACCTTCAGGAAGGGCAGCGCGAGCAGTTGCAGGGCGAAGAAGATCAGCACGATGCGCAGCGCGATCGCCCCAACTACGCCCCAGGCGATGCCCTTGTTGCGCTGATGCTCTGGCAGCTTGCGGCACGCCAGGGCGATGACGACCGCGTTGTCGCCGCCGAGCAGGATGTCGATGGCGATGATCTGCAGCACCGACAGCCAGAAGGCGGCGTGCGTCATGGATTCGAACACGCGTGATTCTCCTGTGTGCGCCCGCCGTTCAGCCCGCCGGCGGAACGGTGGCGGTGAAGCTCGGCCGCGCGAACAGCCGCGCCGCCAGTGCGGCCAGCGCCGGATGGCGGCCGCGCCAGTCGAGCTTCGGGAAGCGCAGGTCGAGGTAGCCCAGCGCGCAGCCCGCGGCGACGTCGCCCAGTTGCATGCGGTCGCCATCGAGCCAGTCGCGACTCGCGGCACGACGCTCGAGTTCGACCAGGGCGCGCTCCACCTTCTCGAGCTGGCGTGCGATCTCGCGTTCGCTGCGCTCGCCGTCGGGGCGGCGCGACTCGAGCAGCGCGGCCACCGCCGCATCGGTGATGCCGTCGGCCAGCGCCTCGTTCTGCCGCACCCGCACGGCCGCCAGCGCGTCGGCGGGCAGCAGCCGCGGCGCGGCGTCCAGCGTCTCGAGGTAGCCGGCGATCACCGGCGAGTCGAAGAAGATGTCGCCGGCGTCGGTGACCAGCGCCGGCACCTTGCCGAGCGGGTTGACCGTCGGTACCCGGGTGTTCGCCTCCCAGGGCGAATCGACCACCAGTTCGAAGGGCAGCGCCTTCTCCGCGAGGATGACGCGGATCTTGCGGGCGTAAGGGCTTGTGAGCGAGGCGAAGAGCTTCATCGGGATCTCCTGCGGCGGGTGGCAGCGTCGGCGGCGGTTCAGGCCAGCGGCGGAAGGTTGCGCGCGATGATGTCGCGGATCACGTGCAGGCGGGCGTGGAAGAAATGGTCCGCGCCCGGCACCACCGTCACCGGCAGCTCCTGCGGTCGCGCCCAGTCGAGCACGTTGGCGAGCGCGACCGTCTCGTCGTTCTCGCCGTGGATGATCAGCGTCGGGATGGACTTGGGCACCGGCGGCGTGTCGTAGTGGCGTGCGCCATCGGCCGCCATCCCGGCCGCCATGCCCACCAGCACGAGCTGGCGCGGTGGCGCGATGCCGTCGGCGAGGCGGTTCGCCACCCGCGTCTGCACGAAGCCGCCGAACGAGAAGCCGCCCAGCGCCAGCGGCGACACGCCCCAGCGCGACTGCGCCCAACTGATCACCGACAGCATGTCCTCGGTTTCGCCGTTGCCGGCATCGTGCGCGCCCTCGCTCTTGCCCACGCCGCGGAAGTTGGGCCGGATCGCCACATAGCCGAGGTCGCGGAAGCTGCGCGCCAGCGTGTGCGCCACCTTGTTGGTGTTGGCGCCGCCGAACAGCGGATGCGGGTGGCACACCAGCGCGATGCCGCGCACCTCTGCCGGCGCGTCGATCAGCACTTCGATGTTGCCGGCCTGGCCGCGCAGCAGCGCGGATTCGGTGGGCAGCGGTCGGTTCATGCGGCGTCCTCCGGCAGGCGCAGTCGGTCGACGATGCGGCCCTGCACCAGATGGGTGTCGATGATCTCGTCGACGTCGTCCTTGTCGATGTAGGTGTACCAGACGTTGTCGGGATAGACGACGAGCACCGGCCCGTCGTCGCAGCGGCCCAGGCAGCCGGCCTTGTTGATGCGCACGCTGCCCTTGCCCTTCATGCCGAGCGCAGCGGTGCGTTCCTTGGCGTAGGTCTGCAGCGCGCTGGCGCCGTGATCGTTGCAGCAGCTCTCGCCGTTCTGGCGCTGGTTGCAGCAGAAGAAGACGTGGTGTTTGAAATAGCTCATGGCGGGTCTGTGTCGGTGCGCGGGCGCCAAGTTCGCGGGCGGCGCCTGCGTTGCAGTCGGGTGGTGGTGGCGCGTTGCCGCCCGGGGTGGTGCGGGCGCTGGCACATACGAGCCGGCCACGATGCGCCCGGGCGCGGCGACCGGGTCCTGATTCGGTGCAGCGGATTATAGACGCCGCGCACGCGAATCCGGGCGGCCGCTCAGGTGTTCCCCGCGCCACAGGCCCAGGGCGGACAGGTAGGCCAGGGCCAGGAAGGGCCACAGGCTGTCGGTGAGCTGGGTCAGTCCGTGGAAGTTCAGGAAGTTGCTGAAGTTCGTCAGGCGCTGCTCATACACCACGTAGGGATTCTCCGGCATCAGGTTGACCAGGGCGGTGCTGGCCAGCAGCGTCATTCCAGCCAGGGCATGCTGCAGCACGCGCGGCAGCATCAGCGCACCGGCGAGCAGCGCGCTGCCCAGCAGCAGGCCGCGCTCCGTTCCTGGCGTGAGCCAGGCCAGCGGCGCGCCGGGCACGAAGAAGGTGGCGGTGGCCAGCGTCTTGGCGCCGACGCCGAGCAACAGCACCAGCACGAGGGGCCACACGGTGGCGTGGCGCATCATGCAGCGCGCGAACAGCCCGATCGCCAGCACCGACAGCGTGGTCAGCGCCATGTCGAAGGCCATGAAGCGGTCGGCGCTGAAGGGCAGCGGCGCGGCGATGCCCAGCAGGTTGCGCACGTCGCCGCTGGCGAACAGCAGGTCGGTCGCGGTGAGCTGGCTCAGCAGCCATAGCCCGACGAGCACCAGTCCTGCGTCGCCGGTGTTGCCGCCGATGACGTATCGCGTGCGCCAGCGCCGTGCCCGGCCGTCGCGGCCGAAGAAGCTGCGCCCCCAGCGTACGCCAGGCAGCGTGCCGAGCAGCGCACCGAGCGTGTTGCCGCCCAGGTCCACGTTGCTGGCGACGCGCGAGGGCAGGAAGTTCTGTGCCGTCTCCAGGAACAGGCTGAGCAGGCCGGCGGCCAGCGTCGCGACGAGGATGCTGCGCCTCGCCGGCCAATTGCCGGGCAGGGCCGCGACCAGCAGGAAGCCCAGCGGCAGATAGCCCAGGACGTTGAACACCAGGTCGGCCAGCACGAAGTACTTCGGCCACGGCGCCAGCAGGAAGTCGAACACAGGCAGCCCGCTCGCCTTCCAGCCCGCGAAAGGATGCAGGGAGGCGTAGGCGATCAGCGCCGCGTAGGCGAGGGCGAGGTTGCGCGGCAGGGCCGAGGCCGGCCGCATCGTCGTGGGCATGCACAGGGAACGGAGGCGCAGCATCGAGCTGCAGGAGGCCCAAGTTTAACGGCAGCGCCGTACGCCGCGGTCCGGTCCGTGCAGCGAACGGCCGCGATGCGGAGGCGGTCGCGCTGCCTGGCGCCATCCCGATGCACGCGCAAGGCTTCGCGCACCGTCCTGGTGCATCGCCACGGCCGGGGCGAGCCCGGAAACCGTGCATCTCCCTTGTTTTCGGATCGCCTGGAGGGATTGCACGTTTCTTGCGACGCGATGCGTCACTCAATCCGCAAAACCACGAGGCGTCCCCGTGTCGATACACGTCAAGCTCAACCACGTCACCCATTACCGCTACGACCGGCCGGTGAGCCTGTCGCCGCAGGTCGTGCGCCTGCGCCCCGCGCCGCACTGCCGCACACCGATCCACGCCTACGCGCTGAAGGTCGCGCCCGCCGGCCACTTCATCAACTGGCAGCAGGACCCGCAGTCGAACTACCTCGCCCGCCTGGTCTTCCCCGACAAGGCCACCGAGCTGCGCATCGAGGTCGACCTGGTGGCCGAGATGTCGGTCATCAACCCCTTCGACTTCTTCCTCGAACCGGTGGCGGAGAAGATTCCCTTCGCCTATGCGGACGACCTGCGCATCGAACTGGCGCCCTATCTGGTGAAGGCGCCGGCCGCCGCGCTCGGGCCGAAGTTCATCGACTACCTCGAATCCATCCCGCGCGAACCGAAGGCCAGCGTGGATTTCCTGGTCGCGCTCAACCAGCGCCTGCAGCAGGACATCCGCTATCTGGTGCGGCTCGAGCCCGGCGTGCAGACGCCGGAAGAGACGTTGGCGCTGGCGAGCGGCTCCTGTCGCGACTCGGCCTGGCTGCTGGTGCAGTTGCTGCGCCACCTCGGCCTGGCGGCGCGCTTCGTGTCGGGCTACCTGATCCAGCTCGTGCCCGACGTGAAGTCGCTCGACGGCCCGTCCGGCACCGAGGTGGACTTCACCGACCTGCACGCCTGGTGCGAGGTGTACCTGCCCGGCGCCGGCTGGGTGGGGCTGGACCCGACCTCGGGCCTCTTCGCCGGCGAAGGCCACATCCCGCTCGCCTGCTCGCCCGAACCTTCGTCGGCGGCGCCGATCACCGGCTTCACCGACGAATGCGAATGCGAGTTCGAGCACCACATGAAGGTCGAGCGGGTGTGGGAGGCGCCGCGCGTCACCAAGCCCTACACCGACGAGCAGTGGGCGGCGATCGAGGCCCTCGGCCACCGCATCGATGGTGACCTGACGACCCACGACGTGCGCCTCACGCAGGGCGGCGAACCGACCTTCGTGTCGCTTGACGACCGCGATGGCGCGGCCTGGAACAGCGACGCGCTCGACCCGCAGCACCGGGATGCGAGCAAGCCGAGCAAGCGCACGCTGGCCGAGAACCTGATGTTCCGGCTGAAGGACCACTACGCGCCGCAGGGCCTGCTGCACTTCGGCCAGGGCAAGTGGTATCCCGGCGAGCAGTTGCCGCGCTGGTCGCTGAACTGCTACTGGCGCCGCGACGGCGAGCCGATCTGGCGCAACCCGGACCTGTTCGCGCGCGAGCTTTCCGGCACCGCGGTGGACGAAGCCATGGCGGCGCGCTTCCTCGCGCGCGTCGGCGAACGCCTGGGCGTCGATGCGCAGAGGATGATGCCGGCCTTCGAGGACGCCTGGTACTACCTGTGGCGCGAGCGCCGGCTGCCGACCAACGTCGATCCGCACGACTCGCGCGTGGATGATCCGCTCGAGCGCGCGCGTCTGACCAAGATCTTCGACCAGGGCCTGAAGCAGGTCATCGGCCATGTGCTGCCGATCGTGCGGCAGCACGCAGGCGCTGCTTGCCAGACCGCGCGCTGGCAGAGCGGCCCGTGGTTCCTGCGCAGCGAGCGCCTGTATCTGATTCCCGGCGATTCGCCCATCGGTTACCGCCTGCCGCTGGATTCCCAACCCTGGGTGGGTGAGGGCGATTTCCCCTGGATCCACCACGCCGATCCCAACCAGGCTTTTCCCGCGCTGCCGGCGCATGCCGAGCTGCGTCAGCAGTTGCGGCCGACGGGCGCCGCGGGTGCCGCCATCATCGGTGCCGACAGCGGCCTGGGTTTCGAGGCTCGCGGCGGCGGCTGGACCCCCGGCCGCGCCGAGCATGCCGGTTTCCACGGTGCGCAGGGCGAGGCGGCAGTGCCGCTGCCCGGCGCGGCGGAAGCCGGGCTGGTGACGCGTGACGAGCGCATCGACCCCGCGCGCCGGCCGCAGCCCTTCGAATCCGCAGCCTGGATCACCCGCAGCGCGATGTGCGCCGAGCCGCGCGGCGGCCTGCTCTACCTCTTCATGCCGCCGACGGCGGCGCTGGAGGACTACCTCGAGATCGTCACCGCGGTCGAGGACACCGCGGCGGAGTTCAAGCTTCCCGTCGTCCTCGAAGGCTACGAGCCGCCGTCCGATCCGCGCCTTGCGCATTTCCGCATCACCCCCGATCCTGGCGTGATCGAGGTCAACATCCACCCCGCGGCCAACTGGGACGAGCTCGTCGAGCGCACCTCCACGCTGTACGAGGAGGCCCACCAGTCGCGCCTGTCGACCGAGAAGTTCATGCTCGACGGCCGCCACACCGGCACCGGCGGCGGCAACCATTTCGTGCTCGGTGGCGCCACGCCGGCCGATTCGCCCTTCCTGCGTCGTCCCGACCTGCTGCGCAGCCTGGTGAGTTACTGGCACAACCACCCCAGCCTGTCCTACCTGTTCTCGGGGCTCTTCATCGGCCCCACCTCGCAGGCGCCGCGTGTCGACGAGGCGCGCCACGACTCGGTGCATGAACTGGAAGTCGCCTTCCAGCAGATCCCCGAGCTCGATGCGCAAGCGGGCGGCAAGGCGGTGCCGCCGTGGCTCATCGACCGCCTGCTGCGCAACCTGCTCATCGATGCCAGCGGCAATACGCACCGCTCTGAGTTCTGCATCGACAAGCTCTACAGCCCGGACAGCGCCACAGGGCGCCTGGGCCTGCTCGAGCTGCGCGCCTTCGAGATGCCGCCGCACGCGCGCATGAGCCTCGCCCAGCAACTGCTGCTGCGCGCGCTGATCGCGCGCTTCTGGCAGCAGCCCTACGCCCCCGCCCGGCTGCGGCGCTGGGGCACCGAGCTGCACGACCGCTTCCTGTTGCCGCACTGGGTGGCGGAGGATTTTCGCGACGTCGTCACCGAGCTGCGTGAATTCGGCTACCCGATGGAGTTCGACTGGTTCGCGCCGCATTTCGAGTTCCGCTTCCCCAAATACGGCGAGTTCGCCGCGCGCGGCGTCAATGTCGAGCTGCGCATGGCGCTCGAGCCGTGGC
>JAFEFM010000465.1 GCA_018240585.1 Pseudomonadota bacterium
CCGGTGCAGAAGATGCCGACCTGCAGGAAATCGCCCGGCTGGCCACCTGCGGCGAAGCGCCAGGCGTTCTCGATCAGCACGGCGAGCGTCGCCAGCGCAGCGAAGAACAGCACCATGCGCCCTTCGGCGAGCAGGCCGGTGCCGGCGAGCACCACCATCATCAGCACCGGCATGCCGCTGCGATACCCGCCGCTGGCCCACATGATCACCGACAGCGCCAGCACGTCGGCCAGGATCTGCAGCAGGATCACCCGCTCCAGACCCAGGCGCCTCACGGCATCGGGAAAACCCAGCGCCAGCACCGCGGCGAGATAGCCGAAGGCAGCGGCATCGAAGACGAGCGGATGCTCTCCGCCGAGCCCGAAGCTGCGCCCGCCGACGATGAAGATGCCCGCCAGCAGCAGGCGGAAGAGGTTGAAATAGCGCAGCGACAGGCGTCGCGAGCGGTCGACGCCCGCCCAGGCGGTGTACGCCTCAGTCACGTCGGCGGGGGCCGGCGAGACGGTGCGCCTCGCTGCAGAAGAATCGCCCACCATCACGCACACCCTCGGTCTCTGGCACGTGGAGGCCGCAATGCGCACACTCGACCATGTGCTCCACCTTGCGTCCGGGCCGTGCCGCCTCGCCAGCGCCCTCCTGGCGCGTCTGGCCGGCCCTCCGCACGACGCGACGGACCCACCAGATTCCCCACAAGGCCAACAGAAAGATCAGCAGATTGCGCACGGCATCTTCGCACCGGATGACAGGCCTGAAATGTTAGCACGCACCTGAGCTCAACCCCGGGGCTCACACCCGGGCGAGGCGCTCGCAGGCCGCGGTCAGGGTCGCTTCGTTCTTGGCGAAGCAGAAGCGGATCACGCGCTCGTCGCGGCCGTCGGCGAAGAACGCCGACACCGGGATGGCGGCGACGCCCACTTCGCGCGTCAGGCGATTGCAGAAGGCCGCATCGCATTCGTCCGAGATCGCGCCATACCGCGCGAGCTGGAAATAGGTGCCGTGCGAAGGCAGCAGTTCGAAACGCGAGCCAGCCAGCGCGTTGCGGAAGAAATCGCGCTTGTCCTGGTAGAAGTCAGCCAGCGCAAGATGGCGCGAGGCATCCGCCATGTAGTCCGCGAGCGCAAGCTGCACCGGCGTGTTCACGGTGAACACGTTGAACTGGTGCACCTTGCGGAACTCGGTCATCAGCTCGCGCGGCGCCACCACGTAGCCGACTTTCCAGCCGGTGATGTGATAGGTCTTGCCGAAGCTCGACACCACGATGCTGCGCGCCGCCAGTTCGGCGTGCGCGGCACAACTGGCATGGCCGGCGCCGTCGAACACGATGTGCTCATAGACCTCGTCGGACACCACGACGATACCGGTGCCGCGGGTGATCGCGGCGAGGCGGTCGAGATCGGCCGCCGACCACACGGTGGCGGTGGGGTTGTGCGGCGAATTGACCATGATCATGCGGGTACGCGGCCCGACGGCTGCGGCCACCGCACCCCAGTCCGGCCGGTAGTCGGGCGCGGCCAGGCGCATGCGCACCACGCGGCCGCCCGCCAGCTCGATCGCCGGCACGTACGAGTCATACACCGGCTCGAACACGATCACTTCGTCGCCCGGCCGCACGAAGGCCGTCACCGCGGTGAACAAGGCCTGGGTGGCGCCGGCGGTCACGGTGACTTCGGACTCCACGTCGTAGGCCGTGCCGTAAAGCGTCGCCACCTTGCGCGCGATCGCCTCGCGCAGCGGCAGGCAGCCGCCCATCGGCGCGTACTGGTTGTGGCCGGCACGCATCCAGTGCGCCACGCGCTCGAACAGCACATCCTCGGCGTTGAAGTCGGGAAAGCCCTGCGACAGGTTGATCGCGCCGCATTCCTGCGCGAGCCGGGACATGACGGTGAAAATGGTGGTGCCGACCGAGGGCAGGCGCGATTCGATCGGGGCGGGGAAGCTCGGCATGGCGGCGCTCGGGCGTTGTCGTCGGTTGGGAGTGCGCATTGTCGCAAACCCGCGCATGCGCCGCGAGCGCCGCGTCTGCCAGCCGCTAGAGCGGGATGAACTTGGCGACCTTGGCGCGCAGCGCCTCGCCCTGGAAGGGTTTGACGACGAAGTCGATGGCGCCCGCCTGCATGCTCGCGGCGACGATGCTGCGCTCGCTGTGGCCGGTGATCATGACGACGGGAATGGCGGCGAAGCTGGGGATGGCCTTGATGCGACGCGTCACCTCCACGCCGTCGGCATCGGGCAGGTTCACATCCATCAGGATCAGGTCAGGACGGCGGCGGCGCAGGCTGCCCGGCACCTCGGCGGCGCTTTGCGCGAAGGCCAGCTCGTACTTCTCCGCGCCGAGCAGTTGCCCAAGCAGCTTGCACTGGAATTCGTCGTCGTCGACGATCAGGATGGCGGGCCGCAGATGCTGCACCATCGACTTGAGCGAACGCACCGACTCGAGCTGTGGCGCCACTTCGTAGCGGACGTTATCCACCCAATCTTCCAGCGGAATCATCGCCGCCTCCGCCGCCTGAACCGGGGTGACCGCGTCCTCCTCACGCAGGCGGGCGAGTTCGGCCTCGACCCGCGGCGGGTCGCGCACTTCGACCGCGCCCTGCAGGCCATCGTCCAGCATCCGCTCGGCGAAGCTGTCGACCGCACTGGCGACTCCCGCCTCCGCGCGCTCGATGGAGGCACGCGCCGACTCGATGCGCGCGCTGCCCTCGGCCAGGGTGCTGTCGAGCCGTTCCTCCAGTTCGCCGACCTTGCGCGCCTGCGCCGCCAGTTCGGCGATCGGCGCCACGGCGCGGCTGCTGCGCAGCGCACGGCTCGCGAGCAGCACCGACATGCACAGGCGCTGAGTATCGTGCACCATGGGCCAGAACAGGATGTAATCGTCGAAATACTCCTTGCGGCACAGTTCGTACGCACGGCGCAGATCATCCTTGCTGCACAGGATCAGCGTGCGGTGCGGCAGTTCGTGCGCCAGCCGGCTGTGACGGAACAGGCCGAGGTAGTAGCGCTCGGCGCGCTCGAGACCGTTGAACGCCAGCACCAGCACATCCGGGTGGTGGGCCTCGAAGTCGCTGGCGATGCGCGCCTCCTCGACGGAGCTGAAGACGTTGTCGAACTCGTCCTGCAGGACTTCGGCAACGCTTGCGACGTCCGAGGCCGAATCGCCGGCAACCAGCACACGCGTCTGACGTTCGTGCATTCACGCTCCTCTTCTGATGGATGCAGCCATGCTATGCGGGCCTCGGCCGCGCCTCGATCGCCTGACTGACTCGCGCCACGGCCGATTCGAATGCCGCCCAGGGCGCAACGATGCGATCGGCCGCGTCCGTTCGTCCAGCCTGCTCGAACGCCGCGCAAACCTCGCCCAGTTCCATTGCGCCCACCGAGCGCGAGGACGACTTCAACTGATGCGCCACCGCGGCGACCTGTTTCCAGTCGCCGCCACCGTGGGCGAGCCGGATGCGCTTCACGGCAGCCTCGAGCGACTCCCTGTAATTCTGCAGGAATTCGTCGATCAGGGCCTCGTCGTCGCCAATGAGACCGGCCAGCACGCCGACGTCCAGCACCGGCAGGCCCTGCGCTGCGCCCTGGCGGGTCGCCATGGCAGGCTGGTCGGGCTGGTCCGGCCGCCCCGGCGGCGCAGGCAGCCAGCACGCCAGGGTCTTCCTCAGGACCTCGATCGGCACCGGCTTGGAGAGGTAGGCGTCCATGCCCAGCGCCTTGCAACGCGCGTCCTCGCCGCGAATGGCGTTGGCGGTGAGGGCGATGACGGGAAATCGCGGCCCTGCCCCGGCCTCGCGACGGATGGCTGCGGTCAGTTCGTAACCATCCATCTCCGGCATGTGGAGATCGGTCAACAGCAGCGCGTAGCGGCCGCTGCGCCAGCGCTGCAGCGCTTCGCGGCCGTCGAAGGCGAATTCGCAAGCCAGCCCCAGCACGGCCAGTTGGTGCTCGATGACCTTGCGGTTGATCGCGTCGTCCTCCGCCACCAGGATCAACTGCCCCGCGGCGGCCGCCTCGTCCGCGTCCGGAACTCGCGGCGCCGACGCCCGCTGCACCTGCGGCACGGCAACCGGTGCGCCGCGGCCGGCGGCCAGCGCCACCGCATCCAGGAAGGCGCGGCGCCGCAGGACGCCACCGTCCAGCGAGACGAGCCGGTCGATCTCACGGCGCGGGCGGCGGCGCGAGCCCCGCGTGATCACCAGCAGCCCGATCCCGGGAAAGGCGTCGCGCAGGCTGCGCCAACGTTCCTGCGCATCGGCCATGTCGGTGATCAGCACGCAGGTCGCCGGATCCTCTGCGTCGAGGGCGGTACGCACCGCCTCGAGCGAGGGCTGCAAACGGACCCGCGCGCCCGCATGCGTGAGGTAAGCGGACCAGCCACTCACGGTCAGGGGATCGCGCCCCGCGACGAGGCAGGACAGGCCGGCGACCGGCGGTGGCGCCTCGCCGTGGGCCTGCCGCGGCGCTGCGGCCAGCGGCAGGGTGGCGATGAAGCGCGACCCGGCGTCGCGCGCGCTCTCCACCTCGATCCGCCCCCCCATCACTTCGAGCAGGCGACGGCAGATGGCCAGCCCGAGGCCGGTGCCGCCATAACGTCGCGTGGTCGACGCCTCCGCCTGGGTGAAGGGCGTGAACAGCCTGGAGACGACCTCTGCCGCCATGCCGATGCCGTTGTCGATGACTTCCAGGCGCAGCTCGGCGGCGCCCGCAGGCACGGCGCGAACGCGCACGAGCCCGGGCCGCTGCAGCCCGGCGGAGAACTTGATCGCATTGCCGACGAGATTGTTCAGGATCTGGCGCAGACGCAGCTCGTCGCCCAGGATCAGCCCGGGCAGCGCCGGATCGACGTGGACGCGCAGCTCGACCCCCTTGCGCGCCGCCATCGGATGCAGGGCATCGCAGACCCCCTCTACGAGCTCGGAAAGATTCACCGGCTCGCGCACGCATTCGAGCCGGCCCGCCTCGATCTTCGAGAAGTCGAGTATGTCGTCGATGATGCGCAGCAGGTTGAAGGCCGAATCGCGCATCGTGTCGACGAGCTCGAGCTGGGCGCCCGGCAGTTCGGACTGGCGCAGGATCTCGGCGATGCCGACGATGCCGTTCATCGGCGTGCGGATCTCATGGCTCATCGTGGCCAGGAAGTCGCTCTTCGCACGGCTGGCCGCCTCGGCCACGCGCGTCGCCTCCTCGAGCTCCGCCGTGCGGCGGCGAACGAGTTCCTCGAGGTGCTCGCGGTAGGCCGTCAGCTCCGCGTTCAGCCGCTTGCGCTCGGTGATGTCCTCCTTGACGGCGACATAGTGGGTGACGCAGCCGGCCTCATTGCGGATCGGAGCGATGCGGGCGATCTCGCAGTACTCGCTGCCGTCCTTGCGCCGGTTATGGAACTCCCCGGTCCACGGCCTGCCGTGGGTGAGCGCATCCCACATTTCCGCGTAGCTCTGCACCGGCGTGCGATGGGACTGGAGCACGCGCGGATTGCATCCCAGCACCTCCTCGCGCGTGTAGCCGGTCGCGCGCACGAAGGCAGCGTTCACATATTCGATCTGGGCGTCGAGATTGGTGATGACGATGCTTTCGGGACTCTGCTCGACCGCCTGGGACAGCTTGCGCAGTTGCATCTCTGCTTCCTTGCGCCGCGAATAGTCGATGGAATACGCGAAGCGCGAGCGGATCCGGCCGTCGGCGTCGCGCAGCGGCGTGATGCCCATCAGCACGGCCAGGCGCTCCCCGCTGCGGGTGAGGTGGACCGTTTCGAAGCTCTGCTGCCCTGACTGATCGATACCGGCGAGTCGCGCCAGCAGGCCTGCCCTTTCCTCCGGCGCATACATTTCCAGGACGGGCCGTCCGCGCAGTTCCTCCGCGGTGAAGCCGTGCATCCGGGCGTAGGCGTCATTGACCTCGATGAAGCTGTTGGTTTCGACGTCGTGCAGGGCGAAACCGAGATGCGCCGACCGGAATGCCTGCAGCCAGCGGCCCACATCCTCCTTTGCCCTGGCCTTGGCACGGGCGATGCCCAGGATCTGCCAGTAGAACAGGCCCGCACCGACGAGCACGAAGAACCAGTCCTTCAGCATCCCGATCAGCGCCAGTGTCGCCCGGTCGGACACGACTCGCGCGACCAGCACGTCGGACAGGAAGATCCCCGCCGCGGCGAAGAGCAGATAAGCGAAGAGGAAGGCCCTTGCTCGTTGAAGGACGTCACTGCCTTGGGCCATTTCTTTCATCCCGGGTCAAAACCGCGCGGCACGCGCATCGGCGCCGCGTGCACAGCCTAGCGCCGCGGCCCGCCCGGCTCACGCGAATTCGTCACGGCACCGGGCGCGCAGCCGGGCCGATCTACCCAGGTCCGGCGGTGATTACAATGGCGACCATGAACGCTACCGCATACTCCTTTCGCCCGCCGGTCCCCACGCTGCGGCGCGACGGCAACGCGATCGCCATCCTCGACCAGACCCAGCTGCCGTTTCGCAGCGAAATCCGCCGCCTGGCAAGTACGACCGAGGTCGCAGAGGCGATCGCGTCGATGCGGGTGCGCGGCGCGCCGCTGATCGGCGCCAGCGCGGCCTTCGGCATCGCCATCGCGCTCGCCACCGAGGGCAGCGACGACGCCACGCTGGACCGCGCCCTGGCGCTGCTCGGCGCGACCCGGCCGACGGCGGTCAACCTGCATTGGGCGCTCGCGCGCATGGGCGCCGCGCTGCGTCCACTCGTCCCCGCGCACCGCCCGGCCGCCGCCTGGCACGAAGCCGAGGCGATCGCCGCCGACGATGCGGCCACCTGTGCCGCGATCGGCAGCCACGGCCTTCCGCTGCTGGCCGACATCGCCGCGCAGCGAGGGCGGGTGCGCGTGATGACGCACTGCAACGCCGGCTGGCTCGCCACCTGCGGCGCAGGTACGGCGCTGGCACCGGTCTATGCCGCACACACCCGAGGCATCGCGGTGGAAGTGCTGGTGAGCGAGACACGGCCGCGTAACCAGGGCCTGCTCACCGCCTGGGAACTGCGCGAGGCCGGCGTGCCGCACACGCTGATCGCCGACAACGCCGCCGGCCTGCTGCTCGCGCGCGGCGAAGTCGACATCGTGATCACCGGCGCCGACCGCATCGCCGCCAACGGCGACACGGCGAACAAGGTCGGCACGCTGCTGAAGGCGCTCGCCGCGCGCGAGTCCGGCGTGCCCTTCTACATCGCCGCGCCACATTCGACGCTGGATTTCGCCTGTGCCGACGGCACCTGCATTCCGATCGAGGACCGTGGCGCCGACGAGCTATGCATCGTGCGCGGCATCCGCTGCGATGGCGAGGGCGATGGTCGCGTCAGCGCCCTGCGCCAGGCTCCCGTCGGCACTGCGGTGGCCAATCCGGCCTTCGACGTGACGCCGGCGCGCTTCATCCGCGGCATCATCACCGAGCGCGGCATCGTCGCGCCCGGCGAATTGCGCCGCCTCTACCCGGAACGGGCCCGATGAAGCCCCAGGGCGCCGACGCGCTGCGCGTGCCGTTGCTGCAGACGGCGCGCGCCATGACGGCTGCCGGGCTCAACGTCGGCACCGCCGGCAATGCCAGCGTGCGCCTGAGTGACGTCCTGCAGGCGGGCGCCTTGCTGATCACGCCGAGCGGCCTGGCGGCCGAACGCTGCACCGCGCAGGACATGGTGGTGTTGCGCGCCGACGGCAGCTTCGACGGTTCGCTGGCGCCTTCGTCGGAATGGCAGTTGCACCGCGACATCTACGCCGCCTTCCCGGATGCCGGCGCCATCCTGCACGCCCATGCGCCCTTCGCCACCGCGCTGGCCTGCCAGCGCGGCGACATCCCGCCCTTCCACTACATGATCGCGCGCTTCGGCGGCAGCACCATCCGCTGCGCGCGCTACGCCACCTTCGGCACCCAGGCCCTGTCCGACGCCGCGGTCGCGGCGATGCAGGGCCGCCGCGCCTGCCTGCTGGCCAACCACGGCATGGTGGTGCACGGCCGCGACCTCGACCACGCGCTGGCGCTGGCGATCGAGTTCGAGACGTTGTGCGCGCAGTACTGGCGCACCTGCCAACTCGGTGCGCCGGTGCTGCTGTCGGAGGAGGAGATGGCGGACGTGATCGAACGCTTCAGGTGGTATGGCAAGCCGAAGCGGGAGCGGGGATGACGCCCGGGTCCAAGGGTACCCGGGTCGCGGTCGAGCCCGACCCGACCCCGCGGCAGCGGGCTCGACCGCGATCGGCCTGAGGCTCGGAGCCGGGGCTCACTTGCGCTCGGCTTCCTTGTCGTCGCTGGTCACCGCTTCCACGCCGGCCGCGACCACATCCACCGCCATGCCGGTCACTGCCGCACCAGCCTTCACCGCGGTAGCGGCGACGGTCACGGTGGCGTCGGCCACCGCGACCACCGCACAACCCTGCAGCAACGTAAGCAGGATGCAGCAGAGCGCGAGCCGGGCCCTCACGCACCCGTCTCGCAGCCGCCGGCCTGTTCCAGCACGCGCAGCAGGACGGAGGTGTCCTCGTGCGCCCAGCCGCTCGCCATCACCGCGTTGAGCTGCTGCCACACCTGCGCCGCCACCGGCAGCGGCACGCCGAGGTGGGAGGCGTCGCTCATCAGGATGCCGAAATCCTTGTGGTGAAGACGGGCCTCGATGCCGGGCACGAAGTCGCGCTTGACCATACGCTCGCCCATCACGTCGAGCACACGCGAGCCGGCCGAACCGCCGGCGAGCGCATGGCGCACCGTGGCGAGGTCCAGCCCGTGCGCCGCCGCCAGGTGCATGGCCTCGGCGCAAGCCTGGATCACCGACACCATGATCATCTGGTTGCAGGCTTTCGCGACTTGGCCGGCGCCGGCCGGGCCGATATGCACGATGCGCTTGCCCATCGCCTGCAGCAGCGGCATCACCGCCTGCAGCGTTACCTCCTCGCCGCCGGCCATGATCGCCAGGCTGGCGTCGAGCGCGCCCTGGCTGCCGCCCGACACCGGCGCATCGACCCAGCCCACGCCCTGCTTCGCGTAGCGCGCCGCGAGTTCGCGCGCGGTGGCGGGCGCGATGGTGCTCATGTCCACATGGACGGCGCCGGGGCGGAACCCCGCGGCGAGCCCCTGCGGGCCGAAGGCCAGCGCCTCGACGTCGGCACTGGCGGTGACGATGCTGATCACCACGTCGCTGCGCGCGGCCAGCTCCGCGGGCGTCGCGCACACTGCTGCGCCAGCCTGCGCCAGCGGCTCGACCGATTGCGGCCGCCGCGCCCACACCGCGAGCTCGTGCCCCGCAGCTAGCAGATGACGTGCCATCGGCGCGCCCATCGCGCCGAGGCCGACGAAACCCACTTTCATCTTCGCCCCGCTCATTGCCCCGGCCCTCCGCTCATGCGCTCGAGCAGCTTCAGCATCGCCACCGAATCCTCCTCGCCCAGGCCGCTGCCGGCCATCGCGTTGAACATCTGCGCGGCGGCGGCCGACGACGGCAGCGCGAGCCCGAGCCGGTGCGCCTCTTCCATGACGATGCGCAGGTCCTTCTGGTGCATCCAGGCCTTGAAGCCGGGCCTGAAGTTGCGCTCCAGCATGCGCTTGCCGTGGTTCTCGAGGATGCGCGAGTAGGCAAAACCGCCCAGCAGGGCCTCGCGCACCCTTTCGCCATCGGCCCCGCTCTTCGCCGCGAAGTTGAGCGCCTCGGCCACCGCCGCGACGCTCACGCCGGTGATGATCTGGTTGCAGGCCTTGGCCACCTGGCCGGCGCCGGCCGCGCCGATGCGGGTGATCGACTTGCCCATCGCCTCGAACAGCGGCTTCACGGTGTCGAACGCGGCTTCGTCCCCGCCCACCATGATGGTCAGCGTGCCGGCAATCGCGCCAACGTCGCCGCCCGACACCGGCGCATCGAGGGCGACGACGCCCTTGTCCTGCAGCCGCGCGGCAATGCGCTGCGCCGCGGCGGGGGCGATGGTGCTCATGTCGATGTGGATGTGACCGGGCCGCGCGCCGTCGGTCACGCCGTCGACACCGAGGGTGATCTGCTCGACATCGGGCGCATCGGACACGATGCTGATCGTCACCGGTGCATGGCGGGCGAGATCTGCCGCGCTGGTGCAGGCGATCGCCCCCGCCTCGAGCAGCGGCTGCATCGCCTCGCGGCGCCGGCTCCACACATGCACCCGGTGTCCGGACTTCAGCAGATTGAGGGCCATGGGGCGCCCCATCAGGCCGAGCCCGATGAATCCGACTTCCATTTAATGCTTCCTCCTTGAATAATCGCGCGATGAACTACGGACCCATCATCAAGGAAATCGGCCGGGGCGCCAAGGGCTCGCGGCCGCTCGACATTCCCACTGCGGCAGGCCTGTTCGGCGACATTCTCGACGGCAGGGTGCCCGACCTGGAACTGGGCGCGATCCTGCTCGCGCTGCGGGTGAAGAGCGAATCGCTGGACGAGCTGCTCGGCTTCAAGCAGGCCATGGATGAGCGTTGTGCGCAGGTGGCGGTGCCGCCCGGCTCCCGCTGCGTGGTGCTGCCGACCTACAACGGCGCGCGCCGCCAGCCCAACCTGATGCCGCTGGTCGCGCTGCTGCTGGCGCGCGCAGGCGTGCCGGTGCTGATCCAGGGGCGACACGATTTCGAGACGCGGGTCAGCCCCTTCGAACTGCTCGCGGCGCTGGGCATCGAACCGGCCGCCGACATCGCGTCGGCCTCGACGCAACTGGCGACATCGCGCATCGCCTGCCTGCGCGTTGACCAGTTGCTGCCCGGGCTGGACCGGCTGCTGTCGCTGCGCCTGCGCATGGGCGTGCGCGCCAGCGGCCACACGATGGCCAAGCTGCTCGACCCGGCCCTGGGCCACAGCGTGCGGGTGGTGGCGGTGACCCATCCGGAGTACCTCGAGCGCATGGACGAATTCCTGCGCCGCGACGGCGGCCGCGCGATGCTGCTGCGCGGCACCGAAGGCGAGATCTACGCCAACCCGCGGCGCTGTCCGGAGCTGAAGGCGTATGTGGAAGGCGGCGCGCGCATCGCGGTGGCCGCCGCGGAAGGCGGCGCGCCACCACTGGCCGGCCTGCCAGACACGCCGTCGGTGGCGGAGAACGCCGCGATCATCCGCGCCATGCTGGCAGGCGATCAGCCGGTGCCGGAGCCGATCCGCGCCCAGGTCGCGGCCCTGGTCGATCTCGCAAAGTCCGACGTGT
>JAFEFM010000466.1 GCA_018240585.1 Pseudomonadota bacterium
AGCAGGGACGATGGACGCAACTGCGGCTGTACCTGACAGCCAATCCCTGGTACCTGCTGTTTGCGCTGCTGGTCGGGGTGCTGCTCCTGGTCGGTGGCGCCCGCGTGCTGCTGCGCGCTCGTCGCCGCCGCATCGAACGCGGTGAGTGAGAGTCGGATGATGTGGCGGCGCGCCGTCATGGTGCTCCTTGCGCTGGGCACCTTGTCGTGCATGCGGCCCGCAGCGGAGCTGCAGCTCCCGCGCGCGGGCAACATCCCTCCCGAATTGTGGGATGGATTCCGGACGCGCTTCGTTGCTGACGGCCGGGTGATCGATGTCGATAACGGCGGCATCACGCACAGCGAGGGGCAGGGCTACGGCTTGCTCCTTGCGGTCGCGGCCGACGACCGGCGCAGCTTCGATGCGATCCATGCGTGGACGAAGCGGACCCTCGCGCGGGCGGACGGGCTGTTCGCGTGGCGGTTCGGTCCCTGCCGCCAAGGTGGTGGCGATTGCATCACCGATTCCAACAACGCGAGCGACGGCGATCTGCTGATCGCCTGGGCGCTGCTGCGCGCTGCCGATCGCTGGGGCGCCGAGCCTTACCGCCGGGAGGCTGCCGGCATCGCGCAGGCGCTGGCGGCCCATCAGGTGGTGCGGCGTCACGGCCGGCTGGTGCTGCTGCCGGGAATGCACGGCTTCGATGCGACGGAGCCGGACGGGGTGGCCACGGTGAATCCGTCCTATTGGGTGTTCCCAGCGCTCGACCAGCTTGCGGTGGCCTTCGCCGACGGGCCGTGGCGGGAACTGGCGGAGTCGGGGCGCATGCTCCTCGCCGAGGCGGGTTTCGGTGCGCCACGGCTCGCGCCCGACTGGCTCGACATCTCCGCTCGCGGGCTGACACCGTCGGCCCGCTTCGAGCCGCGGTATGGCTACAATGCCGTCCGCGTGCCTTTGCACCTGGCATGGAGCGTCCATGCCGATCCTGCCCTGCTGGCGCCCTATGTGCGCTGGTGGGCGGAGTTCGGCGAGCGCCCGCCGCCGGCCTGGGTGGATCTCGTCGATGGGCGCGTTGCCGGATATGCCTGGTCGACCGGCATGGCCGCGGTGTCCCTGGTGGCGCGTGCCCGCGCTACGAGGGATGTTGCGCCGGCCGCGGCACTGCCGGTGCCAGCGGCCGATGACGGCTACTACTCCTGGAGCCTGATCCTGCTTTCCCGTCTTGCGCTTGCGGAGATGCGTCAGTGAAGCCATCGAATTGCCCCGTTCGCGCGCCTGCGCCGCTGATCCTGGCGAGCCTGCTGATGGGCGCCTTCGCGGCCTCGCCGGCGCTGGTAGCGGCCGAGCAAGGGCTCACCGTCGAGCGTCGCGCCAATGCAGTCGAGATCGAGCGCCGGCACGCCGTGCCGGCGGCACAACGCGCCAGGCGTGACGCGCTGGTGGGCCATGCGACCGATTTCGACGAGGGCGCCGATCGCCGCCCCCCGGTCGAGCCGTCGCCCGCTGCGGCACACACCGCCGTCGACCACCGGAGCGTTCCCACGCGGACGCCTGCGCAGCCCGGCTCGGCCAGCCGGCACGACGATCGCTACGGCGCAACCCTCGCCACCCTCGGACGGCTGGACGCCGATGGCGTACGCGCACTGTCCGCCGAGCGACTGTCCGCGCTGGGGCGCGAGGTGCAGGCGCGCCGTGATGGCGGCGGCGCGCTGCTGCTCGGCTGGGTCGCGCTTCAGCGGCAGGCGCCCGACGCGGCCTTGGGCTGGTTCGATCGAGCGACGCAATGGGGACGGGCGGGCGAGGCGCAGGAAGGCAAGGACCAGGCCCTGCTAGCACTGGCGCGCCAGGCCGCGCTCGACGGCGAGCAGGTCTCTGCACTGCAGTCGGCGCGGGAGATCGGCGAGCCCAGGCGCGCCGAGGCCATGGCGGCCCTGGGCTGGATGCTGCTCGATGCCGGGCGGCCGGCGCAGGCCACCGAGTTCTTCGCCGGGGCCGCCTCGGCAGCGGCGTCGGAGTCGGTCTCCGAACCGGCGCTCTACGGCCAGATCCTGGCATTGCGCGCGAGCGCATCGGCCAATGAAGCGGGGCGGCTTGCCTGCGACAACGCGCGTCGCTCCGCGCGCATCGCAATGACATGCGGGGATTCACTGGCCGCGGCCACGGTTGGCGCGTATGAGTCCGGGCGCCACGCCGAGGTGCTCGAACACGCGGCTCGCTTGTCCTCGCTCGGCATCGCCCGACCGGACCTGGAGCCGCTCGTTGCCTGGTCGGCCTTGCGCACCGGCGATGCCAGGGCTGCTGCCGGGCGATTCGAACGGCTCGCGGCACAGACGGACGACGCCGGGCCGGCCTACGGCCTCATCGAGAGTCTCAGGGCCGCGGGCGCAGACGAGCGCCTCGCCTCGCTTGCGGACCGGTTCCCGGTGGTGGCTCGCATCCTGAGCGCCGAACAGCGCGATCGAGCCTTCGCACGCAAGCAGTTCGATCTCGCCGAGCGCCTCGATGCACGCCACGCCACCGCGCCGGGGCGCGTCGGCTGGGCCGTCGACGCGACTGTCGAGATGTCGCGCACCAGCGGCGATCCCGGCCTGGACCGCCTCACCATGTGGACGCAGCGCGTCGGCGTGGAGGGCATGGCGGGCGAAGTGCGGCTGCGCGTCGAAGCGCAAGGTGCGTCGCTGCGGGCCGGCCGCCCCGGCAGCAATGCCGATCTCGGCTGGCGCCACACGGCCCCGGATGCCCATCCGCCGCTCGAGGAGGACAAGACGGCGCTGGGCCGCGTGTCCGCGCGCTGGGAGCGACCGGATCTCACCCTGTTCGGCAGCCTCGGCTCTTCTCCCGTCGGCGGGGCGGTGCCGTCGAGCGCCACCGGCGACCTCGGCCTGACCTACTATCGCGATCCCTACAGCGTCACCGCGCAGGTATTCCAGCGTGTCGTCGGGCCCAGCCTGCTCGCGTATTCGGGCGAGCGTGACCCCGTGCAGGGGCGGCGCTGGGGCGGCGTGCTCGAGCGCGGCGCATCGGTGCTGGGCGTGTGGGCGCCGGGCGGGCGCATCAGCGCAGCACTGGGAGCAGAATGGGCCGGGCTCAGCGGCCGCGATGTCGCCGCCAACCATCGTTACCAGTTCTCCGGCAGCCTGGCCTACGACCTCAGGCCCGAAGGTTTCGACTACCTGCGCGTCGGGCCGCTGCTGCAGTATTCGGCCTACCAGCGCAACCTGCGCCATTTCACCTATGGCCACGGCGGCTACTACAGCCCGCAGCGCAACCTGCAATGGGGCCTGCTGGTCGATGCGCTGAGCGCTGAGAACCGGCGCCAGCAGTGGCGTGCCGTCGGCACCATCCTGAGTGGAAGTGCGGACGAAGATCCTGCGCCGCGTTTCCCGGGGCAGGTTGACGGGGGCGGCCAGTACGGCGCGACGACGACGCACGGGCTGGCGGCCAACCTGGAGGTGCAATGGGCGCGCCTGCTGGCGCCGCACCTCATCGTCGGCGCCTACGCCGCGGTGTCATCGGCCCCGGGCTACGATCACGCCCATGCGGGCGTGATGCTGCGGGTGCCTTTCGAGCCGCGCTCGTCCCTCGTCAGCGCGGACCTGCCGTTTGCCGATCCGCGCACGCGGCGCTGAGGAACATGCGTCAGCGCCGAGGAGCGCTCACTTCTCCACGAAGGCGCGTTCGATGACGTAGTCGCCGGGCTCGCCGATGCGGTGCGACACGCGGAAGTTGCGTGCGTCGAGCAGGGCGCAGGTGTCGGTGATCATCGCCTGGCTGCCGCAGATCATCACGCGGTCGCGCGCCGGGTGCAGCGGGGCGAGGCCGATGTCGTGGAACAGCTTGCCCGATTCGATCAGATCGGTGACGCGGCCCATGTTGCGGAAGCGTTCGCGCGTCACGGTCGGGTAGTAGATCAGCTTCTCGCGCACCTGGTCGCCGAAGAACTCGTTGTTCGGCAGTTCGCTGGTGATGAAGTCGGAGTAGGCCAGCTCGGACACCGTGCGCACGCCGTGCACCAGGATCACCTTCTCGAAGCGATCATAGGTTTCCGGATCCTGGATCACGCTCATGAAGGGCGCGAGGCCGGTGCCGGTCGACAGCAGGTACAGATGCTTGCCCGGATGCAGGTCGTGCAGCACCAGCGTGCCGGTGGGCTTCTTGCTGACGACGATCTCGTCGCCTTCCTTGAGATGCTGCAGGCGCGAGGTCAGCGGACCATTGGGCACCTTGATGCTGAAGAACTCCAGGTGCTCCTCGTAGTTCGGGCTGGCGATGCTGTATGCGCGGGTCAGCGGCCGTCCCTCCACATCGAGGCCGATCATCACGAACTGGCCGTTCTCGAAACGCAGGCCGGGGTCGCGCGTGGTGCGGAAGGTGAACAGGGATTCGTTCCAGTGGTGCACGCTGAGGACGCGTTCGGTACGCAGGTTGCTCATGGTTGGTTGGGGCGTAGGTTGCGGGATGGCGCGATTCTATTTCCTCCGGGTTACCGGTTTCGCGGATAATTTGTGTATCTGTTATCGAGAGAATCGATATGCGGTACACCCTGAAGCAGATCGAGGTCTTCGTCGCCATCGCGCGCAACGAGAACGTGTCGCGTGCTGCCGAGGGGCTCAGCCTGTCGCAGTCCGCCACCAGCGCGGCGCTGGCCGAGCTCGAGAACCAGTTCGGACAGCAGCTTTTCGATCGCCACGGCAAGCGGCTGCGGCTCAACGAGCAGGGGCGCCTGCTGCTGCCGCGCGCGGTGGAGCTGCTCGATCGCGCCGAAGAGATCGAGGCCCTGCTGCGCGGCGAGCGCGGGCTCGGCAACCTGCGTGTCGGCGCCACGCTCACCATCGGCAACTACCTGCTGCCGTTGATCGTTGCCGGCTACCTGCAGCGCCATCCGGAAAGCCGCGTGCAACTGCAGGTCCACAACACCGCCACCATCGCCAGCCTGCTGCTGCACTACGAGATCGACCTTGGCCTCATCGAGGGCCAGGTGCGCGATGCGGAACTCGACTCCGAACCTTGGGTGGAAGATGAACTGGTGGTCTTCTGCGCGCCGGACCATGCGCTCGCCCGGCGCGGCTGGGCCACCCCGGACGAACTGGCCGACCAGCCCTGGATCCTGCGCGAGCAGGGCTCGGGCACGCGCGAGACGCTCAACCAGGGTTTGCGCCACCTGCCACGCGGCATAACGCCGAGGCTGGAGCTCGAGCACACCGAGGCGGTGAAGCGGGCGGTGGAGAGTGGCCTGGGGATCGGCTGCATCTCGCGCCTGGCGCTGCGCGATGCGTTTCGCCGCGGCAGCCTGGTGCCGGTCGAGACGCCGGCGCTCGATCTGCGGCGGCACTTCAACTTCGTGTGGCATCGCGGCAAGCACCACACCGCGGCAATCCGCCAGTTCCTGCAGGACTGCCGCAGCTTCACCGCGGGCGCGCAGCGCAGCGACCAGATCCCGCTGCCGCCGGTGCCCTGAAGCGCGGGTGCCGAATCGGTGCGGCGAACCTCACTCCGCCCCGCGGCGGCGGAAATCGCGCAGGCGGAAGCCGAGGGCGAAGAGGGTGGCGAAGTAGGCGACCACGCCGGCGGCGATCACCGCCGCGAGGCGCAGGCCACGCGCCAGGCCGTGGATCTCCAGCCAATGCTGCTGCGGTCCGCTGCCGAACCACAGCACCGCGCCCATCACCAGCAGGGCGATACCGAGCTTGAGCCAGAACGCCCCCCAGCCCGGTTGCGGCTCATACACCTTGCGCCGCCGCAGGCCGCGATACAACAGCGTCGCGTTGATGCACGAGGCCAGCCCTATCGCCAGCGCGAGGCCGGCGTGACGCAGCGGCACGATGAAGGCGAGGTTCATCACCTGTGTGGCGGCCAGCGTGATGAGCGCGATCTTCACCGGCGTGCGGATGTCCTGGCGCGCATAGAAGCCCGGTGCCAGCACCTTCACCAGGATCAGTCCGCTGAGGCCCACGCTGTAGGCCACCAGCGCGCTGCGCGTCTGCATCACGTCGGCGGCACTGAACGCGCCATAGTTGAACAGCGTCGCCACCAGCGGCACCGACAGGATCGCCAGCCCCAGCGCCGCAGGCAGGGTCAGCAGCAGCGTGAGCCGCAGGCCCCAGTCGAGCAGCGACGAGAAGGCCTCATGCTGCTCGCTGGCATGCAGCTTCGAGAGGCTGGGCAGCAGGATGGTGCCCAGCGCCACGCCGAGCAGGCCCGAGGGGAACTCCATCAGCCGGTCGGCGTAATACAGCCAGGACACGCTGCCGCTCTCGAGGAAGGACGCGAAGATGGTGTTGATCAGCAGCGAGATCTGGCTCACCGACACGCCCAGCAGTGCCGGCGCCATCAGCTTGAGGATGCGCCGCACGCCCGGATCCGAGAGCTGCAGGTCGAAGCGGGGCAGCAGGCCGATCTGCTTCAGCGGCTTGAACTGCAACGCGAGCTGCAGCGCCCCGCCGAGAAACACCGCCCACGCCAGCGCCAGCACCGGCGGGTCGAAATACGGCGCGGCGAACAGCGCCATGCCGATGAAGGAGAGGTTCAGCAGCACCGGCGTGAAGGCCGGTATGGCGAAGCGGCTCCAGGTGTTGAGCGCGCCACCGGCCAGCGCCACCAGCGCCATGAAGAAGATGTAGGGGAAGGTGATGCGGGTGAGCTGCACCGTCAGCTCGAACTTGTCCGCGTTCTCGGCGAAGCCCGGTGCCGATACATAAATGATGAGCGGCGCGGCCAGCGCGCCGACCGCCGCCACTGCGGCCACCACCAGGCCGAGCAGCGTCGCGACGCGGTTGACCAGCGTGTGCGTCGCTTCGGGACCCAGCCGGTTCTTGTATTCCGCCAGAATCGGAACGAAGGCCTGCGAGAACGCGCCCTCGGCGAACATGCGCCGCAGCAGGTTGGGCAGTCGGAAGGCGACGAAGAAGGCGTCGGTGGCCATGCCCGCGCCGAAGGCACGCGCGATCACGAAGTCGCGCACGAAGCCGAGGATGCGGGACAGCAGGGTCATGCCGCTCACGGTGGCGAGGGCGCGCAGCAGGTTCATGCTTGGGGGCGGGGCAGGGCCCGCGTGAGGAAAGCGCGCATCATAGCCGGCCGATGCGCCCGAGCGGAAATCCTGCTTGCAACGGCGCTTGTTCGCCGCTACAATCACGCGCTTTCAAGAACCCACCAATTCAGGAATCACGTTATGGCCAACTCGGCTCAAGCCCGCAAGCGCGCCCGCCAGGCTGTCAAGGCTCGCGCTCACAACGCCAGTCTTCGCTCCCGCCTGCGCACCGCGATCAAGGCTGTTCGCAAGGCTATCGCGGGTGGCGACAAGGCGGCGGCTCAGTCGGTCTTCCGCACCTCGACGAGCACCATCGACAGCATCGCCGACAAGAACATCATTCACAAGAACAAGGCCGCTCGCCACAAGAGCCGCCTGTCTGCCGCCGTCAAGGCGATGGCTGCCTGATCTCATAGATCGGTACGCCGCGGGGCCAGCCCTGCACCCTCAAGAAAAGCGACCTGCGGGTCGCTTTTTTGTTGTCGGGGGCGCCGGTGCAGGTCAGATCGGCGAATCGCCGACCCAGTCGATCTGCAGGTTGTTGTCGTTGGCGAAATTGACGAGAAACTTGTACGCGAGCGGCTCGACGTCGTAGAGCCGCGCATCGACCAGAACGGTCTTGTCTCCCTTGAGGGTGCAGCCCGGGCGCACGTAGGGAGAGTAGGTCATGCGGTGATCGGCGCCGAAGGCCGACATGACGCCGCAAAGCCGGTCCGCCCAATCGCTCGGACGGAATTTCTTTCCTTCCCTCGTGACCCCGATGATGACGAAGTTTTCGATCTTCTGATTCATGTTCCACGCCTTGGTGGCTACGGGGCGTTCTGGCGTCGCCCTCTGCCGCGGCACTGCGCAAAACGGCCGGCATTCTAGCAGAAATACGGGGCCATGATTCCGGCGCCGTGCCGCAGGGCGTGCGCCTGCGGCTGCGTGACGCGGCAAGCCCGTCCGACGCGACGTATGTACAGGCGCGGCTGCTTTGGCTTAAGATTCAGGACTCTTCATGCACGGCGGCCCATGCCGCCGTGCGCGTTTACGCTTCGTTCAGATCGAGGTCTCTCCATGTCCCATGTCATGAACACCTACGCCCGGCTTCCCGTCGCCTTCACGCACGGGGAAGGCGTCTGGATGTACGACGAGACTGGCAAGCGCTATCTCGACGCCCTGTCGGGCATCGCGGTCAATACCCTGGGCCACAACCACCCGCGCCTGGTGAAGGCCATCGCCGAGCAGGCCGGCCGCCTGCTGCACACCTCCAACCTGTACCGTATCCCGCTGCAGGAGCAATTGGCCGACCGCCTGGCCGAGATCTCCGGTATGGACGAAGTGTTCTTCGGCAACTCCGGCGCCGAGGCGAACGAGGGGGCAATCAAGCTCGCGCGCATGTACGGCCACACCAAGGGGATCGAGCTGCCGCACATCATCGTCATGGAAAACGCCTTCCACGGGCGCACCCTGGCGACGCTGTCGGCGACTGGCAACCGCAAGGCCCAGGCCGGTTTCGATCCGCTGGTGCCCGGCTTCATCCGCGTGCCGTACAAGGACATCGAGGCCGTCCGCCACATCGCCGCGCACGACCACACGGTCGTCGCCGTGATGCTGGAAGTCATCCAGGGCGAGGGCGGCGTCAATATGGTCGACGACGCCTACCTGCGCGACGTCCGCGCCCTCTGCGACGAACACGGCTGGCTCTTGATCTGCGACGAAGTGCAGTGCGGCATCGGCCGCACCGGAGTGTGGTTCGGCTGGCAGCATGCGGATGTGAAGCCCGACGTGATGACGCTGGCCAAGGGCCTGGGCTCGGGCGTGCCGATCGGCGCCGTGCTTACCGCCGGCCGCGCCACGGGCCTGTTCAAGCCGGGCAACCACGGCTCCACCTTCGGCGGCAATCCGCTGGTGTGCTCCGCCGCGCTTGCCACGCTCGACGCCATCGTCGACGACAAGTTGATGGACAACGCGGTCAAGGTCGGCGAGGCGATCCGCAGCGGCATGGCAGAAGCGCTCAAGGGCACGGCGGGCATCGTCGACATCCGCGGCCGCGGCCTGATGATCGGCATCGAGCTCGACCGCCCCTGTGGTCCGCTGATGGCGCGCGCGGCCGAGCAGGGCCTGCTGATCAGCGTCACCGCCGAGCGCGTCGTGCGCCTGCTGCCGGCGCTGGTGTTTTCCACTGCCGATGCGCAGGCGCTGGTTGCCGCGCTGGCGCCGCTCATTCGCGACTTCCTCGCGAACGGTTAAAAGGGGGCAGGCCATGACCGCACTGAGGCACTACCTGCAGTTCAAGGATTTCAGCCGCGAGGAATACGACTACTTGTTCGAGCGGGCGAAGTGGATCAAGAACAAGTTCAAGCGCTACGAGCCTTATCACCCGCTGTTCGACCGCACGCTGGTGATGATCTTCGAGAAGGCCAGCACCCGCACCCGCCTGTCATTCGAGGCGGGGATGCAGCAGCTCGGTGGATCGGCGATCTACCTCAACACGCGCGATTCCCAGCTCGGCCGCGGCGAACCGGTCGAAGACGCCGGCCAAGTCATCTCGCGCATGAGCGACCTCGTGATGATCCGCACCTTCGAGCAGGACATCGTCGAGCGTTTCGCCGCCAACTCGCGCGTGCCGGTCATCAACGGCCTCACCAACGAATATCACCCCTGCCAGATCCTCGCCGACATCTTCACCTACATCGAGCACCGCGGCAGCATCCAGGGCAAGACGGTGACCTGGATCGGTGACAGCAACAACATGTGCAACACCTGGCTGCAGGCAGCCGAAGTGCTCGATTTCCACGTGCATGTGTCGACGCCGCCCGGCTACGAAGTCGAGCCAGAACGCGCAGGTCTGTACGGCACCGACCATTTCCGCCAGTTTGCCGACCCGCTCGAGGCGTGCAAGGGCGCGCACCTGGTCACCACCGACGTATGGACCTCGATGGGTTTCGAGGCCGAGAACGAAGAACGCATGAAGGCCTTCGCCGACTGGTGCGTCGATGCCGAGATGATGTCGGTCGCTGCGCCCGATGCGCTGTTCATGCACTGCCTGCCCGCCCACCGCGGCGAGGAAGTCACGGCCGAAGTCATGGATGGTCCGCAATCGGTGGTGTGGGACGAGGCGGAGAACCGACTTCACGCCCAAAAGGCGCTGATGGAATTCCTCATGCGTGGCCGCATCGAGGACTGATTGCTTACTCAAGAAGTGCGCAAGCACGGAAGACACAGGAAAACAGCATGAGCGACGTCAAGAAAGTAGTGCTCGCCTACTCGGGCGGTCTGGACACTTCGGTCATCCTGAAGTGGCTGCAGGACACCTACCAGTGCGAAGTGGTCACCTTCACCGCCGACCTCGGCCAGGGCGAAGAGCTCGAGCCGGCGCGCGCCAAGGCGCTGCAGTTCGGCATCAAGCCCGAGAACATCTTCATCGACGACCTGCGCGAGGAGTTCGTGCGCGACTTCGTCTTCCCGATGTTCCGTGCCAACACCATCTACGAAGGCGAGTACCTGCTCGGCACGTCGATCGCCCGCCCGCTGATCGCCAAGCGCCAGATCGAGATCGCGCGCGCCACCGGCGCCGACGCGGTGTCGCACGGCGCCACCGGCAAGGGCAACGATCAGGTCCGCTTCGAGCTCGGCTACTACGCATTGATGCCCAACGTGAAGGTCATCGCACCGTGGCGCGAGTGGGACCTGCTGTCGCGTGAAAAGCTGCTCGCCTACGCCGAGAAGAACGGCATCCCCATCGAGATGAAGCACAAGCAGGGCGGTTCGCCCTATTCGATGGACGCCAACCTGCTGCACATCTCCTTCGAGGGCCGTCACCTCGAGAACCCGGCTGCCGAGGCCGAGGAATCCATGTGGCGCTGGACGGTGTCGCCCGAAGCTGCGCCGGATGCCGCCGAATACGTCGACCTCGAGTTCGAGAAGGGCGACCTCGTCGCCATCAACGGCACGCGCATGAAGCCGCATGAGCTGCTCGCCAAACTCAACGAGCTGGGCGGCAAGCATGGCATCGGCCGCCTGGACCTCGTCGAGAACCGCTACGTCGGCATGAAGAGCCGCGGCTGCTACGAAACCCCGGGCGGAACGATCCTGCTGAAGGCCCACCGCGCCATCGAATCGATCACGCTCGACCGTGAAGTCGCCCACCTCAAGGACGACCTCATGCCGCGCTACGCCAGCATGATCTACACCGGCTACTGGTGGAGCCCGGAGCGCCAGGCGCTGCAGGCCCTCATCGACAACACGCAACAGACCGTCAACGGCTGGGTGCGCGTCAAGCTCTACAAGGGCAACGTCATCGTCGTCAGCCGCGACTCGAAGACCGATTCGCTTTTCGACCCGACGATCGCCACCTTCGAGGACGACCAGGGCGCCTACAACCAGAAGGACGCCAACGGCTTCATCCGCCTCAACGCACTGCGCATGCGCATCGCCGCGAACGCAACGGCCAAGCGCAACTGAAACACCCTCCCCTTCAAGGGGAGGGTTGGGGTGGGGACGGGGTTGGACCGACGCGACTGAACCCCATCCCTCTCCTAACCTCCCCCTTGAAGGGGGAGGAACGAGTAACCCGAGTGAGATGGTGAGCATCGAATCGCCGGGCGAATGAAAACGGAACCCCGGTGATGGACAACGATGTACTGATTTTCGGCCTGACGATCGCAGAGTTCGAGGACATCTCCCTCAAGGTCTGCTTCACGGCGCTGATCCTTTACATGCTGTTCATCATCGGCAACCTTGCCAAGGAATCGAAGGCGGGCAAGTACGGCGCGATGTGGATGTTCCTCGGGCTCGGGCTCGGGTT
>JAFEFM010000467.1 GCA_018240585.1 Pseudomonadota bacterium
CCCGGCAGCCACGCCTCCGGCCACCAGCGATGCCAGCCTCAACCGCGCCTGGCAGCAACGCAGCCTTGCGCACGTCTGGCATCCCTGCACGCAGATGCAGCGTGCGGCGACGGCGGTGCCGCCGCTGCCGATTGCGCGCGCCAAAGGCCCCTGGCTGGAAGACTTCGAGGGCCGCCGCTACTTCGACGCGAACAGCTCGTGGTGGGTGAACCTGTTCGGCCATGCGGATGCACGCATCAACGCCGCGCTGCACGACCAGCTCGAGCGCCTGTCGCACGTGATGCTGGCCGGTTGCACCCACGGCCCGGCGGTGGAACTTGCCGAGCGGCTGTCGGCGCTCACCGGCGGCATCCTCGGGCACGTCTTCTATGCCAGCGACGGCGCTTCGGCGGTGGAGATCGCGCTCAAGATGAGTTTCCACTACTGGCGCAACAGCGGGTGCGACGCCAAGCGTGAGTTCGTCTGCGTGCACCAGGGCTACCATGGCGAAACCCTGGGCGCGCTCGCCGTCACCGACGTCAAGGTGTTCCGCGACGCCTACGATCCGCTGCTGCTGCGCGCCCACATGGTGATGTCTCCGGACGCGCGCCAGGCCCGGGCAGGCGAGTCCGCCGCCGACGTCGCCGCGCGGGCGCTGGCGGAAGTACGCGCGCTGTTCGAATTGCGCCACCGGCACATTGCCGCCCTGATCGTCGAGCCGCTGGTGCAGTGCGCCGCCGGCATGGCGATGCACGATCCGGCCTATCTGCGCGGGCTGCGTGCGCTGTGCGACGAGTTCGACGTGCATCTGATTGCGGACGAGATCGCCGTCGGCTGCGGCCGGACCGGCACTTTCTTCGCCTTCGAGCAGGCCGCGCAGCCCGGCGGATCGCCCATGTGGCCGGATTTCGTGTGCCTGTCGAAAGGCATCAGCGGCGGCTATCTGCCGCTGTCGCTGGTGATGACGCGCGATGCCGTTTACCGGGCCTTCCTCGACGACGATGTGGCGCGCGGCTTCCTGCATTCGCATTCCTACACCGGCAACGCGCTGGCCTGCCGTGCAGCGCTGGCGGTGCTCGACCGCTTCGCCGAGGACGATGTGCTGGTGCAAAACCGTGTGGTGGGTCAGGCGCTCGCCGAGGCGCTGTCGCCGCTGCGCGACGACGTCCGCGTCGAGCACCTGCGCCAGCGCGGCATGATCTGGGCCTTCGACGTGCGCGAGGCTTTCGCCGGCGAGCGTTTCGCCGAGCGCTTCCATCTGGCGGGGCGAGAGCATGGGTTGCTGATCCGCCCGATCGGCCGCACCGTCTACCTGCTGCCACCCTATGTGCTCGACGAGGAGCTCGCGCAGTGGCTCGCCCAGCGCACGCTGGCGACGCTCGACGCCACCCTGGCTCAGACACTCGACATCCATGCTGCTCGCACACCTGAACCGCCGGTTGCGTGAGCGCGAGGCGGCCTCGCTGCAGCGCCGTCGCCGCATCGCCGAGACGCCCTGCGCGCCGCACCAGCGTGTGGCCGGCGAAGGTGGCGCGCGCGACATGCTGGCTTTCTGCAGCAACGACTATCTCGGCATGGCGAACCATCCGGCGCTCATCGAAGCGCTGGCCGAGGGCGCGCGGCAGTGGGGGGCAGGCAGCGGTGCCTCGCATCTGGTGAGCGGGCACGGCCGCGCGCATGCGGCGCTCGAGGAGGAACTGGCGGCCCTGCTCGCACCCTGCATCCCCGGCTGCGAGGTGCTGAGCTTCTGCACCGGCTACATGGCCAATCTCGCCCTGCTCACCACGCTGGGTGACGGCGAGGCGACCCTCTTCGCCGACAAGCTCAACCACGCCTCGCTGATCGACGCCGGCCTGCTGGCCGAGGCGAAGATGTGGCGCTACCCGCACAACCGGATGGATCTCCTCGAGGCGCGGCTAGCCACCTGCGACACGCCGGTGAAACTGATCGTCACCGACGCGGTGTTCAGCATGGATGGCGACCTTGCGCCGCTGCCCGAACTGCTCGCGCTGGCAGAGCGGCACGACGCCTGGCTGGTGGTGGACGACGCGCACGGCTTCGGCGTGCTCGGCGAGCAGGGGCGCGGCGCGCTCGCGCACTTCGGGCTGGCGAGCGAGCGCTTCATCTACATGGGCACGCTGGGCAAGGCCGCCGGCATCGGCGGCGCCTTCGTCGCCGCGCATCCGATAGTGATCGATGCGCTGGTGCAGATGGCGCGCAGCTACATCTACACCACCGCCGCGCCGCCCGCCCTGGCCCACGCTCTGCGTGCAAGCATCGCGCTGATCGCGAGCGAGGAGGGCACCCGGCGGCGCGGCCAACTGCAGCAACTCATCGCGCTCCTGCGTGCGCGGCTGCAGGCGATCATCGATCGTCATCCCGACCTTGGCTGGCGCCTGGCCGAATCCGGCACCGCCATCCAGCCGCTGATCGTCGGCGACAATGCGGCGGCGCTGGAACTGGCTGCGGGGCTGGATGCGCGCGGCCTGTGGGTGCCCGCGATCCGGCCGCCCACCGTGCCGGCCAACACCGCGCGCCTGCGCATCACGCTGAGTGCCGCACACACCGTCGACGACGTCGAGCGGCTGTGCGCCGCACTCGAAGATCTGGCGAACCAGGAAGAACCTGCATGAATTCATCGACCCCATCTGCCTTGCACGGGCTCTTCGTCACCGGCACCGACACCGAGATCGGCAAGACGCGCGTCTCCGCGGCGCTGGTGAAGGCGTTCGCGAAGGGCGGGGCGCGCGTGGCCGGCATCAAGCCGGTGGCGGCCGGCATGGACGACATCGACGGCGAGCGCATCAATGAGGACGTCGCGGCGCTGCGCGCGGCCAGTTCGATCGCGCTCACCGCGGCGGAGGTCGGTCCCTTCCAGTTCGAGGCCGCCTGTTCGCCGCACATCGCTGCCGAACTCGAAGGACGGGCGATCGCGCGTGACGCGCTGCTGGCTGCGGTGCATGCGCTCGCCGATCGTGCCGATCTGCTGATCGTGGAAGGGGTGGGCGGGTTTCGTGTACCCTTCGGCGGCGGCTGGGACAGCGCCGATTTCGCCCGCGACCTCGGCCTGCCGGTAGTGCTGGTGGTCGGCCTGCGGCTGGGGTGCATCAACCACGCCTTGCTCACGGCGGAAGCGATTCGCGCGCGCGGCCTGAAGCTGTGCGGCTGGGTGGCCAACACCGTCGATCCGCACCTGCCCTACGTGGCACAGAACCTCGACGCGCTCGTCCACGGCCTGGGTGCGGCACCCTGCCTCGGCCTGGTGCCGCGCCTGCCTGACCCGACGCCGGAAGCGATCTATCCTTATCTCAACGTGCCAGCGTTGCACGCGATCTTCGACACCATCCACACCCAGAGGGACACAGCATGAACACCATCGCCACCATTTCGCCCGACGCCCTGCGTCGATCCGCACCGAGCAAGCAGCCGGAGCGTCCGCAACGCTGGCGCGTGGAAGACGTCGAGGCGCTGTTCGCGCTGCCCTTCATGGATCTGGTGTTCCGCGCGCAGCAGGTGCACCGCGAGCACTTCGACCCGAACGAGATCCAGCTCTCCACGCTGCTGTCGATCAAGACCGGCGGCTGCGCCGAGGATTGCGGCTACTGCTCGCAGTCGGCGCATTTCGACACCGAGGTCAAGGCGAGCAAGCTGATGCCGCTCGACGAGGTGCTGGAAGCCGCGCAGGCCGCCAAGGCGCAGGGTGCGACGCGCTTCTGCATGGGGGCGGCGTGGCGCTCGCCCAAGGAGCGCGACATGGAAAAGGTGTCGACCATGGTGCGCGAGGTGAAGGCGATGGGCCTGGAGACCTGCATGACGCTGGGCATGCTCGACGCGGAACAGGCGCAGGAGCTGAAGGAGGCCGGCCTCGACTACTACAACCACAACCTCGACACCGCGCCCGAATACTACGGCAAGGTGATCAGCACCCGCACCTACCAGGACCGCCTCGACACGCTGGACAACGTGCGCAGCGCCGGCATCAACGTGTGCAGCGGCGGCATCGTCGGCATGGGTGAATCGCGCACCCACCGTGCCGCGCTGATCGCCCAGCTCGCCAACCTCGATCCCTGCCCGGAGTCGGTGCCCATCAACAACCTGGTGCCGATCGAAGGCACGCCGCTCGCCGGCACCGAGCCGATCGACCCCTTCGAGTTCGTGCGCACGATCGCGGTGGCGCGCATCACCATGCCGAGCTCCATGGTGCGCCTGTCGGCCGGGCGCGAGGTCATGGACGAGGCGCTGCAGGCGCTGTGCTTCATGGCCGGGGCCAACTCGATGTTCTACGGCGACCGCCTGCTGACCACGCCCAACCCGCAGACCGGCCGCGACCGCACGCTTCTGCAGCGCCTCGACATGCGCATCCAGGGTGCGGGCGCCTGACGCAGGCGTCGGTGGCGAGGGTGCCGCGGAGTATGCCGTGGTGTATACTCCGCGCGCTCCGGAGGCGTGGCAGAGCGGTTGAATGCAACGGTCTTGAAAACCGTCAGGGGTTCACGCCCCTCGTGAGTTCGAATCTCACCGCCTCCGCCAGCCAGTGAAGCGAGCCTCCGATCCGGGAGGCTTCTTTCTTTCAGGGTGCGGCGTTCGGTTGCTCGGATTCGATGCGGGCGAACAGGACGTCGTAGGCCTGGACCAGGCGGTCGCGCTCCGATTCGCTATCCTGCCATCTACGCTCGAGTGCCATCGACAAGGCGTCACGCTCGACCGCCGGCCGTGTTGCCAGGTCGAGCGGCTCGCCGCTGACGACCTGATTGATTCCGGCGCGAGCCGTTTGCGCGAGTGCTACCCGGCGCATCAGGCCGGTCATCGCCACGGCGCCGTCGGCGATCGTGCTGGCGAGGCGTTCGACCTGCGATGCGGCGTGAGCCGACCGGCTCAACTCCACGCCGAAACCGTCGGCCATGCCGCGCGCTTCGGCCACGGCGGCACCGAGTCCCTCCATGCGGCCGCTGACGGTATCCATGGCATCGGAAACGGCAGAGATCGCTGCGGTGATCTCGGTCGCAGCCCGCTGCGACTGATCGGCCAGCTTCCGCACCTCGTCGGCGACCACCGCGAAACCCCGACCCGCTTCCCCGGCGCGAGCAGCTTCGATCGCGGCATTGAGCGCGAGCAGGTTGGTCTGCTTGGCGATCTGGTCGATCTGCCCCGACAGCAGGCGGATCGCCGCGGCCTTCTGATCGAGTTCGGAAAGGGAAGTGGCGCTCTCGCGCGCCGATTCGTTGACCTCACCGAGCGACCTGGACATCGCGTCTGCCGAGGATGACATGCGATGGGCGGCCTCGAAGAAGGCGTTTGCGAGCGAGCGCACTTTGGACGTGTCGGCGTCGACCCGCTCCAGCGTGCGGTTGACCTCGTCGATGGCATTGGACAGGCCGCGTTCCGAGCGCACGAAGATACGCGACAGCAGCGCCTCGCGCACGATCGAGCTGCGCGCCTGGTCGAGCCGCTCGAGCAGGGTCTGCATCTGTTCGAGCACGAGTCTGAACGTGCCGTGCAGGCCGGACGTCTGCAGCCGGCGCCAGCCATGCCCTTCCGCTGAAGCCTCCATGCCGCCGAGCATTTCGCGGAACGCGGCCTCGGTCTGATCCAGCGATGAGTTGAGGTGGTGCCGGATCTTCTCGAGGCGCGGATCGGCAAAGGCGCGCGGCAGTCGTTGCACCAGGCGTCCGTTGCTGAACGCCATCAGCAGCGCATCGATGTCGCCGAGGGGCGATGCCGAAGCACCCTGCGGCCACAGCAGTGCGAGAATTGCGCCCAGCAGCGCGGGCAGGGCGAACAGGGGATCGGCGAAGGCGCAGCCCGCCCCGACCAGCACGAGTGCGCAGGCGATCCAGCGCCGCGCCTCAGAGCGCGAAAACAAGCTGTTCATAAGTCATTCCAGAGGTCTGAAGCACCTCGAGCAGGACCTTCGTGCCCGCCTCGATCGCATTGCGCGCGCCCGCGGCGCGCTCGGCTTCCAGCATCCTGCGATACACCGGCTCGATCCCGGCCAGCGCGTCGCGTCGCGGGCAACGGCGCACCGAGTAATAGCCGACGATTTCTCCCTGCTGCCCGAAGTCCGGCGTGATGTGGGTGAATACCCAGTAGAAACCGCCATCCTTGGACATGTTCTTCACATAGGCGAAGAACTCGCGGCCCGCCTGTATCGTGTCCCAGGCCAGCTTGAAGGCAGATCGGGGCATGTCCGGATGGCGAATGATGTTGTGCTGGCTACCGAGCAGTTCCTGTTCGGTGTAACCGGAAAACTCGATGAAGATCTCGTTGCCGTAGGTTATCCGCCCCTTCAGGTCGGTCTTGCTGACGATGAAATCGTCCTCACGCATCACGCGCTCCTTGGCGGTGGGCGTAATCCCCCTGTTCTTCATCGAACCGTCTCCATTGACCGCGGGACGTTCGGCATGCGCCTCCCGCCCGGGGGGCATGCGCGACACGCAGCGCCTTTTCCAAAGGGCCTGACTGCATATCGGCAGATTGCCGGCGACCTTGAAGGCGACCCGACGGCCTGGCGATGGGGCTCCAGCAGGTCCCGCTGCAGGGCTGACGAGCCTGCGCAATCGGCCGCACGTGCAAGGGGCGATTGTTCTGCGATGCCTGGCTGATACAGAATCCGGGCCATGTCCCGACTCATTCTCCTCAACAAACCCTACGGCGTGCTGTGCCAGTTCACCGACGAGGCAGGCCGCGCGACGTTGAAGGACTATGTGCCCGTCCCCGGCGTCTATGCCGCCGGCCGGCTCGATACCGACAGCGAGGGCCTGCTGCTGCTCACTGACGATGGTGTGCTGCAGCACCGCATTGCCGATCCACGCCACAAGCTGCCCAAGACCTATCTGGTGCAGGTGGAGGGCGAGCCGGACGAGGCGGCACTGGCCGCCCTGCGGCGCGGCGTGGATCTGGGCGATTTCGTCACGCGGCCGTGCGAGGCGCGGCGGGTCGCCGAGCCTGATTGGCTGTGGCCGCGCGACCCGCCGGTGCGGTATCGCAAGACGGTGCCGACGCGCTGGCTGGAAATCGTGCTGCGCGAGGGCAAGAACCGGCAGGTGCGGCGCATGACCGCAAAGGTCGGCTTTCCTACGCTGCGCCTGCTGCGGCTTGCGGTCGGGCCGTGGCGGCTGGACGGACTGCCGCCGGGGCAGTGGCGGGAGGAAGCGGTTTCGCCACATGCGATTCGGGGAGCTCCGCGGACGCGCTAGAATCCGCGCCAACTTCAGGCTTCCGGATCCACGGGCGGGCATATGGGCATTCTTTCGCAGTTCGGTCGGCGCGCGCTGGGCGCGGCGGTCATCGTTTTCACCTCCACGGCATCGGCTTGGGCCGAGCTGCCGGTGGCCGAACTCGGCGTCGGCATGTACCGGATCGAGGCGGAAGTGGCGAACACCTTCGAGACGCGCCAGACCGGCCTGATGAACCGCAAGATGATGCCGCTGCAACGGGGCATGGTGTTCGTCTTTCCCGAGGACGCGACGCACTGCATGTGGATGCGCAACACCTACCTGCCGCTGTCGGTGGCGTTCCTGGATGCGAAGGGCAGGGTGCTGAACGTCGAGGACATGCAGCCGCAGACCGAGGACAACCACTGCGCTGCCGGCGCCGCGCGCTACGCGCTGGAAATGAACTTCGGCTGGTTCCGCGAGCGCGGCGTGAAGCCGGGCGACGCCATCCGCGGCATCGACCGCCTGCCGCCCGCGCGCTGATCGCCGCTTCCGCCAACGCTCACGCAAAGCCCGAATAGCGGGCCTTTCCCGCGTTTTATCGGCTCCTGCCGCAGCACGTGCCACGGCCATAATCTCCACACGTCGTCTGGCGTCCGCATCCACCGGGATGCGACAGGCGATCACCGGAGCCGGCCTTGGCCGAAGACAGCGATCTCGAGAAGACAGAAGCGCCATCGCCACGACGGCTGGAGCAGGCGCGTGAGGAAGGGCAGGTCCCGCAATCGCGGGAGCTGTCGACCTTCCTCGTCACCATGACGGGCGTCGCCTCGCTGTGGATGATGGGCGACTGGATGGCGGCACGCATGCTCGCGCTGGTGCGAGGCGCCTTCGCCTTCGAGCGCGAGCGGGCCTTCGATCCCGCGCTGATGCTCGACGCGCTGCGCGCGCAGCTCGAGAGCGCGCTCTTCATGCTGATGCCGCTGTTCGTCGTGCTGATGGTGGCCGCGGTGGCGGCGCCCATCCTGCTCGGTGGCTTCGTCTTCGCGCCCAAGGCGCTGGGACCGAACTTCGGCCGCATGAACCCGCTGCAGGGCATCGCCCGCATGTTCTCGCTGCACGGCCTCGCCGAGATGGTGAAGGCCATCCTGAAGTCGCTGCTGGTGGGCGGCGTGGCCGCGGCGGTGCTGTGGAAGAACAAGGAGCACCTTTTCGACCTGATGATCGAGCCGCTCGAAGTCGGCATGCCCGACTTTGCCGACACCGTCGGTTTTGCCGCGCTGCTGATCGTCTCCAGCCTCGGTCTGCTGGCGCTGATCGACGTGCCCTTCCAGTTGTGGCAGTACCACAGCAGGCTGCGCATGACCAAGGACGAAGTGCGGCGCGAGAGCAAGGAGCAGGAGGGCGACCCGCAGATCAAGGGCCGCATCCGCGCCATGCAGCGCGACATGGCGCGGCGCCGCATGATGGCCCAGGTGCCCAAGGCCGACGTGGTCGTGACGAACCCGACGCACTTCTCGGTGGCGCTGAAATACGACGCCGGCAGGATGGGTGCGCCCGTCGTGGTCGCCAAGGGGCGCGGCGAACTGGCACTGAAGATCCGCGAGGTCGCCAGGGAAAGTGACGTGCCGCTGCTCGAGGCGCCGCCGCTGGCGCGCGCGCTGTATGCGCACTGCGAGCTCGAACAGGCGATTCCTGCAGCGTTGTATACCGCGGTGGCCGAAGTGATGGCCTACGTCTACCAGCTCGACGCCTGGGCCGCCGGCGGCGGGCTGCCGCCGCAGGCTCCGACCAACCTGCCGGTGCCACAGGACTTGGATCCGGGCGCCCCCGAGGAATGACGCGGCGCCTGCCGCCATTCATGCACATGAACATTCGCACCGAGGCCTGACGCATGGCCACCAACGACACGCTCAACATCCGCCAGCTGCTGACGCCGGCCAACCTGCGGCCGATGGCGGCGCCGCTGCTCATCGTCATGATCCTGTCGATGATGGTGCTGCCGCTGCCGGTGTTCCTGCTCGACGTGTTCTTCACCTTCAACATCGCCATCTCGGTGATGGTGATGCTGGTGGCGATGTATTCGAAGAAGCCGCTGGACTTCTCCGTCTTCCCCACCGTGCTGCTGGTGACCACGCTGCTGCGGCTGTCGCTCAACGTGGCCTCCACCCGCATCGTGCTGATGCACGGCCATTCCGGGCCGGACGCGGCAGGCAAGGTGATCGAGGCCTTCGGCAACTTCCTCGTCGGCGGCAATACCGCGGTGGGCATCGTGGTGTTCGTGATCCTCACCATCATCAACTTCGTGGTGATCACCAAGGGCGCGGGGCGCATCGCCG
>JAFEFM010000468.1 GCA_018240585.1 Pseudomonadota bacterium
AAGGTCAGCATCATCCACCATGCCGATGTGCGTCGCATGCTGATGTCGATGAAGAGCAAGACCGAAGCGATGCGGGCGCTGGCCTATGTCGTGGGTGCCGCCTCCGACAAGGCGCACAGCCATGCGGATGCCGAAGTGCGCGCGCGCAACCAGGCTTTCGTGGACCTGATGATTCCGGTGGTGAAGGGCTGGTGCACCGAGAACTCGGTGGACGTGGCATCGGTGGGCGTGCAGGTGCATGGCGGCATGGGCTTCATCGAGGAAACAGGCGCAGCGCAGCATCTGCGCGATGCCCGCATCACGCCGATCTACGAAGGCACTACCGCGATCCAGGCCAACGACTTGATCGGGCGCAAGATCGCGCGTGAAAACGGCGTGACCATTGCTGGCGTCGTCGCCGAAATGCGCAAGGTCGAGGCCGAGCTCGGTTCCGCTGATGGCGAAGCCTTCGCGGCGATCCGTCGGGCATTGGGCGCCGGGATCACGGCGGTGGAAGACGCAGTTGCCTACATCCTCGCCACCTACGGCAAGGACATCAAGGCGGCGTCGGTGGGTTCCGTGCCTTTCCTCAAGCTGCTCGGCATCGTCGCGGGGGGCTGGCAGATGGGGCGCGCGGCGCTGATTGCGCAGCGGAAGCTTGCAGCAGGCGAGGGCGATGCGCGTTTCCTGCAGGCCAAGATCGTCACGGCGCGCTTCTATGCCGACCACGTGTTGGCCGAGGCACCGGGGCTGTCGTACACGGTGGTGAATGGTGCTGCGGGCGCGCTGGAGCTTGCCGAAGAGCAGTTCTGAGGGCTGACTGCCGCGCGGCCTGGCGGGGTCGCCAGGCCGCGCGGCACGCAAGCGCAGATGAAGAAGGCCGGCGGAGCGATCCGTCGGCCTTCTGCTTTTCGTGCCCGGTGCGGCGAACCGGGGCCGGGCCCGTCGCTGCGCGTTGCGCTTACTGTACCTTGGCCTTGCCGCGCAGCTCGAGCACGTGCTTTTCGACCTTCTGCTGCTGCAGGCGCTGCTGCAGTTGCGGCTTCACTTCGTCGAACGAAGGTGCCTGCAGCGGACGCACGTCATCGAGCATGATCACGTGGTAGCCGAAGTCGCTCTTCACCGGGGTGGTGGTGTACTTGCCTTTCTCGAGCTTGACCATCGCGTCGGAGAAGGGCTTCACGAACATGCCCGGATTGCTCCAGCCGAGATCGCCGCCGCGCTCCTTCGAACCCGGATCGCGCGACTCCTTCGCCAGGTCTTCGAACTTGGAACCGCTCTGCAGCTTGGAGATGATCGCCTTTGCCTGGTCCTCAGTCTCGACCAGTACGTGGCGCGGCTTGTACTCCTTGTCACCCATGCGGGACTTGATGCTGTCGTACTCCTTGCGCAACTCCGCATCGGTGACCGGGTTCGCCTTCACATAGTCCTGCAGGTAGGCGCGGATCAGGATGGCCTGCTTGGCCATGTCCATCTGCGCCTGCACGTCGGACTTCTTGTCGAAACCCTTTTTCGACGCCTCCTGGCTCAGCACCTCGCGACGGACCAGCTCCTCGCGAACGGCATCGCGCAGTTGCGCGCTCTCGGGGGCTCCCTGGGCGCGCTGTTCGGCGATCATCGCGTCCGCGCGGGCAGCCGAGATGGCCGTGCCATTGACGGTGGCGATCGGCTCGGCGGCCATCACCGGAAGAGTGAGGAAGCCGGCAAGCAGGGAGATGGCGAGACGGCTCGGAAAACTTTTCATCGGGGTTCCTCGTGACTGAGTTGCTTGATGGCCTCGGTGGCCGAAAGGGCGCGGATGGCAAGTGCATGAATGTCAGTCTTCATCATGTCGCCAAGCGCGTCATAAATCATGCGGTGGCGCGCCACCGTGCTCCTGGATTCGAACTGCTGCGAAACGATCAGCAGGCGGTAATGTCCGCCGCCGCTGCGCGCGCCCGCGTGGCCAGCGTGCAGTGCGCTGTCGTCGCCGATCTCGACGCGTTCGGGCTGCAAGGGAGCGAGTCTCGCCCTGATCATTTCGGCGACGGTCACGGCAGGGCCTTCCTGAACGGTTTGACGCTCGTGCGGGCGAAGACGCCCTGAGTGACGTAGGGATCTTCGGCAAACCATTGTTCGGCGCTTGCCAGCGACTCGAACTCCGCGACCATCAGCGTGCCGCTGAAGCCGGCCGGGCCCGGGTCCGGCGAATCGATCGCGGGCATGGGCCCGGCCAGCACCAGCCGCCCTTCGTCGCGCAACGCCTCGAGCCGGGCGAGGTGAGCCGGGCGTGCCCTCATGCGTGCATCCAGGCTCCCCGGCACGTCTTCTCCGATCATGGCGTAAAGCATCAGTTGGTTTCCTCGATGTGTCTCGATAGATACAGGCCCTGGGCTAGCACGAAGGCCAGCATCAGACCGGTGGCGCCGAACAGCTTGAAGTTGACCCAGGTCTCTTCGCTGAAGCTGTAGGCGACGTAAAGGTTGATGAGGCCCATGGCGAGGAAGAAGCCAGCCCACGCCAGATTCAACCGCGCCCACACCGAATCGGGCAACTGGATCTGAGCCTCGAGCATCTTGCGAATGAGGTTGCGCTTGAACACTGAGGCGGACACGAGCAGCACCGCGCCGAACAGCCAGTAGAGTGCGGTGGGCTTCCACTTGATGAAGGTCGGGTTGTGGAAGAACAACGTCGCACCGCCGAACACGACGATGATCGCGAGGCTGACCCACAGCATTGCATCCACCTTTCGATGCTTGATCCAGACAATGGCGATCTGCAGGAAGGTGGCGACGATGGTGGCCGCGGTGGCGATCAGGATGGGCGCCTGAGTCGCCACGATGCCGCTGCCGAACCACTGGGTGGCCAGTGCCTGGGCCGAATCCGGATTGGCTCCGGCGATCTTGTAGGTGGCAAAGAACAGGATGACCGGCAGGAGGTCGAAAAGAAATTTCATGGACGCGGATTATAGAGGAGCCTCATGGCTTTGACCCTGCGCTGCCATCATCGGTCGGTGCAGGCGTCTCGGCACGATTGCGCATGTGGTTGGCGAGGGCAGCGAGGGATTCGTCAAGACGTGTGCGCAGCGCTGCATCGCGAACGAATTCATCGAGAGCCTGGCGCATGCACAACATCCACTGATCGCGCTCCGCACGGCCGATCGAAAACGGAAGATGGCGTGCACGCAGGAAGGGCGGTCCGAAGCGTTCGACGTACAGATTCGGGCCGCCGAGCCAGCCCGATAGAAAAAGGAACAGCTTCTCTTCGGATCCTGCAAGGTCCTCTCCGTGCATCCTGCGAACATCCCACGCCTCGGGTAGCATGTCCATCAATTCATAGAACCGTTTGACGATGGCGCGCACTGTCGGTTCGCCACCGATCAGCTCGTAGGGGGAAAGCGGACGCTTGGAGTTCGGTTCAGGCTGCATGAATTTGGATCAGATTTCGGCCCAGGCTCGTCGATCGGCTTGGTGGGCGCGATTTTCGCGTGTGCTGGCTGAAGAGCGCCGCAGATTATTCATCAGTTCCACGAATTGCGCGCGGGAATTTCCACTGCGGCGCGACCTGCGGGTTCGTCGCCGTTGGGCCGTGGTTGGCAATGATCGGCTTCATCCCTGTCCGCCTTTCATCGCTGGCCGTTCACTGTGACCGGGTGCGACCGTCTTCGCAGCGGAATCAGGCGCGGACGGCAGGCGGAGAATGGCTCGCAGGCCTCCGCCGTCGCGCGGCAAGAGGTCGAGCCGGCCGTGATGGGCGCGCATCACGCGGTCGACGATCGCCAGACCGAGGCCCGCGCCCTTGGTGTTGGAGCGAGCTTCTTCCAGCCGGGTGAAGGGATGGCGCATGCGTTCAACCTGGTCGGGGGGGATGCCAGGGCCGCGATCGGCGACCTCGATGCAGACGTCCTTGTCTTCGGAATAGACCTGGACGTCGATCGGTTTTTCCTCGCCGGCGTAGCGCAGCGCGTTGTCGATCAGATTGGAAAGTGCCCTGCGCAGCGGCAGTGCTCGCGCCTCGGCGACCAGCATGTCTGGCGCGGCGATCCTGACGTCGAGGCCGCGGAGCCGGTAGGGCTCGGTGACGTCGCGCGCAAGCGCTGCGGTGTCGACCGGCTGGGCAGGCTCCTGGCTGTCGCCGCGGCCGAAATCGAGAAACTGGCCGATGATGCGATCCATCTCCTCGATGTCTGCAACCATGGCGAGCACTTCGCCCGCCGGCGCGCCGGACATCTCGATCCCGAGCCGCAGGCGGGCGAGCGGAGTGCGCAGGTCGTGCGATACGCCCGCCAGAATGAGTGCCCGATCGGCGTCGGTGCGCGCCAGTTCCCCGGCCATGCGGTTGAAGGCGCGCGCGACGACCGCGATTTCCTGCGGTCCCTTCTCCGCCTGCACGGGCGGCGTGCGGCCGCTGCCCACCATCAGCGCGGCGCGGGTCAGGTTGCGCAGGGGGCGGCTGATGCGCGAGACGATGAGGAAGGCACCCGCCAGGGCCACCAGCAGGGCGGCGCCACCCCAGGCGAGCCATTCGAATGCGTGGTGCTGCTCGATGCGGTCTGCCGGCAGCATGACCCAGTATTCGTCCGCGCTGTCTTCCGGATCGAGGCGAAAGCTGACCCAGAAACCATCGAGCGACTTCCAGCGCGAGGCAAAGCGTGTGTGTGCGCCGAGCTGCTGGCGCACATGTGTGGTGAGCAGGCTCATCGGACGGGTGTCGGGCAATGGTTCGATGTCGTCCGAAGGCTCGGCCGGGTAGATACGGATGCCTTCCAGCGCGGCGAGTTCGATCAGCAAGTCGGTGCGGCGCTCAGCGTCGGCGTTGATCAGCGCAGTGCGTGTCAGGTTCACCACGCTTGCGACCATCTGGGCGACGTCGCGCGCGCGCGCGGGCTCCTGGAAGTAGCGAAAGATCTGCGACCAGACACCCAGCGCGACGATCAGCAGCAGCCCCACCAGGATGAAGGTCTGCCAAAGCAGCGAACGCGGCAGCCATCGGGAAAGCGGTGCGGTCAATGTGCGCAGGAAACTCGACATCAAATGTGCGGCGCCGGCTTATGGTGCGTCGTCGGCAGCGGATTTGCTGTCGTCAGGCACGAACACGTAGCCGAAGCCCCAGACGGTCTGAATGTAGCGCGGCTTGGCCGGATCGTCCTCGACGAGCTTGCGCAGCCGCGATACCTGCACGTCGATCGCGCGATCGAACACGCCATACTCGCGGCCGCGTGCGAGTTCCATGAGCTTGTCACGCGACAGTGGCTGGCGGGGATGCTGCAGCAGTACCTTCAGCAGCGAGAACTCGCCCGTCGTGAGCTGGATTTCTTCGCCATCGCGGGTCAGTGAGCGTGTGCCCAGATTCACCTGTACGTGACCGAAGGAGATGAGTTCGTCTTCCGGCGTGGGCGCACCCGGCAGGGTCTGGGGCTGGCGCCGCATGACCGCCTGGATGCGCGCGACGAGTTCGCGCGGATTGAATGGCTTGGCCAGGTAGTCGTCGGCGCCCATTTCCAGGCCCAGGATGCGATCCACGTCGTCGCCCTTGGCCGTCAGCATGATGATGGGAATGGTGTTCTCTGCCGCGCGAAGGCGACGGCAGATGGCAAGGCCGTCCTCTCCCGGAAGCATGAGATCGAGCACGATGAGGTCGAAGTGTTCGCGATGCAGCGCGCGATCCATCATCGGCGCATCGCCGACCGCCTTCACGGCGAATCCCTGTTCCTGGAGATAACGGGACAACAGCTCGCGCAGGCGAGCGTCATCGTCGACGAGCAGTACGCGGTAGCGGGTTTTTGCATTCATGGGCCGAATCGTATCCTCGCCGAATTGGACTTGCCAGTAGGCCCGGCGCGCCTTGGGCAGGCTGCACGGTAACGCTTCGTAAGTGCAGTGCGAGGGGGCAACATGAGCTTACAAAAGCCCCCGCGGACGGCGGTGGGACGCTACCCATCGCTCTCCGATTGCCGTATTTTTGCCCCATCCACATTCAACGTTCGCGGGCACCCACGTGGCGCCCGAGTCTGCGATGAAGTTTCCCGTCTCATCCGCCTCGTCCCGTTCCCGCAGCAAGACCCGTTTCCGGCGTCTGCTGCTTGCCATCGGGTTGCCGCTGATGAGCCTCAGCGTGCACGCGCAGCCACCGTTGTTCGGCGGCTTTTACGCGGGTGGAAACGAACGCGAGCGGCTGGAGCGCCCTGCCGGTCTGCGCGAATCCCTCACGCCGCGCGACGAACGTGAAGAATCCGCGGCGCCGCGTCGCAAGCTCAGCAGCGAGGAGCGCAGCGCCCTTCGCCGGGACGTGCGCGACGCGATGCGCGGAGCGTATCCGGACGATCAGCGCCTGCCCCGCCGGCGCAACTGACGCAAGGCGCGCCGGCAGAGGACTGCAGGCACCGCTGCCGGTAGAATGCCGGTCCATGAACATTCTGGCGATCGAAACCTCATGCGAGGTCGGCAGCATTGCGCTGCTGAGCGGAGAAAGCGTCCTCGAGTGCGAGCTTGACGGCGTTGCCGCACACTCGGAAGGCGTGTTGCGGGCCATCGACTGGCTGCTCGGCGAGGCGGGGCTTTCGGTCGGCGGGCTTGACGCCGTCGCATTCGGCAGCGGGCCGGGCGCATTCACCGGCCTGCGACTTGCATGTGGCGTTGCTCAAGGCCTGGCGCTCGGCGGCGGGCTCGGGGTGATCCCTGTATGCAGCCTCGAGGCGCTCGCTTCGCCGTGTCTCGAACAGCGCATCCTGGCAGTCACCGACGCGCGACTGGGCGAGCTCTATTTCTGTGCCTACGAGCGGAACGGCGACGGCACCCTTGTGGCGGTAGGCGAGCCTGCCTGTGCACGGCCCGAAGCACTCCCGGTGCGCGACGGGCAGTGGTTCGGTATCGGCTCTGGGTTCGCGGTTCACGGTGAGGCCCTGCGTTCGCGGCTTGGGGCGACGCTTGCCGGTGACGATGCGCATGCGATTGCGCGCGCCGGCCAGGTCGCACGCCTTGCGGTGGACCGTCTACGGCGCGGCGACGCGGTTGCCCCGCAACATGCCGCACCGCTCTATGTGCGCGACAAGGTTGCGCTCACCACGGCCGAAAGACTTGCCAGCGGAGGCAGGGCTTGAAGCTGCAGGGCTCGGCCTCGGGCATGCAGTTCGTTCCGATGACGGAACAGGATATCGACTGGGTCGTCGCCTGCGAGCGCGAGCTGCACGCCTTCCCCTGGACGCGCGGCAATTTCGTCGACTCACTGGTTGCCGGACACGGCTGCTGGATCCTGAAGGTGAACGGCCGTCGTGCGGGGTACGCGGTGATGATGAGGGTGCTCGATGAAGCCCATCTGCTCGACATCAGCATCGAGCGCAGTTCCCAGGGGCAGGGCCACGGTGCGGCGCTGCTCGATCATCTCCGCAAGGAGGCGCGGCGCCACGGTGTGACGCAGTTCTTCCTGGAGGTGCGTCCATCGAACGCGGCAGCCCTCGCGCTGTACCGGAAGCAGGGTTTCGAGCACATCGGTCGTCGCCGCGACTATTACCCGGCGGTCAATGGCCGCGAGGATGCGATCGTGATGAGGTGCGTGCTGTGAGCGTATTCACCGCGCGGCCATCGCCGGCGGGTGGGCGCCGCGCTGCGGTGCTGCGCGAGATGGGGCTGGGGCCGATCTGGCGCCTGCGCGGCAGCGACGATGGCGCCGCGGCCGAGAAGCACGCCGATGAATCCACGGTGCAAGCGCCCGAGGCCTCAGCGCCGGTGCACGCAGCAGTCGATGCGCGTGCCCCGGCCGGACTGAACGCGGTTTCGCCCCGACCGGCCTCGGGCAACGACCCCCAGCCTGCCGAGACGCACCTGCGGCCATCCGGCGGAGGAATGCGCCAGCCCGCGCCCGGCGGCCGCATCGCCGGCGAGACAGCGGCCTTGCGCGATCCAATGCTGCAGCACCCGCGGGGCGAACGGGATCCGGCCGATCCCGCCGAGCGCGTGCGGCGCATCGCAGCGCTGGGATGGGACGAACTCGTGACCGACATCCGCGACTGCCGCGCGTGCGTGTTGTGTGAGCGGCGCAGCCAGACCGTTCCGGGCGTCGGCGACCGCCGCGCGCGCTGGATGCTGGTGGGCGAGGGTCCGGGGGCGGAGGAGGATCTGCGCGGCGAGCCTTTCGTCGGCCAGGCGGGGCGGCTGCTGGACAACATGCTTGCTGCGATCGGTTTAAGGCGCGGCGAAGACGTCTACATCGCCAACGCGGTGAAATGCCGACCGCCGCACAACCGCACGCCCGAGGCAGGCGAGATCGCCGCCTGCCTGCCATACCTCGAGCGGCAGATCGATCTGGTGCAGCCGAGGCTGCTGGTCGCGCTCGGAAGGCCGGCGGCGCAGGCGCTGCTGGGCACCGAGGTGCGCATCGGCGCAGCGCGTGGAAGACTGTTCGAGCATCGCGGCACGCCCGTGCTGGTGACCTACCATCCGGCCTATCTGCTGCGCAACCCGCAGGACAAGGGCAAAGCGTGGGAAGACCTGTGCTTTGCACGGCGTTGCATGGCACAGCCAGCCAAGGCCTGACATCGTGGGACAGCGGCGGGGCCTGGCGTCAGTGACGGAGCGCCGGCGCGGGATGCCGCCGCATCATCCGGGCGGGCCGTCGTCCGTCAGTGGGGGTGGTCTTCCAGCAGCGAGACCGCGTCGTGTTCGCGCTGGTTGGCCTGGTGGCGCAGCTTCACGAGATACATCGAAATCGCGACGAACAGGCCGAACAGCACGATCACCGCGTTGATCGACAGGCCCAGCATGATCAGCACGGCGTAGGTGCCCGTCATCACCAGGATGGACAGGTTCTCGTTGAAGTTCTGCACCGCGATCGAGTGCCCGGCACCCATCAGGATGTGCCCGCGGTGCTGCAGCAGGGCGTTCATCGGCACGACGAAAAAGCCGGCGAGGCCGCCCACGATCACCATCAGCACCATCGCGACACGGGAGTCGGTCACGCCTATCATCACCAGCACCACAAGGCCCATCGCGATGCCGAGAGGGATGACCTGGACCGCGCGACGCAGGGTGACGAGACGCGCCGCGAGCACTGCGCCGATCGCCACGCCGATGGCGACCACGCCCTGGAGCATCGAAGCCTGGGACAACGACAGGCCGAGGTTGTGTTCCGCCCACTTGATGACGATGAACTGCAGGGTCGCGCCCGCGCCCCAGAACAGCGTGGTGACGGCGAGCGAGATCTGGCCGAGCCTGTCGCGCCACAGTAGTTTGAGGCAGTGGTTGAAGTCGTGGATCAGGTAGAGCGGGTTGTTCTTCAGCGGCTTGTGGTCGACCCCGGTGTCGGGCACGTAGAAGTTGAAGCCCGCGGCGAGCAGGTAGAGTGTGCCTATCACCAGCACGCCCGCCTCGAAAGCGGAATTCACCAGCGGCAGGTGCAGGGTGAGCAGCCAAGCGGAAACGTCGCTGCGGATGAGGATGCCGCCCAGCACCGTGCCCAGGATGATCGCGCCCACCGTGAGGCCTTCGATCCATCCATTGGCCACGACCAGCAGGCGGTGCGGCAGGTATTCGGTCAGGATGCCGTATTTGGCGGGCGAATAGGCGGCAGCGCCGAGGCCGATCACCGCATAGGCAAACAGTGGATGCACCCCGAGGAACAGCATCAGGCAGCCGCCGATCTTGATCGTGTTGCTGAACAGCATCACTCGCCACTTCGGCATCGAGTCCGCGAAGGCGCCGACGAAGGCCGCCAGGCCGACGTAGGAGAGCGTGAAGAAGAGCTTCAGCAGCGGTTCGTATTCGGCGGGCGAGGACATGTCCCGCAGGAGGGCAATCGCGACGATGAGCAGGGCGTTGTCGGCGAGCGCGGAAAAGAACTGCGCTGCCATGATGATGTAGAAGCCGAGCGGCATCGTGTGGGTCGAACGTCGCGATATCGGGAGCGCGGTTTATAACACGAAGCCGCGGGCCTTGTGGTGCGCCGCTGCCGGCGTGGCGTCGATGTGGTGATGAGATCGAGCGACTTTTGTGATCTAATTCCGTTCATAAATCACGCTTATCACGAGCATGGCAGATCGCAGACTCCAGGTTTTTCACGCCGTGGCGAAACACGGCTCCTTCACTCGCGCGGCCGAGCATCTCTTCATGACGCAGCCGGCGGTCACTTTCCAGATCAAACAGCTGGAGGAGCACTTCGACACCCGATTGCTCGATCGCGGGCACGGCAAGATCAGCCTGACGCCGGCCGGTGAGCTCGTGCTTGCCTACGCTGAGCGCATCCTGGGCCTGTCGGAAGAGCTCGAGTCGCGCGTTTCGGAGCTGACCGACGAGCTGGCCGGCACGCTCAACATCGGCACCAGCACGACGATCGCCGCCTACTGGCTGCCGCGCCTGCTGGAAGGCTTCAAGCGGCGTTATCCGCGCGTGGTGCCGCGCGTCGTCGTCGGCAACTCGCAGCTCACCGAGGATCGCGTGGCGGCGCGCGACCTGGACATCGGCCTGATCGAGATCGTGAGCGACCAGAATTCGATCGAGCGGCGCGCTGCAGCACGTGACGAGCTGATGGTCATCTGCAGCGCGGATCATCCGCTGGCGCGCTTCGAGCGGGTCAAGGCGGGCGATCTGGTGGGGCATCCTTTCATCAACCGTGACAGCGGCAACGCCATCCGCCAGCTCTCGGAAGAGTTTTTCGCTGCAGCGGGCATCCAGATGAGTGAAGTGCCCATCTGCGCGGAATTGGGCAGTCTGGCAACGGTGAAGCATCTCGCCGCGGAAGGCTTGGGCTTTGCCATCGCCTCGCGCGTCGCCATCCGGCGCGACGTGCGCGAGGGCAGGCTGGTGGCGGTGCCGCTCGAACCACAGATGTTCACCCCGCTCGAGGTCATCATCCCGCGGGACAAGTTCCGCTCGCGGCTGATCACGACCTTCGCCGATTTTGCCTGTGACGAAATGGCGAAGATGGAGCGGGAAGTTTACGGGGCTGATTGATGGCGAAATCGCGCACGGCCTACGTCTGCACCGAGTGCGGCGCACAGCTTGTGCGCTGGCAGGGCCAGTGCCCCCAGTGCCAGGCCTGGAACACGCTGGTGGAAGGCGTGGTGGAGCAGGCTCCGGCAGCGGGCGGGCGCTTCGCCGCAATCGCCGGCCAAGCCAGCCGCCTGCAGCCGCTCTCCGAGCTGCAGCCGCGCGAGGAGCCGCGGCAACCGACCGGGCTCGACGAATTCGATCGCGTGCTGGGCGGCGGCCTGGTGAGCGGCGGGGTCGTGCTCATTGGCGGCGACCCCGGCATCGGCAAGTCCACGCTGCTGCTGCAGGCCCTGTCGCACCTGGCCGGCAGCCAGAGCGCGGTGTACGTGAGCGGCGAGGAGTCGGGCGAGCAGGTGGCGCTGCGCGCGCAGCGGCTGCAATTGCCGCCATCGCCCCTGCAGATGCTGGCCGAGATCAATCTCGAGCGCATTCTGGCTGCGCTGCGCGACAGCCGTCCGCGCGTGGCGGTGATCGATTCGATCCAGACGGTCTATTCGGAGGCCCTGCAGTCGGCGCCCGGCTCGGTGGCGCAGGTACGCGAGTGTGCGGCACAGCTCACCCGCTTCGCCAAGCAGAGCGGCACCAGCCTGATCATCGTCGGCCACGTCACCAAGGACGGCACGCTTGCCGGTCCGAGGGTGCTGGAGCACATCGTCGACACCGTGCTGTACTTCGAGGGCGACACGCACTCCAGCTTCCGGCTGATCCGTGCGTTCAAGAACCGCTTCGGCGCCGTGAACGAGCTCGGCGTGTTCGCGATGACCGAGCGCGGCCTGCGTGGCGTGTCCAATCCCTCGGCGATCTTCCTGTCGCAGCATGGCCAGCAGGTGCCCGGCAGTTGCGTGCTGGTGACGCAGGAGGGCACGCGCCCGCTGCTGGTCGAGATCCAGGCGCTGGTGGATGCTGCGCATAGCCCGAATCCGCGGCGGCTGTCGGTGGGGCTGGAGCAAACCCGGCTGGCGATGCTGCTGGCGGTGCTGCATCGACATGCGGGCATCGCGTGCTTCGATCAGGATGTCTTCGTCAACGCGGTGGGCGGTGTGAAAATCGCCGAGCCCGCAGCCGACCTCGCCATCCTGTTTGCCATCGTGTCCTCGCTGCACAGCCGGCCGCTGCGGCGGGGGCTGGCGGTGTTCGGCGAGGTGGGCCTGGCTGGCGAGATCCGTCCCGCGCCGCGGGGCCAGGACCGGTTGAAGGAGGCAGCCAAGCTCGGCTTCGACGTCGCCATCGTTCCCAAGGCCAACGCGCCCAAGCAGGCGCCCGAAGGGATGCGGGTGATCGCAGTCGAGCGGGTCGAGGAAGCGCTGGAGCGGTTGCGCGACCTCGAATGAAAACTCGTCCGCCACGCGGAACGCGTTCGCGGACCCATTGGAGAACAACATGGCCTCATCGTCCGACAGCGTCAGCATGGCGCTGTTCTGCGACTTCGAGAACGTCGCCCTCGGCGTGCGCGATGCGAACTACGAGAAGTTCGACATCAAGCGCGTGCTCGAACGCCTGCTGCTCAAGGGCAGCATCGTCGTCAAGAAGGCGTACTGCGACTGGGATCGCTACAAGAGTTTCAAGGCCTCCATGCACGAGGCCAATTTCGAGCTGATCGAGATCCCGCATGTGCGCCAGTCCGGAAAGAATTCCGCGGACATCCGGCTGGTGGTCGATGCGCTCGATCTGTGCTACACGAAATCGCATGTCGACACCTTCGTGATCATCAGTGGCGATTCCGACTTTTCGCCCCTGGTTTCCAAGTTGCGCGAGAACGCAAAGCAGGTGATCGGCGTGGGCGTGAAGCAATCGACCTCGGACTTGCTGATCGCCAACTGCGACGAGTTCATCTTTTACGACGACCTCGTGCGCGAGAGCCAGCGCAATGCGCGCAAGGAAGCGCGCGAGACGCCGGCGTCGGCCAAACGCTCGCCAGAAGACGAAAGACGCCGGCGCGAGGAAGTCGAGGCGCGCAAGGCGCAGGCGATCGATTTTGCCGTGCAGACTTTCGATGCGCTGTATGCCGAGCGTGGCGACACCGGCAAGATCTGGGCCTCGGTGCTCAAGGAAGCGATGAAGCGGCGCAAGCCCGATTTCAGCGAGTCGTATTACGGCTTCCGTGCGTTTGGCAACCTGCTCGAAGAGGCGCGGTCACGCGGCCTGCTCGATTTCACCCGGGACGAGAAGGGGCGCACCTTCGTGTCGCGCGCGCATGGCGAAACCGTGCGCAATGAAGTGCCCAATGACCGCCCATCCGGCGAAGTTGCGGAAGTCGGTGTCGACAGCGGTACGCCGACGCAAACGGCCGGGGCGGCGGCGGATGTTGCGTCCGCTGAAGGCGGGCGCAAGCCGGCAAAGGAGGGGCGTCGTCGAGGCCGGAAGGCGGGTGAGGCGATCCCCGTAGCGCTTGAGGGGTCGGGTGAAGGAGGACCGAGCGCGGCTGATGCGCGCGCGGAGATGCCGATCGAGGCAGCGGCTGCTCCCCAGGGGCCTGCTATCGAGGCCGAGGGGCACGCAGTTTCAGTGGAAGCGAGTGGCGACGTGTCGGCCGGGGGGGCCGCTACAGCGGCTGGCGACAGCGGCAGGGCGCGTAAGCGCAAATCCGCTCCGGCGCGCAAGCGCGTCCGCAAGGGCGAAGAGGAGACGAGCGGCGGCGACAATGCTGAAGCCGCGGTGACGGATCAGCGCGTGGAGACGGCGCTCCATGCACAACCGGTGCTGTCCGAGGGCGCTGCGCCTGCGACGGAGGTTGCGGCGGAAAAGAAGCCGCGCAAACAGACTACCCGTGGCCGGCGCCCGCGCAAGCAGGAACTTCCGCCCGATGCCGTCGAATAGGCGTCCTGTCCGTTACCGAAACAGACAAGCCGGGCCTGCTGTCACTGGTGGGCGGAGCGGGCCCGGCCCCGCAGGTTGTCTTCAGCCCGCGATCAGAAGTGCCATTCCATCTGCAAGGTCGGGGCGTAGGTGTTGATGCCCGGCTTCTCGCGACCGTTGGCGAAAGCATGGTTGCCGAATTTGTTCAGCCACAGTTCGTAGCCGATGCCCATGAAGAACACGTTTTTCCTTCCCGTCGCCATCTGCCCGACGTCCGCCATCAGCGAGGTGCGCATCAAGGTCTCCGCCTCGGTCTTTACGCCGGCGTAGTCCTTGCCCTTCTCGCTGTTGTAGTTGAGGAAGCCCTGGAACTTCAGCGGCACCGGGCCGACCTGAAACGGGATGCCCCAGGCCACGCTCAGGATCCACTGCGGATCAAAGGAGATGTCGTGGTCCGGGCAGAGCTTGTCGATCAGGCCGCAGTGGTTCCACTCCTTGCCGTAGAGCAGGCTGACGTCGAGGTAGCCCGGGACGTCGAATTTCAGCGTCGGACCGGCCACGAGCAGGCGCTTGCGCGGCGCGAACTCGGTGTTCTTGCTGTTGAGGTCGAAACCGGCGGTCAGCGCGACTTCCTTTACCGGGCCGAAGGACAGTTTCCTGTCGAAGGCCTTGCCGAGATAAACCTGGTGGCGGTAGGTCAGGTAGAACTCGGTGGCGCCATCCTTGCTGCGATTGGCGGGATCGTTGGAGTCCGACTGCAGGACATCCAGATTCACGAAGTTCTGGCCGATCGAGTATCCGCTGGCATGGGTGAATTGCAGGACGTTCTTCTCGATCTCGTTACGGTTGCTCGGTTCCCGGAATTCGCCGCTGTAGCGGTAACCGATGAAGGTGTCGCTCCAGGTCGCGGCCTGGGCGCCAGGGGCGGCGAGGGAGGCGAGGGCCAAGGCTGCGGCGATGCGTCGCGCTTTCATGAGGATGTCTCCGTCTTGCTTGTCGTTATGAGTCAGTCAGGGGTCAGTGAGCTTCGGCCGCCTTGGCCGCTTCGAGGGCGCCGGCCTTGTCTTCCTTGCCGCCGTTGAAATACAGGTTCAGTGCGACCGCAGAGATCGCGGTCAGCAGGATTCCGGATTCGAACAGCGGGTGCAGGCTGTGGGCCATGTGCTGCATCCAGCGCCGCGCAACCAGCGGCATCAGGCCGAAGGCGATCGACGGCGCGACGATGTACAGGTTGTTGCGGTTGCCGCGGAAATCGACGTTGCCGAGGATGCGGATGCCGGTCGCCGCGACCATGCCGAACCTCACCAGGCCGGCGCCACCGAGCACGAACACGATCATCACCACCACCATGACCAGCGCCATGGTGAGCACCATCACCGGGTCGAAGGTCGGCATGCCGAAGGCGAACGGCGTGACGATGTCGAACCAGTGGGCGTTGGCGACCTTGTCGAAGTGCATCTTGCCCATCGCCACCGTCACCACGCAGCCGACGACGATGCCCAGCAGCACCGCGATGTTGGCGACGAAGCCGCGGCCGTAGCGCACCAGCAGCAGGATCACCGCCAGAACGAATGCCGCCACGCCCATGGTGTCGAGCGCGCCGTAGTTGGCGTTTTCGGCCATCGGGATCGGCCCCATCAGCATCGCCACCTGCTCCGGGGCAAGATTGAGCGCGCGGCCTACGATCAGCGGGACGGCCACCGCCCCCGCGTACATCACGAGCACATGCTGCATGCCTAGCGCGGCAAGACGGCCACCGGGCAGTTTCTGGTCGACCGGGTGCACCCTCGCGGTGCCGCCATCCAGCGCGTGGTCTGACATGGTCGTCTCCTTGCTCATGTCGTTTGTGTCTTGTCGGCTTGGGTACGCTGACCTGAGCGGCAGTCTAGGGATCGGATCCTGATGCTGGTGCGAGCTTGATTGATGACTGGAATCAGCAAACTTATATTGTCGCGCTGCAGCATCCGGGATCATCCGCTTCGCGCGGCCGCGCGCCGAGTACTTCAAGGGCCCGCGCGCCGTGCGTTCGCAGGAACGGTGCGGCCTGGGTAAGGGCGTGGCGCGCGTGGCGGTAGCGTCGTCGAAGGGTCAGCGCAGCGCGCCGGTCAACAACAGGTAGCCGGGCAGCCAGCCGGTGAGGATGCCCTGGCCGATGGCGACGACCGCGGTCAGGCGCGTGATCGGTTTCTGCAGCGCCAGCGCCAGGAAGAAGAGCAGCCAAAGCATCGCCCACGCTGCCCACGACAGGCCCAGCCACCAGTCCCAGGTCGTCGATGCGATGCGCAGGGAATCGATCGCGACCGGTACCGCGGTCACCGCGACGAAGAGACTGAACCATCCCAGGCCACGGCCGTCTGCGCCGCTCAGGCGGTTGAACGCCACCCACAGGTAGGTGAAGGAGAACAGCAGGGATAGCGCGGCGGCCTTGATGGAAGCCCCGTCCGCGCCCGCGCCGAAGGCGAGCTTCAGCGACACCAGCAGGGTGAGGCCACCGGTGAACAGGTTGATGATGGTGATCTCGCGATCGGCGATCCGGCCCAGCATCCACAGGCCATTGAGGATCAGGACCGCACCGACATAGAACAGCGACAGGCCGAGCAGCATCGAGCACTCCTCTGGTGCATGAAGACCGCGCGGAGTTTAGGATTGCGCCTCCGCTACCGGCTGAACCCCTCCTGATAGTGCGAATCAGGTCGCGCATATCCTGAGGCAGGCGGCACGGGGTGATCATCTCGCGCCGCCACGCCGCAATTCCGGCTCGCGCCATTGTTGAGAGATTCCGTATGCAATCCGTCCGCTCCACGCCGCTGGCCGCGCTCGCCCTGATCCTGATGTCACTCATCTGGGGCTACAACTGGGTGGTGATGAAGCAGGTCATCCTGTACGTCGACCCCTTCGATTTTTCCGCTGTGCGGACGCTGCTCGGTGCCGCCACCTTGTTCCTGGTGCTGGCGGTCCTGCGCCGGCCGATGAAGCTGGTTGCGCCGGCGAAAGTCGTGCTGCTCGGCCTGCTGCAGACGGCCGCATTCACCGCCCTGATCCAGTGGGCGGTGGTGGCGGGCGGCGCGGGCAAGACGGCGGTGCTCGTGTATACGATGCCGTTCTGGGTCGTGCCGATGGCGCGCTGGACGCTGGGAGAGCGAGTGCGCGGGACCCAATGGCTGGCGATCGCCGTCGCCGCGGTCGGTCTCGTGCTGGTGCTCGAGCCCTGGGCGGGCCATGGCACTGCACTGAGTAATCTGCTCGCGATCGGTGGCGGACTTTCCTGGGCTGCAGCGACCGTGCTCGCCAAATGCATGCGGCGCGACCATGATTTCGAACTGCTGTCGCTCACCGCCTGGCAGATGCTGTTCGGAGCGCTCGCGCTGTGCGTGGTCGCGCTCCTGCATCCGTCGCGGCCGATCGATCCTGCACCTTACTTTTTCGGCGCGCTGGCCTTCAACGCGGTGCTCGCGACCGGCCTCGCCTGGCTGCTGTGGCTTTACGTGCTGCAGCATCTGCCCACCGGCGTTGCCGGCCTGTCGACGCTGGGCGTTCCGATGATCGGGGCGCTGGCCGGGTGGCTGGAACTGGGCGAGCGCCCCGACGGCATCGAATTGGCCGGCATGATGCTGATCGGCGGAGCACTGGCGCTCATCAGCCTCGCGGCGTTGTGGCAGTCCCGGCGCACACGCGACGCTGATTGACGTTCACGCCCCGGCGCTCAGCCGCGGTGGAAAGTGGAAGCGGGCCGCGCAGCGTGGCAAAGTGTGCTCCCGTTCCCATCCTGTCGTTTCCAGAGAAGCCATGTTCTACGGCATCACCGATCTCGCGACCTTCATTCTCGGCACGGTCTTCATCGTGCTGCTGCCCGGGCCGAACTCGCTCTACGTGATGGCGACGGCGTCGCGCTGGGGTGTGGCTGCGGGCTATCGCGGGGCATGCGGGATCTTCGTCGGCGACACCATCCTGATGCTGCTGACGGCATCGGGTACCGCGTCGCTGCTGCGCGCCACGCCGGAGCTGTTCATGGCCATCAAGTATGCGGGTGCCGCCTACCTGAGCTGGGTCGGCTTCAGCCTGCTGCGCGCGGCGCTGGCAACCTGGCGCAGCCGGTCCGGCCCGGCGCAGCAGCGCGAGGACGAGAGCCCTCGCTATCCCGACGTGCGCGGCACGCCGCATCCGTTCCGCACGGCGCTGATCATCAGCCTGATGAACCCGAAGGCCATCCTCTTCTTCGTGTCCTTCTTCATCCAGTTCGTCGATCCGGCCTATGCCCATCCCGGGCTGTCCTTCCTCATCCTGGGTGCCATCGTCCAGGTGTGCAGCGTGCTGTACCTGTCGATGCTGATCTTCGCCGGCACCCGGCTCGCTGCGCAATTCCGCCGCCATCGCCGGGTCGCCGCAGGTGCGACGGCCGGTGTCGGCGGTGTATTCATCGGCTTCGGTGCCAAACTGGCAACGGCGACCCTGGGCTGACTGCCCCGATCGTCGGCGCTTCGCGCAGGCGATGCCTGTGACGCCCTCGCGGTGCGTCCGCCCGATCATCGTGCTCTTTTCCGCAGGCATCGGCCTGGTTGGAGGATAAGATCGCAGCTTGCCGGATCGGCACACTTCGCCGCCTCACTCACGCTCGATGCCTTTCATCCTCAGGCCCTTTCGGACCATCGTCAGACTTCTCGACCGCCTGAGCTACCGCTGGAAATTCGCGACCGTGGCGATCGTGTTCGTCGCCGCGATGCTGGTGTTTCTTCAACAGATCAACGCCAGCTATCGCGAGCAGATCGTGGCGACCGAGCACAAGATCGCAGGTCTCGCCGTGGCCGACGATGCGTTGAACCTGCTGCTGGAGGTCCAGCTCGAGCGCGGCATCGCATACGCCGCGCTGAAGCATGGGGGCGGTTTTGCACCCCGCTTGCCACAACAGGCTGCCGCTGTCCGCCGCGGAATCGATCGGCTGGACGAGTCGCTTGCGCGGACGCATTCGCTCCGCGGCCTTCGCCCGCGCTGGGACGCGCTGCGCGGAGAGCTCAAGGGCGCCATGGACAGCACCGATGGCCGCGCCGATGCCCGGCACAGCTTCGACATGCATACCGCAGCAATCCGCAAGTTGCTTGCGTTCATCGTCGATATCGGCGACCAGTCGAGCCTGGCTTCCGAGGCGAGTCCCGCCCTGTTCCACCTCAACTTGATGCAACTGCGCACCTTGCCCGAGTTCGTCGAGAGCATTGCGAACCTGCGCGGCTTCGCGATCGGCAACGCGCTCGGTGGCGGGGTCAGCGTGCGCACCCGCTTCGAGCTGGCCTCGCGCATGGCTGCGTTGGACGTCGCCGAGACTGCCTTGAATGATCGCGTCGAGCGCATCTCCGCGACGCAGCCTGACATCCTGAGCAATGATCGGCCCGAGGTGCGCAAGCTTCGCACCCTTGTCGATTCCCTCAGGGCCTCGCTCCATTCCGACCCCGCAGTCGCGCCCCCAGTGACCGATGTGAACGAGTTCTTCACCTTGGCCAGTTCGGTCATCGCGCAAGCTGCTGAGATCCATCGCTCGCGCCTCTATCCGGGGTCACTGGCAATGCTCGATGCGCGCCTCGACGAGCTCAGGCAGCGGCTGCGCGAGAACGTCGCCGCCTTCGTCGCCCTGTTCCTCGTCGTCGCCACGCTGTTCAGCGCCATGTACGTGTCGATCCGCCGCGCCGTTGCTGAACTGAGCCGCGGCAGTACCGCGTTTGCGAGCGGCAAGCTGGGTGTACGGGTGGGCATAGAGTCTAGGGACGAACTCAGGCAGGTCGGGCTGCAGTTCAACACCATGGCCGAGGAAATCCGCAACCTGATCGATGCCCAGCGCGCGCAGTCGAAGCGGCTGTCGGATTTGCTGCGCAACAATCCCTCGGTGGTTTTCGCGCTGGATGCGCAGACCTTGCAGGGCACTTTCCTCAGCCCGAATGCCGGCGCGCTGCTCGGGTTGTCGTCAGGTGACGACAGGACGGACCTGCAGCACTGGCTGGATGGCATCCACGCGGAGCAGCAGGGGGCGTTGCGCGAGGCGTTTTCCGCCTGGCGCAGCGGCGGATTCAAAGGCGTGCTGCGTGGCGCGTATCGCCTCGCGCGCAAGGCTAACGGCGTGAGCTGGATCGAGCTGCAGCTCAGTGCCGTGCGCGATGACGCCGGAGCCGTGGTTGAAATCGTCGGCTCTTGCACCGACATCACCGAACGCAAGCTCGCCCAGACCAAGCTGGAGCTGGCCGCCAGCGTCTTCAGCAGCGCGCGTGAGGGCATCATCATCAGCGATGCCGGCGGCCGCATCATCGAAGTCAACGACGCCTTCAGCCACATCACCGGCTGGTCGCGTGAAGAGATCATCGGCAAGACTCCCAGGGTGTTGCAGTCGGGTCGTCACGACGCCGCATTCTACGAGTCGCTCTGGGCCGAGCTCGTGGAGAAGGGGCACTGGGAAGGCGAGATCTGGAACAGGCACAAGTCGGGCCGCGCGTTCGCCGAGACGATCGCCATCAGCTTGGTGCGCGATCAAGCAGGGACCGTGTCGCATTACGTCGCCCTGTTCTCGGACATCACCCGGCAGAAGGAGAACGAGCAGCGCCTGCGCCGGCTCGCCCACTTCGACCCGCTGACCGGCCTGCCCAACCGCACCTTGCTCGCGGACCGCATGGAGCAGGCACTCGCCCACGGCCAGCGTACCGGCAAGCTCGTTGCAGTGGCGCTCATCGATCTGGACGGATTCAAGGCCGTCAACGATGCGTACGGCCACGATGCCGGCGACAACCTGCTGCAGACGGTTTCCAGGCGCATGAAGAACTGCCTGCGCACCGAAGACACGATTGCACGGCTCGGCGGCGACGAGTTCGTCGCCGTCATGGGGTCGCTGGACGACCGCAAGGGCGTCGAGCAGGCACTGGACCGGTTGCTTGCTGCCATCAACGAACCGGTGGTGTTCCCCGATGCATCGGTCAAGGTTTCGGGCAGCATCGGCATCGCGTTTTTCCCGCAGGTCGAGCCGATCGAAGCCGAGCAGTTGTTGCGCCAGGCCGATCAGGCGATGTATGCGGCCAAGGTGAGCGGCAAGAATCGTTACCGGGTGTTCGACGAAATGGCACGTGCGTCCTGAATTGAGGGGGCGGCGCCCATCGGTGGACACCGCCCTGCGGCTCGATCAGGCGGGATCAGGGCCCGGCCGTCAGTGCGCGTGCGCAGGCTGCATCAGATCGTCGGCGCTGCCGTTGCGGCGGGTGCCGTTGAGGAAGAGATTCAGGCTCACGGCGGTCAATGCTGCCAGCAGGATACCGCTGTGCAGCAGCGGCTCCAGTGCGTGCGGCATCTGCTGGAAGAACTTCGGCGCCACCATCGGGATCATGCCGGCACCGACCGACAGCGCGACGATGTAGAGGTTGAAGCGGTTGGTGCGCAGGTCGGCCGACAGCAGGATCTTGATGCCGGTGGCCGCGACCATGCCGAACATGACGAGGCCGGCGCCGCCGAGGACGTACTGCGGCACCGAAGCGATGATCAGCGCCATCTTGGGGAACAGGCCGAAGGCCATCAGGATGGCGCCGCCGACAACGCATACCCAGCGGCTCTTGACGCCGGTGACACCCACCAGGCCGACGTTCTGCGAAAACGAGGTGTGCGGAAAGGTGTTCAGGAAACCGCCGATCAAGGTGCCGAGCCCGTCGGTGCGCAGGCCGCGAGTGAGGTCCTCGCGGGTGAGCTGACGGCCGGTGAGTTCGCCCAGCGCGAGGAACATGCCCAATGACTCGACCATGACGACCACCATCACCAGGCACATGGTGGCGATGGAGACGAGGTCGAAGATCGGCATGCCGAAGTGCAGCGGGGTCACGAGCGAGATCCACGGCATGTCGGCCAGGCCGTCGAAGCTGACCTTGCCCATGGCGATGGAGATCGCGAAACCCACCGCCATCCCCAGCAGCACTGCGACGTTGGACATGAAGCCGCGACCGTAGCGGGTGATGGCGAGCACGATCAGCAGCACGATGCCGGCGATCGCCAGGTGTTCGAGCGAGCCGTAGGCCGGGTTGTCGATCAACTGGCCGGTGGCCGCGTCGCGGATTCTCGTTTGGCCGCCGGCGGACCAGTTGATGGCGACCGGCATCAGCGAGATGCCGATCACCGAGATGATGGAGCCGGTGACGATCGGCGGGAACAGCGGTAGTGCGCGTGAAACCAGCGGCGCGAACAGGATGCCGAACACGCCTGCGGCGATGCCCGAGCCGAGGATGGCATTGATGCCGAGTGCCGGATTGGTGGCCATCGCCACCATCGGGCCGACCGCGGCGAAGGTGACGCCCATCATGATCGGCAGGCGGATGCCGAAGCGGCCGACGCCCAGGGCCTGGATGATGGTGACGAGGCCGCAGCACAGCAGATCGGAGTTGATCAGCAACGCGATCTGATCCTTGGGCAGCTTGAGCGCGCCGCCAACGATCAGCGGCACCGCGATCGCGCCGGCGTACATCACCAGCACGTGCTGCAGGGCCAGGGTGAAGAGGCGGCCCCCTGGGGGGCATTCATTGACCGGGTCGGCCGCCTGCAGATCGGGCGTGTGGTTTGTCGCGGACATCGTGCGTCTCCTCGTTGTTTTGGACTGTCGGATTCCAGTCTAGGGGGGCGCACGGATATGGAAACGTTTATGGGCTTATAGAACGCATCACGAAATACATATTGCGGCAATGTGATCGGAAGACGTCGCTGTGCTCCCCACCGAGCAGCCTGTGCCCAGGCGTGATCCGGCCACATGACACCGCCCGTGGCCCGCCTCTCGAGCTGCGTCTGCTGGCCGCGCTTTGCGGATAGGCGATGTGGCCGATAGGAATGACGGGCACCGCAAACGACGAAAGGGCTGCCCGCGGGCAGCCCTTCAAGGCTTGGCGCGTTGCGCCGCGCGGCGTACCGGAGTCAATCCGCGGCGGGGATCACGCCGTGGGTGCCGAGCTGGACTTCGTCGCAGTTGGGGTTGGGCCCGCTGCGATCGACGACGAGGAAG
>JAFEFM010000469.1 GCA_018240585.1 Pseudomonadota bacterium
AAGCCTGCGTTCAGGAAGGACGGTACGGTGACGCCGGCCAACTCGAGCTCGATCTCGGACGGTGCCGCGGCGCTGGTGCTGATGCGCAAGTCGACGGCCGACAAGCTGGGGCTGAAGCCGGTGGCAACCATCGTCGGCCATGCGACGCACGCGCAGGAGCCGGCGTGGTTCACGACGGCGCCGGTGGGAGCGATGCAGAAGGTGTTGGCCAAGGCGGGCTGGAGCACCGGCGACGTCGATCTGTGGGAGATCAACGAGGCCTTCGCGGTAGTGACGATGGCGGCGATGCACGAGATGAAGCTGCCGCACGACAAGGTCAACGTGAATGGCGGCGCGTGCGCGCTGGGCCATCCGATCGGCGCGTCGGGCGCGCGCATCCTGGTGACGCTGATCGGCGCGCTGCGCAAGCGTGGCCTGAAGCGCGGCGTGGCCAGCCTGTGCATCGGCGGCGGCGAGGCGACGGCGATGGCGATCGAGGTGGATGCTTCGGTGGGCTGCGGCGGTTGAGTCTTTCCGTCTGATTGCCTAATCGAACGCGAAACGTCACGGCCCGGCGCTGCCGGCTCGGCTTGGTTGCCGAAACTTGAAAACACATCACAGGGGACGGCCATGACCGTTCCCGGAGAGGGAAACACATGATTCTGACTGCTGAACAGGAACTCATCCGCGACTCCATCCGCGCCTTCGCACAGGAGCGCCTGGCGCCCTTCGCTGCCGAATGGGACCGCAACCACACCTTCCCGCGCGAAGCGCTGAAGGAGCTCGCCGAGCTCGGCGCGCTCGGCATGGTGGTTCCCGAGGAGTGGGGCGGTGCCGGCATGGATTACATGAGCCTGGTGCTGGCGCTGGAGGAGATCGCCGCCGGTGATGGCGCGACCTCGACCATCGTCAGCGTGCAGAACTCGCTGCCCTGCGGCATCCTCAACCGCTTCGGCAATGATGCGCAGAAGGAGGCCTGGTTGAAGCCGCTGGCGCGCGGCGAGAAGCTGGGCTGCTTCTGCCTCACCGAGCCGCATGTGGGCTCCGATGCGGCGGCGATCCGCACCACCGCGGTGCGTGAAGGCAGCGAGTGGGTGCTGAACGGGGTCAAGCAGTTCATCACCACCGGCAAGCATGCCGACGTGGCCATCGTCTTCGCCGTCACCGACAAGGCGGCGGGCAAGAAGGGGATCACCTGCTTCCTCGTGCCTGCGAACGCGCCCGGCTACGAGGTCGGGCGCATCGAGGAGAAGATGGGCCAGAAGGCTTCCGACACCACGCAGATCCTCTTCGAGGACTGCCGCGTCCCGGCCGATTCGGTGATCGGCGCGGAAGGTGAAGGCTACCGCATCGCGCTGTCCAACCTGGAGGCGGGCCGCATCGGCATCGCTGCGCAGTGCCTGGGCATGGCGCGCGCTGCGCTAGAGGCGGCGGTGAAGTATGCGCAGGAGCGCGAGAGCTTCGGCAAGCCGATCTTCGAGCACCAGGCGGTCAACTTCCGCCTCGCCGACATGGCGACCCAGCTCGAAGCCGCGCGCCAGTTGGTGTGGCATGCCGCGAGCCTGAAGGACGCGGGCCGTCCGTGCCTGAAGGAGGCGTCGATGGCGAAGCTGTTCGCCTCCGAGATGGCTGAACGCGTGTGTTCGGACGCCATCCAGGTGCATGGCGGCTATGGCTATGTGACCGATTTCCCGGTCGAGCGCATCTACCGCGACGTGCGTGTGTGCCAGATCTACGAAGGCGCCAGCGACATCCAGAAGCTGGTGATCGGGCGCGCGCTGGCGGGCTGATCACCACCGGGCTCGCGCCCGGTGGCATCCTGCGGGAGCGGCCCTGGCCGCGACCGGCGCATGACCGGTCGCGGCCAGGGCCGCTCCCGCATCCGCTCAGAACTTCAGGTTGGCGCCCACGTACACCGAGCGGCCCATCCCGGGAACGCTGTAGCCATAGGGGGCGCCCGCGCCGTTCAGCGACATCGTCGTGCCCTGGCCGATGTAGGCGCCGCCCAGCGGCAGCGCGTAGTACTTGTCGAACAGGTTCTCGATGCCGACGTCCAGGCGCAGCGACTTCAGGGTGTAGCTGCTGCTCAGGTGGGTCAGGCCGTAGCCGCCCGTCTCGCGTTCGTTGCGCACGCCCGACACCCTGTCCTTGCCGGAGACCAGTTCCTGGTCGACGGTGTTGCTCCAGTTTCCGCTGCGGTGTTCCAGGCTCAGGCGGGCATTGAGCGGCATCACGTTGTAGAGCGGCTCGCCGCTGTCGGCATTGCGGCCATGCACGTAGCCGACGAGGCCGCGCAGTGCGAAGCTGCCCACGCCTTCGACCGTGCCGAGCGTGGCGAAGCCGGACAGGTCGATGCCGTACAGCCGCGCGTCCTGGTTCGCCAGGCCGAGATAGTTGAACTGGCCGGGGGCCCAGCCGGCGCGCCTGACCGCGTCGATGTAATTGTCGACGAAGCTGAGATAGGGGGTCAGCTTGACCGCCCACTTCGTCCGTTGCGCATCGTGCCAGTCGGCGCTGACACTGAAGGTATGAGCCACTTCGGGCTCCAGGTCGATGGCGCCGATGTAGCCGTTGCCGTCATTGACCCAGTTGTTCATGGCCATGGCCATCTTGTTGGACGACCAGGTGTAACGCTCGTACAGGTTGGGCGAGCGTGTCTTGCGGGTGTAGCCGCCTTCGTAGCTCTGGCGCGCGTCGGGCGTGTAGCGCGCGAGCACGCTGAGGTCCCAGTTACGGTCGCTGCGGCTGCGGTCGGCCTTGTTGAAGGCGGCGGCGTCGGCGCCGTACATCGCGTTGTAGCCCTGCACCGTGCCGGCGTCGGTCTTCACCGTGCTGCTGCGCACGCCGGCCAGCGTGAGCCATTGCGGCGACCAGCTCGCCTCCCACTCGGCGTAGGCGTCGTAGCGGTCGCGCCGGCCGTCCCTGATGTTGAGGAACGTGTTCGGGCTCATCATTGGCGAGTTCGCGACCGGGTCCCAAAAGTCGTTCAGGCGGTAGCGCTGGGATTCCGCGCCGACACGCAGCAGGTCGCGCGCGGAGAGGCTGAATTCGGCGCCCAGGTTGAGTCCGGTGGTGCGCCCCCGGGTGCTCATCGGCATGCCGGCGACGTTGTGCGCCATGCCGTACCAGTAGAGCTTGTCCGGGCCGAAGTCCATGTCGTGCCGGGTATCCTCGTGCCAGGCACGCGCGTTCAGCCGCCCCCAGCCGAACTCGCCCTGGTAGCCCAGATTGACCCGCGTGCTCTCGTTGCCGGTCATGTCCATGTGCTGGTTGGGGAAGCCCTGTTCGGCGATGTTCTGGTACGCCACCTTCAGGTCGAGCAGGTGGTTGTCGCGCCGGTAGGCGATGCCGAGCTGGTGGTTCTGGGTCTGGTAGGCACTGGAGCCGACCTCGTCGCCGTCGATCTTCTGCGTCCCGCTGCGGGTGTAGGTCGCGATCGCGTCCGGCTTGAAATCCCTCGCGGCGCGGTAGTTGCCCGCCTGCGCGGTCGACCCGGCGTAGCGCACGCTGAGCGTTTCGGTCGCCAGCTCGGCGGCGGCATTGACGCCGGTGGCGTTGCCATTGGAGCGGTAGTGGCCGCCAATCTCGCCGCTCGTCAGCGTGCCTTCGCCCGCCTTGGCGAAGCGCGGCGCCAGCGAGTTGACCACGATGGTGCCGCCGAGGCCGTCGCCGCCCGCGCTGACCGGGCTCAGGCCGGCATACACCTGGATGCTGTCGACGTCGGTCGGGTCGATGTACGACAGCGGCGGGTTCATGTGGTTGGCGCAGGACGAGATCAGGTCGGCCCCATCGACGCGGATGCGCAGCCGGTCGTCGCCCAGGCCGCGGATCGTCGGCAGGCTGGACACGCCGCCGGCGCCCTGGGTGGACACGCCCGGCACGCCGCCCAGCAGGCGGGCGCTGTCGCTCGTCGAGGACGTGAGGGACTGCAGCGCCTCGCGGGTGACGTTGGCCGAGCCGATCGGCGCCGCCGGCATGGGCGCGCGCACCAGCACCGGATCGAGGACGGTTTCGGCGCCGATGGCGGCGTATGGCAGCGCCAGCGCGACGAGGAGGGGAAGGCGACGCAGGGCAGGGGAGGTCGGAGCGCGCGGGAGGCGCGGCGCGGGAGTGGCAAGGGTCTTCATGGTCTTCATGGATGGCATGTCTCGCGCACGCGCAGAGGCAGGGGCCGCTTCCAGGCTGGGCTGGGCAGCAGGGACCCAGCGCGCGTGCAGGTTCTGCCGGATGGCCGTCATGGCTCGTCCGGCGCGGGCAACAGGCGAACAGGGAGGAGCGCAGCGCGGCGGGTCTCCGAGAGCCCGTTCCGCAAGCGGCTCAGGCGCGCATCGGCGGGCCGCGCGGGCGCGATGGCGACCACGCGAACAAGGGGCGCGGTGCCGCGTCGAAGAGCCTGGGCAGGAAACGTCCCGTCAACGGCATGACGTGCGAGGCCGTTGTGGGCGGCGGCGCGGCCTGGTCCGGGACATGCACGCCGCAATAGGGACAATCTTCGAGAAGCCGGGGCTCGGGTCGTCCTTCACCCTTGCCCGTGCCTGTGACACCGAGCGGAATCGCGACGGCGGGGCTGCCTGCTGCCATGCAGATTTCAATCTGAATGCCGCCGCTGCGGGCATTCGCCAGCGTACGGCTCACCGTCGGCGCACATGCCGCAATCAGCATCGACAGAAGGGAAATCCATGCGATCAGGCGCAGGCGGGTACGAAACACGGGCAAGAC
>JAFEFM010000046.1 GCA_018240585.1 Pseudomonadota bacterium
AGCCACATGAAGCCCAGCGCGTAGCGCACCCCCACCAGGATGCCGGGCAGGGCGCCGGGCAGGATCACGTGGCGGAACAAGCTCCAGCCCGACAGGCCGTAGGAGCGGCCCATCTCCACCAGCGACGCGTCCACGGAGCGGATGCCATGGAAGGTGTTCAGGTAGATCGGGAAGAACACCCCGAGCGCGACGAGAAAGAGCTTGCCTTCCTCGCCGATGCCGAACCACAGGATCACCAGCGGGATCAGCGCCAGGTGCGGCACGTTGCGCACCATCTGCAAGGTGGTGTCGAACAGGTTCTCGGCCAGGCGGTAACCGCCATTGATGAGGCCGAAGAAGAAGCCGATGCCGCCGCCGATGGCGAAGCCGATCGCGGCGCGGGCGAAGCTCGCCTTCAGGTGGGTCAGCAGTTCGCCCGATGCGGCCAGCGACCATGCAGCGGCGAGCACCGCCGACGGGGCCGGCAGGATGCGGGTGGACAGCCAGCCGAGCTGGGCTGCAGCCTGCCAGGCGGTGAGGATCGCCACCGGCACCAGCCAGGGCGTGATCTGGCCGAGCCAGCGCGGGCTCGGGGAGGATATCGTGCTTGCCATGTCGGGATCTCGGTCCCCGGGGGACGGGCGTCGGGCCCTTCCCCCGGGATTCAACAGTTCATCGGGTGGGGCGCCACACAACGGAGGCGACGTCGAGCTTCTTCGGGATGAGCTTGAGCTCGCTCAGCGTGTCGGCCATCTGCTGCTGGTGCTTCACCACGTCGTCGGTGAGCGGCTTCACGCCGTAGCCGTAGCGCGACACCGACACCTCGGCGATCGCGGGTGGCAGGCCGATCTGCGGCGCGACGATGGCGGCCGCTTCCTTCTGGTTCTTGCCCACCCACAGGCCGGTCTCGTTGATCGAGGCCAGCGCCGACGCGAGCACCTGCGGGTGCTTGTGCACGAAGGGGCGGGCGGCGATGTAGAAGTTGTAGTTGTTGGCGATTCCCGTGCCGTCGGCGACGATGCGTGCGCCGAGCTGTGCCTCGGCCGCCGCGCCGAACGGGTCCCAGATCACCCAGGCGTCGACCGCCCCTTTCTCGAACGCGGCCCGCGCGTCGGCGGGCGGCAGGAACACCACCTCCACGTCGCTGTACTTCAGCTTCGCGGATTCGAGTGCCTTCACCAGCAGGTAATGCACGTTCGAGCCCTTGTTCAGCACGATGCGCTTGCCCTTCAGCTCGGCCAGCGTCCTGATCGGCGACTCCTTCGGCACCAGCACCTTCTCGGCGCGCGGCGCGGGCGGCTCGTTGCCGAC
>JAFEFM010000470.1 GCA_018240585.1 Pseudomonadota bacterium
GCGCCCAGCGTGGCGCCGCGGCCGACACGCACCGGCGCGACGAGCTGGGTGTCGGAGCCGATGAAGACCTCGTCCTCGATCACCGTGCGGTGCTTGTTCACGCCATCGTAGTTGCAGGTGATGGTGCCGGCGCCGATGTTGACCTTGCGGCCGATGTCGGCGTCGCCGATGTAGGCCAGGTGGTTGGCCTTGGAACCGTCGGCGATGGTGCTGTTCTTGATCTCGACGAAATTGCCCAGATGCACGCCCTTGCCCAGCGTGGTGCCGGGGCGGGTGCGGGCATAGGGGCCGACCAGGCAATCGGCGTCCATCGTCGTGCCATCGATGAACGAGAACGGCGTGATGCGCGTGCCTGCACCGATGCGCGCGTCGCGCACCACGCAGTTGGCGCCGATGCGCACCCCGTCGGCCAGCTCCACGCGGCCTTCGAACACGCAATTGACATCGATCTCGACATCGCGCCCGCAGACGAGCTCGCCGCGCACGTCGATGCGCGCCGGGTCGATCAGCGTGACGCCCTCGTCCATCAGGCGGCGGGCGACGTTGCCCTGGTGGATGCGCTCGAGTTCGGCCAGTTGCGGCTTGCTGTTGACACCCAGCGTCTCGGACACGGCATCCGGCTGCACGGTGACGACTTCGACGCCTTCGGCCACCGCGAGGCCGATGATGTCGGTGAGGTAGTATTCGCCCTGGGCGTTGTCGTTGCCGATGCGGCCCAGCCAGTTGCGCAGGCGCTCGACCGGGGCGACGAGGATGCCGGTATTGACCTCGCGCACCTTGCGCTCGGCGTCGGTGGCGTCCTTTTCCTCGACGATGCGGGTAACGCGACCGGCGCCATCACGCAGGATGCGGCCGTAGCCGGTGGGGTTGTCGAGTTCCACGGTGAGCAGCGCGAGGCGATCCGCGCCGGCGGCATCGGCCAGGCGGCGCAGGGTGGGCACGCCGATCAGCGGCACGTCGCCATACAGCACCAGCGCGCGGTCGCCGTCCACCAGGTGCGGCAGCGCCTGCTGCACCGCATGGCCGGTGCCCAGTTGTGGCTCCTGCCGCGCCCAGGCGAGGTCGGGCGCGTCGAGGCGTTCGCGCACCACTTCGCCGCCGTGGCCGTACACCACGCAGATGCGCTTCGCGTCGAGCGCGCGCGCGGCGTCGATGACATGGGCCAGCATCGGCTTGCCGGCGATGGGTTGCAGGACCTTGGGCAGGACCGAGCGCATGCGCTTGCCCTGGCCCGCGGCGAGGATCACGACTTCCATGGAAATGTCCCGTGAATTGCACGATTTGGGCGCGATGTTAGCACGCAGCAAGGCGCCCGATCCGTGATCGCCTTCATGGCAAAGTACTGAAACACAAAGGTGATGCAATGCACAAGACACCAGCCCCCTTCACACTGTTCAGCCCGCTCCACGGGTAGAATGCCATTGTTGCATCGCAAACAGAGAAATCCGCCATGGAACGCTCCGCCCAGCAGTACATCCAGAACCGCACCTTCGACGAGATCCAGCGCGGCGACTTCGCCCAGTTGATGCGCACGCTGCGTCCGGAAGACATCCATCTGTTCGCGGTGATGTCCGGCGACGTCAACCCCACCCACGTCGACCCCGAATTTGCGCGCTCCAGCCAGTTCCGCGAGGTGGTCGGTCACAGCATGTGGGGCAGCACGCTGATCTCCTCCGTGCTCGGCACCGAATTCCCCGGTCCCGGCACGGTGTATGTGTCGCAGAACCTCAACTTCTGGCGCCCGATCACCATCGGTGACACGCTGACGATCACCGTCACGTGCAAGGAAAAATACGAGCACAACCATCACATCGTGTTCGACTGCGTGGCGGTGAACCAGGACGGGCTCAAGGTCATCGACGGCACCGCCGAAGTCGCTGCGCCCACCGAGAAGATCAAGCGCGCGCGCGTGCACCTGCCCGACGTGACGATTTCCGACCGCGAACTGCGCTACAGCCATCTGTTGTCGATTTCGGCAGGCCTGTCGCCCATCCCCATCGCCGTGGCGCACCCCTGCGACAAGGAGTCGCTCGCCGGCCCGGTGCAGGCGGCCGAAGCGGGCCTGGTGACGCCCATCCTCGTCGGCCCGGAAGCGAAGATCCGCTCGGTAGCCGCGGAACATGGCCTTGACATCAGCCGCTTCGAGATCGTCAACACCGCCCACAGCCATGAGTCGGCCGCCACCGCGGTGGCGCTGTGCCGCAGTGGCAAGGCCGAGGCGCTGATGAAGGGCTCGCTGCACACCGACGAACTGATGAGCGCCGTCGTGGCGCGCGAAACCGGTCTGCGCACCGGCCGCCGCATCAGCCACGTCTTCCTCGCCGACGTGCCGACCTATCCGCACCCGCTGATGATCACCGACGCAGCGATCACCATCGAGCCCACGCTCGAGGACAAGGTGCACATCATCCAGAACGCGATCGATCTCGCCCATGTGCTGGGCCTGGCGGAGCCCAAGGTGGCGATCCTGGCGGCGGTGGAAACCGTCAATCCGAAGATGCGCTCCACCATCGACGCGGCCGCGCTGTGCAAGATGGCCGACCGTGGCCAGATCAAGGGCGGCCTGCTCGACGGCCCGCTGGCCTTCGACAACGCGGTGTCGCTGGTCGCTGCCAAGACCAAGGGCATCCGCTCGGCGGTGGCCGGCAATGCCGACATCCTGGTGGTGCCCGACCTCGAGGCCGGCAACATGGTGGCCAAGCAGCTCGAATATCTGGCCGATGCGCTGATGGCCGGCGTGGTGCTGGGCGCGCGCGTGCCCATCGTGCTCACCAGCCGTGCCGACACCGCCGAAACCCGTGCCGCCTCGTGCGCGGTCGTGCAACTGATGGCACACAGGCGCCGGGAGGCGGTGAAGGCATGAAAGCCGTCCTCATCCTCAATGCGGGCTCGTCGAGCCTGAAGTTCGCGCTGTATCCGCTGAACGGCGCGCTCGGTACCACCCCTGCCATTTCCGGCCAGGTGGAAGGCATCGGCGCGACGCCCGAGCTCACCACCAAGACCGCCGACGGTCGCAAGCACACCGAGGCGGTGGCCACCTCCAGCACGCAGCTCGAGCAGCAGCACCGCGATTCGCTGACGCACCTGTTCCGCTGGCTGACGGCCAACAACCCTGCCCTCGACATCGTCGCCGCCGGCCACCGCGTGGTGCATGGCGGCGAGCGCTACAGCGCGCCGGTGGAACTGACTCCCGAGGTGCTGGCCGAGCTCGACCATTTCGTGCCGCTGGCACCGCTGCACCAACCGCACAACCTGCGCGCGGTGCGCGCGGTTGCCGGACTGATGCCGGGCATCCGCCAGGTCGGCTGCTTCGACACCGCCTTCCACCGCACCCAGCCGGTGCTGGCGCAGATCTATGCGCTGCCGCGCGCGATCACCGCGGAAGGCGTGAAGCGCTACGGCTTCCACGGTCTGTCCTACGACTACGTGGCGCGTGCGCTGCCCGATATCGTGGGCGAGCGCGCCCATGGCGCGGTGGTGATCTGCCATCTCGGCAATGGCTCGTCGGCCTGCGCGTTGCGCGGGGGCAGGAGCGTCGCGTCGACGATGGGCTTCACCGCGGTCGAGGGCCTGATGATGGGCACCCGCACCGGTAGCCTGGACCCCGGCGTGATGCTCTACCTGATGGAGCAGAAGGGCATGGACGCCAGCGCGCTGACCAAGCTGCTGTACAAGGAATCGGGCCTGCTGGGGGTGTCGGGCATCAGCCAGGACATGCGCACGCTGCTGGCCTCCGACGCGCCCGAGGCGCGCGAGGCGGTCGACCTCTACTGCTACCGCATCGCCCGCGAACTCGGCTCGCTCGCCGCCGCCGCAGGTGGGCTGGACGTTCTGGTGTTCACCGGCGGCATCGGCGAGCACGCAGCTCTGGTTCGCCAGAAAGTGGCCGAGCAGTCGGCCTGGCTGGGCGTGCACATCGACGCCGACGCCAATGCGAAGGACGCCGCGCGCATCGACAGCCGCGACAGCCGTGTCGCAGTGGCGGTGGTGCCGACCAACGAGGAGCTGATGATCGCGCGCTACACGGTGGAGCAGTTGGGGCTGCTGTAAGCCCCGCGCGGCCAGGCGAGAGGGCCGGACCCGATCGTGAGGGTCTGATCGCCTGGGCCTGGCCGCGAATCCCATGCCCAGCCACCTCAAGCCATCAACGCATCCCACAGCAGCTTCGCGCCTGACAGGCCCAGCACCGCGGTCGCGAACAGGTAGAAGGGCTTTTCCGGAATGCGTGCCAGCAGGCGCATGCCGGTGAATACGCCGAGCGGCACCAGCGGCAACAGCATTGCAGACATCAGCAAGGTGTCGCGATTGAACAGGTCGAGGCCGAGATAGAACGGCAGCTTGGCAAGGTTGATCACCGCGAAGAAGAACACCGAGGTGGCGGCGAAGGCCTGCTTGGGCAGCTTGCGGCTCAGCAGGTAGATCATCACCGGCGGGCCACCGGCATGCGCCAGTGTGCTGGTGAAACCTGCGCCCGCGCCGCACAGCCAGGCGAAGCCGCGATTGCGCTCGGCCGCCACGGCGGACGCCGCTCGCCCCCGCCGCAACACGCGGTCGAGCGCGAAGGCAACGGCGATCAGGCCTACCGCGCCCTTCACCACCCGGTCGGGCAGCACGCCGAAGGCCAGCGTGCCGAGGGCGATGCCCACCAGCGCCGACGGAATCAGCAGCCGCAGCTCCGCCCAGTCGGCCTTGCCGCGCCAGGCGCGGATGCCGGCGAAATCCATGGCGATGAGGATGGGCAGCATCACCGCCACTGCGTCGCGCGGCGAGATCCACATCGACATGAAGGGCACCGCCAGCCCGCCGAGCGCGCCGCCCAGCCCCGACTTGGAGATGCCGGTCAGCAACACCGCCACTGCGGTGACGAACCATCCGACGGCATCCATTTCCACGCGCAATGCTCCCGCTCAAAAAACTCGGGGCGGCCCGCAGACCGCCCCACTCCTTGCTTGCGACCGGCTGATCAGCGCGGCAGCAGGCTCTCGCCCATCAGGAACTCATCCACGGCGCGCGCGCACTGGCGCCCCTCTCTGATCGCCCACACGACAAGAGATTGACCGCGGCGCATGTCGCCGGCGGCGAACACCTTGGGCACGTTGGTGGTGTAGCAGCCGGCACCGTCGGTGGTCGCCTTGGCGTTGCCACGCGCATCCTTGTCGACGCCGAAGGCTTCCAGCACTCCGCCCACCGGGTTGGTGAAGCCCATCGCGAACAGCACCAGGTCGGCCTTGATCTCGAACTCGGAGCCCGGCACTTCGGACATCCTGCCGTCCTTGAACTCCAGGCGACAGGCCTTGAGCGCCTTGACCTTGCCGTTCTTGCCGATGAACTCCTTGGTGGCGACGGCGAAGTCGCGCTCGCAGCCTTCCTCGTGCGACGACGAGGTGCGCAGCTTGGTCGGCCAGTACGGCCACACCAGCGGCTTGTTCTCCTGCTCGGGTGGCATCGGCATCAGCTCGAACTGGGTGACGCTCGCCGCGCCGTGGCGGTTGGAGGTGCCGACGCAGTCGGAGCCGGTGTCGCCACCGCCGATCACCACCACGTGCTTGCCTTTGGCCGAGATCGGGTTCGGCTTGTCGCCGGCGACCTGTTTGTTCTGCGGGATCAGGAACTCGAGCGCGAAATGCACGCCACCAAGCTCGCGGCCCGGCACCGGCAGGTCGCGCGGCACTTCCGAGCCGCCGGCGAGCACCACGGCATCGAACTCCCGCTGCAACTGCTCGGCGCTGATCACTTGCTTCGCGTCATTGACGATGC
>JAFEFM010000471.1 GCA_018240585.1 Pseudomonadota bacterium
TGGGCAAGCCCCGCTTCCCACTCCGTGCGCAATGCCTCGCGCACCTCGGCGGAGGGAAAGATCCGGCGGAACCAGTCGTCCTCGGTGGCGATGTCCTCGATCGCGTAACCGAGCCAGGCGTGGTGCGCATCGTTGATGGCGCGGATCTGATGTCGCTCCAGGTCCATGATCATCATGGGCACTGGGGATGCCCTGAACACCTCCTGGAAGCGCAGCTCCAGCAGTTGCGCCTGCTGCGAGGTTTCGCGCAGCAGCTCCCGCTGCTCGAGGTTGTCCAGTGCGAACGCCATGTCGCCTGCGATCTCGTTCAGCAGTTGCAGTTGCTCCGCGTCGAATGCCGCGAGTCCCCGCGCATACAGCGCCACCACGCCCCGCAGCGCGCCGCGGCACATGAGCGGCAGGATCGCGCGCTGGGTGAGGCCTTGCTCCCGCAGGAAGTTGCGCCATTGCGCCAGCCCGGGGCCGTCGCCGGCGCCGTCGCCGACAGCCCCGCCCTCTGACGGATGAGGTAGGGGTTCGCTGAAGACGTCTCCCGTCGACACGCGCCGGAGTTCCCTGAGCAGCGGGCTGTCAGGGGCGTCGAGCAGGCGCGAAAGCAGCGGAAACTGGGCCGGTGTGACGCCATGATGCGCTTTCAATGTCCACCGCGGTGGCTCACCCCCGGTTTCGGCCACGAACAGGACGGGAAAGGTCGCATGCGCCGTCAGGGCCTTGAACAGGCCGCGGAGCAGTTCCTCCCGGGTCTGGCTGAAGACCACCGAACGGTTGGTCGCGCTGAGCATTTCGTACAGGTAGCGCAGTCGCTGTATCCGTTCCTGGGCCTTGAGCCGCTGGATGGCCTCGCCGACCTGGTGCGACACGTTGCGCAGCAACGTGGCTTCCTCGGGCAGGAAAGACGTGCCGGCCGCTTCATCTTCGGGGTACCAGACGCTGATACGCCCGACCTCCCTGTCGTCCACCCGCAGCGCCTGCGACAGGCCGCGGCGCGGCGGGTCGGCGGGGGCGGGCGTGCCGAAATCACCCCAGTCGCTCTCGATGCGTGCCTGCGCCAGTGCGGGCCGCAGGAAAGCGGGCGGCAGGCGGTCGACGACGCCCTGCAGCATCGGCACGATGGGCAAGTCTGGCTGCTTGACGAGCTCGGACACTGCGTTGATGCAGGTCAGTTCCTTGATGCGCTCGCCCAGGTCGTGCAGCGCCTCCTCGCGCTCCCTGCCCAGGCGCTCGCGCTCGCGGATTTCCCCCTGCAGGCGTACGAAAGGTTCATGCACGGTGTTGCGCACCAGCGCCAGATAGACGAACCAGTAGGCGAAGATCTTCAGCAGATGGCCGATCAGGTTGGCATCGGCATACACGCTCACGTACTGCGTGAAGCTGAACTCCGAGGCCATCATCGTCACGATCGCAATCAGCATGCCGTGCAGAACCGGCGGCGAAAGCTGCGATCGACGCTGCCAGAGCAGGCCGGCCGACAGGCCCAGCAGCGCGATGATCAGGTACTCGCTGTGGATCTTGAAGGTCGTCAGGCCCTCGTCGTCGATGTAGGCGTCGGGGAAGCAGCCGAGAAGAACCAGCGCCGCCAGCGTCGCTGCAGCGCTGCCGAAGCCCAGGTGAGCCCAGGCGATATTGACCGGGCGGAACAGCAGCAGCGGGGCGATCACCAGCGCGGCGGCCTGCAGCAGACGCGCGCCCACCCACAACTGGGTGGCCGGGTTCGCACTGTCGGTCGGCAACAGGTGCATCCCCTTGAACGCCAGGGTGTGCAGCACATCCAGCCCTGCGCACCATCCGATCGCGACGGAAACGAGCACCACGAAGTGGTGGCGCGTGTAGCGCATCGCAGTGCTCGCCACGACCAGGGCCGAGAATGCGACGACGACGGAAAACAGCTCGGCGAGCGTGTGGAAGACCAGGTAATTGACCTGCGCGCCCAGCCCGCAGATGAGGGAGAGCAGGGCTGGCGGCCAGAGTGCGCGCAGCAGCGCTTCCCCCGACAGCGGACCGAATCCGCCCGGTGCCAAAAAGACCCTTTGTCCTGTTTCCGCCATCTCGAGTGAATTCGCGCCCATCAAGCCGACCCTCTGCTCAACGGCTGGTGGAGGTTGTCCTTGAGCGGATGGACCAGGATATCGCGCACGCAACCGCCAGCCGTGTTTATTGGTTGCATATTACAACCATGTGGCGCGAACGTGAGCCGTCGTTCCGGATCGGTCGTGAAGCTGGACACGGCCGCGATGCGGGAGCCCGAGTCCCTTCAGACGGTCGCTGGCCGCGACGGCCGGGCGCCCGGCCGGTGACGCCTGCTGCTTTCGGCGATGATGGGGGCTATTCTCTTGCACACAACGAGAAACGATGGGGGAAACAGACCGATGACGAGTCGCGGCGAGACCTTGCGCGAGCTGGCGTCGCAATCGCTTCTTTCGCATTTCGCCGACCTCTGCGAAGGCGCGGTGATCGTCGATGCCGAGGCCAGGGTGGTGTGGATGAGCGATCGCTACCCGGGCCGGCTGGGCCTGGACGACCCGGCTGCGGCGATCGGCCGGCCGATCGAGGAAGTGATTCCCAACAGCCAGATGCGTCAGGTGGTCGAGTCCGGACGGCCGATCATGGTGGACATCATGGATTTCGGCGACGAGGCCTTCGTCGTCACCCGCCTGCCGCTGCGCGACGCCAGCGGCAAGGTGGTGGGCGGCGTCGGCTTCATGCTGTACGACGATCCGCGCCATCTGACGCCGGTGGTGGCGCGCTTCCAGCGTCTGCGCGCCGACCTCGCCGAGGCCGAGCGCAAGCTCGTCGCCGAGCGGCGCACGCGCTATTCGTTCGCCAGCTTCGTCGGCGTCGGGCCGGCCTGCGCCGAACTGAAGGGCGCGGCGCGGCGCGCGGCGCGCACCGCATCGTCGGTGCTCATCGTGGGCGAGACCGGCACCGGCAAGGAACTGCTGGCGCAGGCCATCCATGCCGCCAGTCCGCGTGCGGGGGGACCGTTCGTCGCGGTGAATATCGCGGCCGTGCCCGAGACCCTGCTCGAGGCCGAGTTCTTCGGCGTGGCGCCGGGCGCGTATACCGGCGCCGACCGGCGCGGGCGGGAAGGCAAGTTCAAGCTGGCCGACGGCGGCACCCTGTTCCTCGACGAAATCGGCGACATGTCGCTCACGCTGCAGGCGAAACTGCTGCGCACCCTGCAGGAGCGGGAGTTCGAGTCCGTCGGCTCGAACCGGCTGCAGACCGCCGACGTGCGGGTCATCGCCGCCACCAGCCGCGACCTCGAGCGCATGGTGGCGGAAGGGAGCTTTCGTGCCGACCTGTACTACCGCCTCAACGTCATCCGGCTCGAAACGCCGCCGCTGCGCGCGCGCACCGAAGACATGCCGCTGCTGGCCGAATACCTGGTGGAGCAGATCTGCCGCCGCCAGGGCATGCCGGTGCGCGGCATCAGCGCCGACGCCATCGAGCGGCTGCGCCGCCACGCGTGGCCGGGCAACGTGCGCGAGCTGTCCAACGTGCTCGAACGGGCGCTGCTGATGAGCGATGGCGATGTGCTGGAAGCGGCGGACCTGGAGCGGGTGATGCCGCCGCCCACGGTGCCGGCGAATGCCGCCGGGCGCGCTGGCGCGGACACCGTCGGCCTGGCCGAAGCGGTGGCGCACGCCGAGCGCAACGCGATCGTCGCCGCGATCGATCGCTGTCACGGCAACAAGGCCCAGGCCGCCCGCATGCTCGGCATTTCGCGCGCCGCCCTGTACGAGAAGATCGCCGCGCTGGGGCTGTAGCCGGCGGAGGACGGTGCTGTCCGCCGACGCGGACACCTTGTCCGCCGTGGCGGACAGCCCGATGCGGTCAGGCGTCGACAAAATCCTTGAATTTACAGATTTTTCAATGACTTGATCTTCCTGGCACGGCACGTGCTGAAGAAAGACGCTTCAGTTCATAACCGCTCGAGGAGACAACAAAGTGGACTTCCTTGTCGTACTGGCTTCACTCGCATTCCTGATGTTCGTCGCCTATCGCGGCTACAGCGTCATCCTCTTCGCCCCGATCGCCGCGCTCGGTGCCGTGCTGTTCGTCGATCCGAACCTGGTCGCGCCGATGTTCACCGGCCTGTTCATGGACAAGATGGTCGGCTTCGTGAAGAACTTCTTCCCCGTCTTCCTGCTCGGCGCGGTGTTCGGCAAGGTGATCGAGCTGTCGGGCTTCTCCAAGGCGATCGTCGCCTCGGTGATCAAGCTGATCGGCCACCAGCGCGCGATGCTGTCCATCGTCATCGTCTGCGCGCTGCTCACCTACGGCGGCGTGTCGCTGTTCGTGGTGGTGTTCGCGGTGTATCCGTTCGCCGCCGAGATGTTCCGCCAGGGCGGCATTCCCAAGCGCCTGATCCCGGGCACCATCGCGCTCGGTGCCTTCACCTTCACCATGGACTCGCTGCCCGGCACGCCGCAGATCCAGAACATCATCCCCACCACCTTCTTCAAGACCGACATCTATGCCGCGCCCTGGCTCGGCATCATCGGCGCGCTGTTCATCTTCGCGCTCGGCATGCTGTATCTGGAGACCGCCCGCCGCCGCGCCGCCGCGGCCGGCGAGGGCTACGGCACGGGCCATGCCAACGAGCCCGAGCCTTTCGAGCACGAGAAGCTGGCGCATCCGCTGATCGCCATCCTGCCGCTGGTGATGGTCGGGGTGATGAACAAGGTTCTCACCAGCGCCATTCCGCTGCTGTACGGTGAGAAGGTGTCCTTCGTGCCGGCGGTCATCGGCAAGGCGGCGCCGGTGGTGCAGCAGACCAAGGCGGTCGCGGCCATCTGGGCAGTGGAAGGGGCGCTGCTGCTGGGCATCGCCACGGTGTTCGTGTTCGCCGGCCGTACCGTGATCGCCAAGTTCGCCGAAGGCAGCAAGGGCGCCATCGCCGGTGCGCTGCTGGCCACCATGAACACCGCGTCGGAATACGGCTTCGGCGCGGTGATCGCCGCGCTGCCGGGCTTCCTCGTCGTCGCCAACGCGCTCGGCGCCATCCCCAATCCGCTCATCAACGAGGCGATCACGGTGACCTCGCTGGCCGGCATCACCGGCTCGGCCTCGGGTGGCATGGGCATCGCACTGGCCGCCATGGCCGACACCTTCATCGCCAACGCCCAGGCCGCCGGCATTCCGCTCGAAGTGTTCCACCGCGTGGCGTCGATGGCCTCCGGCGGCATGGACACGCTGCCGCACAACGGCGCGGTGATCACGCTGCTCGCCGTCACCGGCCTGACCCATCGCCAGTCGTACAAGGACATCTTCGCCGTCACCTGCATCAAGACGCTGGCGGTGTTCGTGGTGATCGGGGTCTATTACGCCACCGGCCTGGTCTGAGCAACGAGGAGGAGACCCGTCATGTCGCTCGCTCACCATCCGATCGCCGAGACGCTGCGCGCGTCCGACACCGGCAAGATCGTTTCCGCCCGCGATGCCGTGCGCCTCATCAAGGACGGCGACACGGTCGCCACCGGCGGCTTCGTCGGCATCGGCTTTCCCGAGAACATCGCCGTCGCCCTCGAGGAGCGCTTCCTCGAAGGCGAGGCCACCGACCTGCAGGGCCTGGGCAGCCCGCGCAACCTGACGCTCGTCTATGCCGCCGGGCAGGGCGACGGCAAGGAGCGCGGCCTCAACCACCTCGGCCACGACGGCCTCGTCGGCCGCGTGATCGGCGGCCACTGGGGCCTGGTGCCCAAGCTGCAGCAACTGGCGGTGTCGAACCGCATCGAGGCCTACAACCTGCCGCAGGGCGTCATCAGCCACCTGTTCCGCGACATCGCCGCCGGCAAGCCCGGCACGCTCACCCGCGTCGGGCTTGGCACCTACGTCGATCCGCGCTTCGGCGGCGGCAAGCTCAACGCGATGACCACCCGCGACCTCGTCCGCGTGATGGAGATCGACGGCGACGAGTACCTGTTCTACAAGGCTTTCCCGATCAACGTCGGCATCATCCGCGGCACCACCGCCGATCCGGACGGCAACGTCACGATGGAGAAGGAGGCGCTGACGCTGGAGGCGCAGGCGATCGCGATGGCCGCGCGCAATTCGGGCGGCATCGTCATCGTGCAGGTCGAGCGCATCGCCGAGCGTGGCACGCTCAACCCGCGCCAGGTGAAGATCCCCGGTGTGCTGGTCGATTGCGTGGTGGTGGCGGAGAAGCCCGAATACCACATGCAGACTTTCGTCGAGCCCTACAGCGCGGCCTATGCCGGCGAGATCCGGGTGCCGATGTCGGCGCTCGTCGCGATGCCGATGAGCGAGCGCAAGATCATCGCCCGCCGTGCCGCGCTGGAGCTGAAGGCCAACGCGGTGGTGAACCTCGGCATCGGCATGCCGGAAGGGCTGGCCAGCGTGGCGACCGAGGAGCAGGTCATCGACCTGATGACGCTCACCGCCGAACCCGGCGTGATCGGCGGCGTGCCGGCCGGCGGCCTCAGCTTCGGCGCGGCCACCAACGCCCAGGCCATCATCGACCAGCCCAGCCAGTTCGACTTCTACGACGGCGGCGGGCTGGACATCGCCTTCCTCGGGCTGGCGCAGGCCGACCGCGAAGGCAACCTCAACGTGTCCAAGTTCGGGCCGCGCCTGGCGGGGGCCGGCGGCTTCATCAACATCTCGCAGAACGCCAAGAAGGTCGTGTTCGTCGGCACCTTCACCGCCGGCAAGCTGCAGATCGCGCTTCGCGACGGCGAACTGGCCATCCTCGAGGACGGCAAGGCGAGGAAGTTCGTCGACCAGGTCGAACACCGCACCTTCAGCGGCGCCCAGGCGGCGAAATGGGGCAAGAAGGTGCTCTACGTCACCGAGCGCTGCGTGTTCCAGCTCTGCGACGAAGGGCTGGAACTCATCGAGATCGCACCCGGCGTGGACCTGCAGAGGGACATCCTCGACCACATGGACTTCGTGCCGGTCATGAAGCGGCCGCCGGTGCCGATGGACCCCCGCATCTTCCGCGACGAACCGATGGGCCTGCGCCGCGACCTGCTGGACATCCCGCTCGAGCGCCGGCTGTCGTACGACCCGCAGCAGAATCTCTTCTTCGTCAACTTCGAGGGCCTCGCGGTACGCAGCGAGGGCGACATCTTGCGCATCATGCGCGCCGTCGATGCCGCGCTCGCGCCGGTCGGGCACAAGGTGGACGCCATCGTCAATTACGACCGCTTCTCCATCACGCCCGAGCTGGTGGATGACTACATCGGCATGGTCAAGGGCCTGATGGACCGCCACTACAATGCGGTCACCCGGTACACGGCGAGCACCTTCCTGCGCATGAAGCTGGGCGAGGCGCTGGAGAAGCACGCCATTTCGCCGCGCATCTACGAGCGGGCCGACGAGGCCGAAGGCGGGCTGCGCGGCGGGTCCTAGGCCCCTCCTCTGCCAGGCCGGCCCGTCGCGCCATGGACTGCGTCGCGGGCCGGCCCGGCAGGGGACGCCGGGCGTCCGGGAAAACGGCCGGAAGGGGGAAATAAGCTCATGTTTAAAATGTGAAAAATCGTGGAACATGAGTGCGGAACACTAGGCCGGCGGGGCATCTGCGCGTACAATCCGTAGCCTGCCCCGATCAGGTTTCGTGCGCCGCATCATGCAGCATCAATCTACGCAGTCCATGCTTTACCCCACCCGTTTCGACGTCATCGTGGTCGGCGGCGGCCATGCCGGCACCGAGGCCGCGCTCGCCGCGGCGCGCATGGGCGCGAAGACGCTGCTGCTCACCCACAACATCGAGACGCTGGGGGCGATGAGCTGCAATCCGTCGATCGGCGGCATCGGCAAGGGCCACCTGGTGAAGGAGGTTGATGCGCTGGGCGGGGCGATGGCGGCGGCCACCGACGAGGGCGGCATCCAGTTCCGCATCCTCAATGCCTCCAAGGGACCGGCGGTGCGCGCCACCCGCGCCCAGGCCGACCGCGTGCTGTACAAGGCGGCGATCCGCCGCCGGCTGGAGAACCAGCCCAACCTGTGGCTGTTCCAGCAGGCGGTGGACGATCTCACCGTGGCGGGCGACCGCGTCACCGGCGTCGTGACCCAGATCGGCCTGCGCTTCGAGGCGCCGGCGGTGGTGCTGACCGCGGGCACCTTCCTCAATGGCCTGATCCACGTCGGCCTGCAGCATTACTCCGCCGGCCGCGCGGGCGATCCGCCGGCGGTGTCGCTCGGCCAGCGCCTGAAGGACCTCAAGCTGCCACAAGGCCGCCTCAAGACCGGCACGCCGCCGCGGCTCGATGCGCGCACGATCGACTTCTCGGTGATGCAGGAGCAGCCCGGCGACAACCCGGTGCCGGTGTTCAGCTTCCTCGGCTCGGCGGCGCAGCATCCGCGCCAGTTGCCGTGCTGGATCACCAACACCAACGCCGCCACGCACGACATCATCCGCGCCAACCTCGACCGCTCGCCGATGTATTCCGGCGTGATCGAAGGCGTGGGGCCGCGCTACTGCCCGTCGATCGAGGACAAGATCCACCGCTTCGCCGACAAGGACAGCCACAACGTCTTCCTCGAGCCCGAAGGCCTGGCGACGCACGAGATCTACCCCAACGGCATTTCCACCTCGCTGCCCTTCGATGTGCAGTTGCAGGTGGTGCGCAGCATCCGCGGGCTGGAGAACGCGCACATCCTGCGCCCGGGGTATGCCATCGAGTACGACTTCTTCGACCCGCGCAACCTGAAGTCCAGCCTCGAGACCAAGTCGATCGCCGGCCTGTTCTTCGC
>JAFEFM010000472.1 GCA_018240585.1 Pseudomonadota bacterium
CCACCGCCAGCGTCGTGGCGCGCTCGTCATCCGACAGCGGCTCGCGCTGCGCGAGCTGCATGTCGAGCACCGCCACGTCGGCCTCCGACGCATCGCCGCCCTGCGCCGCACGCGCCGCCACCCGCGCGCGCAGCGTCGCCTCGGGCGCACCGAAGGCAAGGATGGCGAAGGGCACCTGCAGCCGGCGTGCAAGCTCGGCGAAGGTGGCGCGCTGGCCCCGGCGCAGGAAGGTGGCGTCCGCCAGCACCGGCCAGCCCGCGATGAGTGCGACGGCGGCCACTTCCGCCAGCCGCGCATAGGTGCGCCGGCTCGCCTCCGCCGTGTAGATGCCGCCCGCCACCGCGGCGCTGGAATCCTCCGCCGCGAGGCCGAACAGGCGCTTGCGCTCGACATCGGCGCGCACGCGGATCACGCCGCGCGCCTCGACCAGGCCCTGCGACTGGCTGGTCTTGCCCGAACCCGACACGCCGCTGGCGATGGCGAGGAAGGGCTGCGCCGCCTGGCCCTGCGCCACCGCCAGCGCGACGTAGGCGCGGCATTCCTGCAGGCACTCCGCGCGCGCCTCGCCGTCGAGCTGGGCGAGGCGGATCGCGGCGATCTTGGCGCGCACCATCGCGCGGTAGGCGATGTAGTAGCGCATCACGCGCAGACTGTCGTAGTCGCCGGTGCGCTCCAGCCAGGCGTTCAGGAAGCGCGCGCCCAGATCGGGCCGGCCACGGCGCTGCAGGTCCATGACGAGGAAGGCGACATCGGCCGCGACGTCGATCCAGCGCAGTTCGGCGCTGAACTCGATGCCGTCGAACAGGCGCGGCTCGCCGTCGAGCAGGATCAGGTTGCCCAGGTGCAGGTCGCCATGGCATTCGCGCACCCGGCCGTCGGCCAGCCGGCGCTCGAACACTGGCGCCAGCAGCGCGAACTGCGCCTCGCTCCAGCGCTCGGCCGCCGCGGCCTGCGCCAGCAGCCCGGCGTCGTCGATGAACTCGCGCAACTGGGTGAAGTTCTGCCGCACCGGGCCGTGCACTGCCTGCGCGTCGCCGTAGCCATCACCCGGCGCAGCAATCGCCGCCGCCGCATGAAAATCGGCCACATGGCGCGCCAGGCGATCGAGCAGGTCGGGCGGCAGCGCGTCCCGTTCCAGCACATCGCCCAGCAGCGCCGACTGCGCGAAGCGGCGCATGCGCACCGCGTACTCGATCGGCTCGCCTTCGCCGCCGATGTGCGGTGCCTCGACGCTGCCGGTGACCGGCACCACGTCCAGGTACAGCTCGGGCGCGGTGCGCCGGTTCAGCCGCAGCTCCTCGTCGCAGGCGGCGCGGCGCCGATCCACCGAACTGAAGTCGAGAAAGCCGAGATCCAGCGGCTTCTTGAGCTTGTAGGCGTAGTCGCCCGCCAGCACGACGGAAGAGATGTGCGTCTCGATGCAGGCGATGTCGGCGGCAGGATGCGGAAAGGCACCTGGCCGACGCAGGTTGTCGATCAGGCTTTGCTGGTCTTCGGGAGAGCGGTCGGCAGCATGGGGGCTCATGGTCTTCACCGTGATTGAGGCGGGTCGGGCAGGTGGGCATAGCCGGCAGTGTTGCAGCAAGCCCGCCGCGCGTCGAATCGGGACTGGCCGTGACCGCTTCACCTGGAGTACCAGACCGCTCCACGTCCATGACAAACCGCACCTTGCATTCTAGACTGTCAGGAAGAGCCTCACATGGAGATCAACCCATGATCACGATGAAAATGTCAGAAGGAGGCCGTGTTGTCATTCCAGCCGAGATCCGTCAGGCGCTCGGCATCAAGGAAGGCGACCTGGTGTACTGGGATCTGGTCGATGGCGAAGCACGGCTATCGACACGGGCGGCGCGTTTGCGTCGCGCGCAGGCGCTGGTGCGGCGCCACGTTCCCGAAGGCGTCTCCCTTGCCGATGAGCTGATCGCCGAGCGGCGGACAGAGGCGGCGCATGACTAAGGTCGTCCTCGATGCCTCCGCCGTGCTGGCCCTGCTCAATGCCGAACCGGGCGCAGCCGAGGTCGAGTCCGTGCTCGGGCAGGCCGTCATCTCGACCGTCAACGTCACCGAGGTTTTCAGCCGGCTGCTGGACTGGGGGATGTCGCCCGCCGAAGTCGAAGCCGTGTTTTCCGCGCTCGACCTCGAACAGCAAGCCTTCGATTCGGGCCTGTGCCGGCGCGCCGCGTGGCTGCGCAGCGCCACACGAGCATCTGGGCTTTCGCTCGGCGACCGCGCCTGCCTGGCGCTGGCGCAATCGCTCGCCGCGCCGGTGCTGACGACTGACCGCGCCTGGCTGGCGGTCGCGGGCGAGTTGCAGATCGATGTGCGCGTGATCCGGCCCGATTCGCGCTGAACGCCTCCGGCCGCCGGGGTGGCATGCCGCGCACAGCCGCAACGCGCACGATCAGGCCAGCCCTGCCCACCACAGCCGCAGCCGCATCCCGAGCTCGGTGGTGAAGCCCACCGACACCGAGCGGACGCGGCCCTCGCCGTCGATCACCACGATCGCCGGCACACCGCGCAGGCCGTAGCCGCTGGTGATGCGCCCATCGGCATCGATCGCGGTGGGCCAGTCCAGCCCGCGCTCGCGCAACACCTTCGCCACCGCAGGCGCATCGCCCGACTGCATCGCCACGGTCAGCACCGGCCAGTCGGCTCGCAGTGATTCCACGCTGCGCTGCTGCGCCTTGCAGATCGAGCACCAGTCGGCCCAGAAATACACCGTCACCGGCCGGCCCGGATAGGCGCCGCGCCACTCGGCCAGGCTGCCGTGACGGCCATCGGCGAAGGGCGCCTCGATCGCGGGCGCAGGCCCATCGGGCACGTTCCAGCTCTGCCACCACTGGATCGCGATCAGCGCCAGCACGAAGACCGCCAGTTCCACCAGCCAGCGGCGCCTGGGTTTGCGCGTTGGCGCGGCGGGCGCAGCGGCGGCGCTGACGCGTTCTTGCTGCATGCGTGCCTCCCTGTCGTCCGGCGTCATCGTGCGACGACCCACCGCCGGCCGTCCACCATGCGCTCGAACAGCCGCCAGCCTCCGTCACGACCGCACAGCCCATAGCGGAAGGGAATCTCGTCGCGCCCCGGCGTCAGGAAGCGCAGGTCCATGAAGTTCGCGCACACGTTGCCGCCGGCACCATGCTCCGCGTGGTCCAGCACCGGGAACATCGCGAACCAGCGGTAGAAGGCGAAGTCCTCGGCGTTCCACACCGTCTGCGCCAGCGCTCGCGTACCGTCACGGCCGAAGCGTTCGCGCACTTCCCAATGCGCCTGCGCCACCGGCAGGTAGGGCGCGGAGAAACGGCGGATGAAGTTGTCCTCGGCGCCGGCCACCAGCGCTTCGCTGCGCCGCGTGTTGATGTGCGCATAGTGGTAGCGTTCGCCGTCGAACACGATCGCCGTCCAGTTGAAAGGCGAAGCCGGCCGCGGCGCGGCATCCACCTGCACCACCGGGATGTGGTTGGCGGCCGCGTAGGCGCGCGCCGCATCGATCGCTTCGGAACGCCCCATCCATCCCACGCCCACCCAGCCGGCGAGCATCACCAGCGCCACCGCCGCCGGTACCCGGCTGCGCGGCCAGATCGCGCTCGCCGCCAGCCCGGCGACGATGATGCCGGTGAACACCAGGTCGATGATGAAGGTGGTGCCGATGCCGAAGCGCCGGTCCGAGAACGGCGCCAGGATCATGGTGCCGAACTGGGTGATGAGGTCGCCGGCGATGTGGATCAGGATCGCGCTGCACACCACGAGGTAGAACGAGCGCCAGGTCGGTGCCCCGCCCGATTCCTGCTCCCGTCCGCCGCGTCCGCGATGTCGCCCGAACACCCGTGCCAGCAGCCAGGCGATCGCCAGGCCCCACAGCGGCAGCAGCACGATCGAGTGGGTGACGCCGCGGTGCCCGCGCAGATAGGCGAGCTCCGACACCCAGCCGAGCACGAAATCGAGATCGGGAAAGGTCGCCGCCA
>JAFEFM010000473.1 GCA_018240585.1 Pseudomonadota bacterium
GCCTCGATTCTCTTGCGGGCCAGTTGCACCAGCGGTGCGTCGCCGGGGAGCGACTCCTGGGGTGCGTCGAGCAGATCCGTGAGCAGGCCGAAGTGCAGGCTTTCGTCGCGGTTCGCGAGGAAACGGACTTCCAGCGCCTCGACCAGGTCCTCGACGTTCTGCGCGCTCGTCAGCATGGTCGGCACCACCACCAGCGTGCGCCATTGCGGCGGGATGCCTGCCGAAAAGTCCATTCTGGGAAGCGTGTGTGGCGTCGCCAGCACGGTTGCCAACCAGTTCACCAAGGCGACACCAAACTGGCTTGCGGCAAGCAGCGCGATGATCGCGACGGACACCAGCGCCCAGTCGGGCAGTCCGACGTGCGCCCGATCGACGATCAACTGGTGCAACAGTCCACCACCGGCGATCGCGGTGAGCAGTGCGATTCCGCCCAAGTAAAGCAGCAAGGGGCGGCGGGCGAGCGTTCGGCCCAGCGCCTCGAAGCGCGAAATGTGAACGTGCGCCGCCTGCTCGAGCTCCGGCAAACCCTTGTCGATCAGGTAGAAGCCGACATGGCCCGCACGGACACCTGCCCCGCTGCGAGCTGCGGCCACTGCGCCCGCGTGCGCCAGTTCGACCGCCTTGCGCGCGACCTCGCCTTCGGCGAGCGCGCTCTTTTTTGCAATCGCCTCCACCGCATGGCGATAACGATCGCGGGTCGCAAAATCCATGCTGCCGTAGACGCCGTCCGGATCCCCCAGCAGTTCCTGCTCGACCACGCTATTGGCCTCGACAAAAACGCGCCAGTCCATTGCGCCCAGGAGTCTAAGGCTGCCCATGCTGTTGCTGATCGACACCTGATCGGCAGCCTGCTGCTGGTTCTCGAACTGAATCGACTGCTCGATCGAGACGCCGGCATCGGCCAGCTGTTGCTCGATCCAGGACAGCGGCAAGGCCAGCGCGGGGCCGCGATGCTGGACACGGCGCACGAGCTCGGCGACGAAGGTGCAGGTCAGTGGCGGATGCGTGCGTGCCATGTCCGCGATCACCAGGATCAGGTTCTTGGCATCCGTTTCGGCGGTTTCCGTCATCCGATCCGCCCACGCAGCGGCCAAGTCGCGCTCGACGCAGCCTCCCGCGATGTGCGCGCCGACGCGCCGCAGGTTCTCGATGAGGGCCAGGCGCAGCATGATGGGGATTGCCCACAATTCGCCCAGTCTGAGGACAGAGACGGACTGGTAGGCGACGACGAAGCGGCTGAGACTTTCGGCATCCACCCGACCATCGCCGTGCGCGACGGTCTCGAGCGCGATGTCGTAGACGCGCGGGCGCCCTGCCGATGGCCCGTGTGCCAGGCGGGGAAGTCCGCGGCTATAACCCTTCGACAAATGCCGCCGGGCAGTGCGGATCTGCTCTTCGATGAGGTAGAAATTGTCTAGCAGCCACTCACCGGCGGGCGTGACCCGGCGGTTCTCGGTGACCGCTGTCGTCAGCAGCCGCGACGCGTTGACCAGCGCGGTCTCGTTCGCGGCGAGCCGGCCCAGAAGTTGGTCCGGGCCAGCCCCCGGCGCGAGCGTATGCGAACCCGCCAGCGTCCTGCCATGCTGCTCCATCTGCTCGGCGCTGAAGAGTTCCGATCGCAGCGGAGCCTCGTCGTCCGATCCAGCCTGCCTCTGTGTCTGAGAAGCCGCACAGAGCCCTCCCCGCCCACCGCCGAAACTGAGCGCCGGCGGCGGCAAAGGGGCAAACATCGCTTACTTCAAGCGCATGTCGTTCTTGACGGACTTCACGCCGCCGACGCCACGCGCCACCTCGACCGCCTTGTTGATGTCGGCCTGAGACTTCACAAAGCCACTGAGCTGAACCACGCCCTTGAAGGTCTCGACGTTGATCTCTGCAACCTTGAGGCTGGGTTCATTGAGAATGGCCGCCTTCACTTTAGTGGTGATGACACTGTCGTCAATGTATTCGCCTGTGCCCTCCTGCTTCGGCGAAGACGTGCAGCCAACCGCGGTGATCAGCGTGAGGGAGAGAAAGACCGCGGAAAAATACTTGCCGAGTTGCTTCATGACGAACTCCTGGAAATGGAACTGAAAAGGGATGTGAAACGGGATTTCCTGACCACTGCTCCCTACTGGAGAAACTCGCAATGAACCGGATTCGTGAATCAATGGCGCCGCAGGATGGCGCCGACGACGAGGCCTGCCACTGCCGCGATGGCGAGGACCCTCCACGGGTTCTCACGGACATATTCGTTCGTGGCGTCCGCCGCCCCCCTTGCCCGCTCCGCAACCGCAATCCGCGCGTCGCCAAGTCTCGCCTTCGCCTCGGCCACCCGCCCGTCGATCCTCGAGCGTGCGAGTGCGATTTCGTCGACGCCGGTGTTGGCAACTTCCCGCAGCAGATCCTCGGCATCGCCGACCAGGCGCTTGAGATCGCGCACCAGCGTGCCCTGCACGTCGGCGACTGCGCCCTGTTTGACATTCAATTCCGTAACCATCTTGCCTCCTATCAACAATGAAGCCGCCGAAGGAATGTTCTACGCGGCCGCTCTCTTTTTTCGCATGCTCTTCCCCACTGCACCTCGCGTCTGTGCGCCAGCGTACACAGCTCGATCGACATCACCGGTCGACCCGGTTTGACAGCGCAGAGCAACCGGCACCGCCGGCGACGAGGTCAACCGCTCAATCCTGAATTCGAAACGCTGGTTCGCCCAAGGGCTCGGCCATACCTGCGCCCGCCTGCCCGCCGTCAGACACCAATCACTTCGGGCAAGGCTGCGATCGAGGCGGCAGGGCGCATGTCAGGATCCTGACCGCGTCACCTCGCATATTCGCTTGGCGTGCATCGTGCGCGTGCTTCGCCGCACGCCCAGGGTCGGGGCGTGGTCGCGCGTTATGTGCGCTACCGTCCGGACAATCGCCGGGCTTCACTCCATGCTTCGATCTGTCCATCTTGGGGAGGCCCGCCGACCCGGGCGTCCATCTGGATTCGCGATTGCGCCGCGCCAGATCTCCGTGCACGGTCTGCCCGGTTTCCTCATCATCAGGAGAGTCTCCATGCCGCCCAACGCGTCTGCCCCTGCGGCCAACCGTCTACTTGGGGCCCTGCCGCGCGAAGACCGTCAGCGCATCCTGGCGGACTGCGAGTTGGTCGATCTGGCGTTTGCGCAGGTCCTCTCCGAACCGGGTGAGGACATTCGCCACGTCTACTTCCCCACCCAAAGTTTCGTTTCCCTGCTCATGCCGGTCGATGGCCACGCCGGCCTGGAGGTGGGTTTGGTGGGCGATGAAGGCATGCTCGGCATCTCGCTCATTCTCGGGGTGGCCGTCGCGCCGCTACGTGCCATCGTGCAGGGCGCAGGTCCGGCGCTGCGCATGGGTGCGGCTCCGTTCTGCGGCGAACTCGAACACAGCGTCGCGCTGCAAAACCGTTTGAAGCGCTACCTCTACGTGCTGAGAAGCCAACTCGCCCAATCGGCCGCCTGCACCCGCTTCCACGTGGTGGAGGCACGCCTCGCCCGCTGGCTGCTGATGACCCACGATCGGGCCCGTGCGGACGAGTTCCATGTCACCCACGAATTCCTGGCCTACATGCTGGGCGTGCGCCGGGTCGGCGTCACCAAAGCGGCCACTGCGCTGCAGAATCGCAAACTGATCCGCTATAACCGCGGGAATATCACGATTATCGACCGTCTCGGCCTGGAAGCCACTGCCTGCGGCTGCTACGCGGCCGACAAGACGATCTACGCGCGCATGATGGGGTAAGCCGAGTGCTGGCACCGCCTGTGGCCTGCCGCCCCCAACTCACCCCTAGCGGGGTTCATCGACATCGAAACCTTCGATATCCAGGGCGCGAAGGCCTGCGGCGCGATCCTGCCCCATGTGCTGCCCGCCGGTGCCGGTGCAAGGCGCACCCGTGATCGTATGACCCCTCATGTCGATGGCTGACTGGTCCTTGTTCGTTGGCGTCCTCCTCATCACGATGGTTCTGGTGGGGAACCTGCTTGCGCGCCTGCCTCTGAGCACGGCCATGATCTATCTGTGCCTCCCCTACGGACTCGGCCCCGGCGGTATGAGGGTCATCATGCCGGACCCGCTTAACCACGTCGGCACGCTGGAGTTCGCCACGGAGGCGGCCCTGCTCATTTCGCTATTTGCCTCGGGCCTGAAGCAAGTTGGTGGTGCATCTGCGCACCGCTACCACAACGCTGTGGGTTTGGACCAGTTCCTCTGTCTGGGCCTGATCGCCATCGCCTGCGGCGCAGCCCAGCTTTGTCTGGCATCGTCGATCCCTGTCTCTCGGCGCCCCTGGACTGCGGGGCGATCCGATATGGGCCATGGATGCACTCGCCGTGTGTGCGACAGCGAACAGACGCCGGGCCACATCTGAGTAGGATGGCCAATCAGCACATGACAATCACCGCCCGTATCGGGGCAGGTCGCCATGTGGCTTACCAAGGACCTTTATGATGCCGCTTAGCCTGCTCGAACTTCCATGGTGGGGATATGTGCTGGTCACGCTCGGGCTGACCCACGTCACCATCGTCTCGGTGACGATCTTTCTCCACCGCCAGCAGGCTCACCATGCCCTGACGCTGCACCCCATCGCCAGCCACTTCTTCCGCTTCTGGCTGTGGCTCACCACCGGTATGGTCACCAAGGAATGGGTGGCGATCCACCGCAAGCACCACGCTGCCACCGGGACCATCGCGGACCCCCACAGCCCACGGACCCACGGCATCCGCAAGGTGCTGTGGGAGGGCGCCGAGCTTTACCAGAAGGAAAGCCGCAATGCCGCGACCATCGAAAAGTACGGCCACGGCACACCCGACGACTGGATCGAGCGCAGGCTCTACACGAGGCACGCTGTGCTTGGCGTGGGGATCATGCTGGTGATGGACATACTGCTGTTCGGCCCGATCGGACTGACCATCTGGGCAGTTCAGATGGCGTGGATTCCCTTCTTCGCCGCCGGCGTGATCAACGGCGTCGGTCACCACTGGGGTTACCGCAACTTCGTGCCGTCCGATGCCTCAAGGAATATCGTGCCCTGGGGTGTTCTGATCGGTGGCGAGGAACTGCACAACAACCACCACGCCTACAGCACTTCCGCCCGTTTCTCGTATCACTGGTGGGAGTTCGACCTGGGGTGGACGTACATCCGCATCCTCGCGTTTCTTCACCTGGCGAAGGTGCTCCGGGTCGCATCCGGAGTCCGCCTCAACCCCGCCAAGACCCGCTGCGACGCGGCCACCTTGCAGGCGGTCATCACCCACCGTTACGAGGTGCTTGCGCGCTTCGCGCGCTCGTTGCGCCAGACCACGGTGGACGAGATCCACAGCCTGGGGGCCAGCGCGCGCCCTGGCCTGAAGGAGGCCACGGCGCTGGATGCGGCCAAGCGCTGGCTGCTGGCCGATGCCCGGGCCTTGCCCGAACCGGAACGGCTGGCCCTGGAGCGCGCGCTCCATGACAGTGTCGTGCTGCGCACCATTGACGCCATGCGGCAGGATCTCGCCGCGTTATGGGGCCGATCGACGCTGTCAACCGAGCTACTGGTCAGGCACTTGGAAAACTGGTGCCGACGCGCCGAGGAGAGCGGCATCGGCGCCCTGCGGGAGTTCTCGCGCACACTGCGCCGCTATGACCTGCCATCAGGAGAGATGAGATGAGCTTCGGAACAATCCTATTGGTCGTAGTGATCCTGATGCTGATCGGCGCGATCCCAACCTGGCCGCACAGCCGCGGATGGGGTTACGGCCCCATCGGAGGCCTTGGTCTGGTGTTGGTGATCCTGGTCGTTCTGGTCTTGATGGGCAAGATCTAGCGGGAGGGGGTGCCCCGGTTTTGACTGCCGGCGTGCAATCGACGGACAGCGAACTCCTGGCTTATCGTGTCCCAACAAAAGGAACGTGCATGCTGAACTATGCCGTCATATTTCTGATCATCGCGCTGGTCGCGGGCTTGCTCGGCTTTACCGGCATCGCGGCCGGCGCCGTCGAGATCGCCAAGGTCCTCTTCTTCGTTTTCATCATCCTGTTCATCGGCTCCCTGGTGTTTGGGTTGATACGTCGCAAGTAAGCAGCACAGGAGGGGCAATCACTCGATGCGCATGAGACAGGAGGAGGTAAGCAGTTTCAGCGACACGGCGGAACGCTACCCGCCCTGATTGGCGCGGAGTTACGGGTTGTTGGAAGCCGGGTACCGGGTGTCATGGACGCAGAGTAATGTCGCAGCACGCGCCTGCGCTGGTCGATCATCAGCAGCATCGTCCATCTCTTAGTCCACCCGGGTGTCCAAACCACCCTCGGCCATTTCGGCCGCGCGCAGCATCGCCTTCGCCTTGTTCTGCGTTTCCTGCCATTCGGAGTCCGGATCGGAGTCGGCGACGATGCCGGCGCCCGCCTGCACATGGATCTGGCCGTCCTTCAGCACCGCGGTGCGGATCGCGATGGCGAGATCCATGTCGCCATGGAAACCCAGGTAGCCGACCGAGCCGGCGTAGATGCCGCGCTTGACCGGCTCCAGCTCGTCGATGATCTCCATCGCCCGCACTTTGGGTGCGCCCGACACGGTGCCGGCGGGGAAGGTGGCACGCAGCACCGCGAGCGCATCGAGCCCGTCCTTCAGTTGCCCTTCGACGTTGGACACGATGTGCATCACGTGCGAGTAGCGCTCGATGGTGAATTGTTCGGTGACTTTCACCGTGCCGGTCGCGGACACGCGCCCGGCGTCGTTGCGGCCGAGGTCGAGCAGTTGCAGGTGCTCGGCGCGCTCCTTCTGGTCGGCCAGCAGGTCGTGCTCGAGCGCCTGGTCCTCGGCCACGGTGGCACCGCGCTTGCGGGTGCCGGCGATCGGCCGCACGGTGACGGTGTCGTCCTCGAGGCGCACCAGGATCTCGGGCGAGGCGCCGACGACGTGGAAGTCCTCGAGGTTGAAGTAGAACATGTAGGGCGACGGGTTCAGCGAGCGGATCGCGCGGTACAGCGCCATCGGGCTGGCTGCGTAAGGCTTGCTCATGCGCTGCGACAGCACCACCTGCATGATGTCGCCATCGACGATGTACTGCTTGGCGCGGCGTACCGCGTCCTTGAACGCCTCCTCGCCGAAGCTCGACACCGGCGGCTGCGGTTCGGCGCGGAACTCCTCGGGGATCTGCACCGGCGCGCGCAGCCTGGCGAGCAGCTCGCGCAAGCGCCGCTGGGCACGCTTGAAGGCGCCCGGCACTTCCGGCTCGGCATACACGACCAGCGTCAGCTTGCCGGTGAGGTTGTCGACGATGGCGATCTCTTCCGACAGCAGCAGCAGGATGTCGGGCGTGCTGAGCGTGTCCGCCTTTTCGGTCTTCGCCAGCTTCGGCTCGATGTAGCGCACCGTGTCGTAACCGAAGCAGCCCACCAGGCCGCCGGCGAAGCGCGGCAGGTGCTCGCGCGGCGGCACCTTGATCCGGTTCATGAACTCGGCGACGAAATTCAGCGGGTCGCCGTAGTCGCGGCGCTCGACCAGGCGGTTGCCGGTCAGCAGCAGCGCGGAGCGGCCGTACACTTCGATGCGGGTCGGTGAAGCGAGGCCGATGAAGGAATAGCGGCCGAAACGCTCGCCGCCCTGCACCGATTCAAGCAGGTAGGTGTAGGGCTCGTTGGCGAGCTTGAGGTAGATGGACAGCGGCGTGTCGAGATCGGCGAAAGTCTCGAGGGTGACCGGAATGCGGTTGTAGCCCTCGGCGGCGAGGGCATTGAATTCGTGTTCGAGCATGAAGGCTCCACGTGAGTCGGTTCGATTCGGGCTGGGGCGGCCTGTCGCCGGCCCCGGACGTGGCTGCAGCGGAGAAGGACTGCAGGCGGCGGAATCGGACGGCGGACTCGCGATGCTGCGTCTACCGGCGACCCGCAAGGGAAGTCGCGTTCAGTGGCCCAAAGGCCAACGCCAGCCGCCGCGCCAGCAGGGCTGGGCGGAATGGGCGGCAGCGAAAAAGCGATCCCGGTTTGCGAACGTCACGATATCGATCTGGCGTGGAGATTGATGAACGGCCCCGACGGCAAACGGGCCCGCTGGCGGACGAACCTGCCCGCTATGCAGGAACGATGTGGTCGAGCGCCTGAAGTGCGTTTGATAGTAGCCCATCGCATTCTATGGTGTCCACCGGCTGGCCTTCGCTGTAGCCGTAGGTGACGAGCAGCACCGGCATGCCCGCGCCCTGCGCCGCCAGCGCGTCGTTGGCCGAATCGCCGATCATCAGCGCATCGGCTGCGCGCACGGCGAGCCGCTCGCAGGCCAGGTGCAGCACGGCCGGGTCGGGCTTCTTCACCGGCAGGGTGTCGCCGCTCACCACCGTGTCGAAATGGCTGGCGATACCCATGCGCTCGAGCAGCGGCAGGGTGAAGGCTTCCGCCTTGTTGGTCACCACCGCGAGCTTGATGCTGCGCGCGCGCAGCGCCGCAATGGTCTCCAGCACGCCAGGATAGATGCGGGTGCTGACGCCATTGACGACATGGTAATGACGGCGGAACACCGCCACGGCGGCCTCGATCTCGTCCTCGCCGGCCTGCGCGTTCTCGGTCAGGCAGCGCCGCACCAGGTTGGGGATGCCCTTGCCGACGAAGCTGTGGATCTCGTGCTGGGTGCGGACGGGCCGGCCGAGCTCGGCGAGCATGCGGTTGGCGGCTTCGGCCAGGTCGCCGATGGTGTCGAGCAGCGTGCCGTCGAGGTCGAACAGCACCGCGCGCGGGGAATAGCGTGCCGGGCTCATGCGCCCACCCTGGCCAGTTCGGCGCGCAGGGCGCCGATCACGCTGTTGTAGCGATTGGGGTCGGCATCCTTGCCGGCGCCGAACACCGCCGAGCCGGCGACGAAGGTGTCGGCACCGGCGCGGGCGATCTCGGCGATGTTGTCGACCTTCACGCCGCCGTCGATCTCGAGCAGGATGCGCCGCCCGGTCTTCGCCTCGTAGGCGTCAATCTTCTCGCGCGCGGCACGCAGCTTGTTGAGCGTCTCCGGAATGAACTTCTGTCCGCCGAAGCCGGGGTTCACGCTCATCAGCAGCACCACGTCGAGCTTGTCCATGACGTGGTCCATATAGTGCAACGGCGTCGCCGGGTTGAACACCAGCCCCGCCTGGCAGCCGGATTCGCGGATCAGGCCGAGGCTGCGGTCGATGTGCTCCGAGCCTTCGGGGTGGAAGGTGATGACGTTGGCGCCCGCCTTGGCGAAATCCGGGATGATGCGATCCACCGGCTTCACCATCAGGTGCACGTCTATCGTCGCTTCCGTCACCGGCCGGATGGCTTCGCACACCAGCGGGCCGATGGTGAGGTTGGGCACGTAATGGTTGTCCATCACGTCGAAATGGATCCAGTCGGCACCCGAAGCGATGACCTGGGTGATCTCCTCGCCGAGCCTGGCGAAATTGGCGGACAGGATGCTGGGGGCGATGCGATACATGGGCGGCTCCGGCAGCGCTATGGTCTGCCCCGATTCTAAGCGCCGCCCGCGTTCAGCGCACGCAGACCTTGCGCACCTGCCTGAGGTCGGTGATGCCGCCCAGCACCTTCTCGATGCCGTCCTGGCGCAGCGTGCGCATGCCTTCGGCGAGCGCCTCGCCGAGCACGCGCGACACCGGTGCGCGCTCCTGGATCAGGCGCTTGAGCGCATCCGAGCCCGGCATCAGCTCGTGCAGCCCGACCCGCCCCTTGTAGCCCTCGGTGCATTCCGGGCAGCCCACCGGGCGCTGCAGCGTGAAGTGCCCGTCCGCATCCGCATACGCCTGGCGCCAACGCTCCAGCACCTTGCGCCGCTCGCCCTCGGGGTCGGCCTGGAAGGCGGGCGTCAGGTGCATGTCCTCGCAGTATTCCTCGAGCAGCAGGCGAATCTCGTCCTCGTCGGCGCGGTAGGCCGTCTTGCACTTGCGGCACAACCGCTTGGCGAGCCGCTGCGCCAGCACGCCGAGCAGTGCGTCGGAAAAGTTGAATGGATCCATGCCCATGTCGAGCAGCCGCACCACCGACTCCGGTGCGCTGTTGGTGTGCAGCGTGGAGAACACCAGGTGACCGGTGAGCGAAGCCTCGATGCCGACCGACACCGTCTCGTGGTCGCGCATCTCGCCCACCATGATGACGTCGGGATCGGCACGCAGGAAGGCGCGCATCATGGTGGCGAAATCGAGCCCCGCCTTGCGGTTGACCTGCACCTGACGCAGGCCCTTCTGGGTGATCTCCACCGGATCCTCCACCGTCCAGATCTTGGTGTCGGGGGTGTTGATGTAGCTCAGGATCGAATGCAGCGTGGTGGTCTTGCCCGAACCGGTGGGGCCGCAGACGAAGAAGATGCCGTAGGGCTTGGCGACGATCTGCTTGAGGCGCTCGAGGTTGTCGGGCAGCAGGCCCAGATCGTCGATCGGGATGGGTTCGCTGCTCATCAGCAAACGCATCACCACATCCTCCATGCCACCCTGCGTCGGCAGCGTGGCCACGCGCAGCTCGATGTCGAGCGGCGCGTACTTGCGGAAGCGGATCTTGCCGTCCTGCGGCTTGCGGCGCTCGGAAATATCGAGGTCGCACATGATCTTGATGCGGGTGACGAGCGCATTGCGGTAGCTGGCGGGCACCTCGATGTAGGGCACGAGCGAACCGTCCTTGCGGAAGCGGATCAGCGTCTTGTCCTTCCCCGGCCGCGGCTCGATGTGGATGTCGGAAGCGCCCTGGCGGTAGGCGTCGATGATGATCCTGTTGACCAGCTTCACCAGCTCGTTGTCGGCGGCGGCGCTGACATCGTCGCTCAGGGAGCCTTCGTCGTCGTGCTCGTCGAGCCCGACCAGCAGGTCGCTCACCGAACTGGTATCGAGCCCTTGGTCGAAGAACTGGCTCACGGTGCGCTCGAAGTCATGCCGCGTGGTGACGTGGAAGCTGAGGCGCTTCTTCGGCAGCACGTTCTGCGCGATGCCCGAGCTGCGCACCTGCTCGGGATCGATGCAGAGGATGACGACACCGTCGGCGTTTTCCTCCAGCGGCAGCCACATGTTCTGCAGCACGTAGTCGCGCTTGATGTTGCGCAGCAGATCGATGGGTTTGACATTGTTGGGGTTGTACGGCGTGTAGGGCACGCCGAAGAAGCGCGACGCAGCCTCGCCCAGTTCCTTCGGGGAGAGCCCTAGGCGATCGATCAGCAGGGACTCGGTACTCACCCCTTCCTCGCGCGCGGCGCGGGTGATCTCGGCCAGCTCGCCGGCGGTGATGCGCCCCTCGGCCACCAGTGCATCGAAGCGCGAATGCAACTGCGCTGCCTTCTTGCGGTGGCGGGCAAACGCCACCCCCAGGGTCTGCGTCAGGCCGAGCAGGCCCTCCTCCGCCACGCTGGTGAAACGCGCACCGGTGAGCGTGTTGATCAATTGCACCACTCCCAGCACGCGTCCGCCCTCGGGGTCGCAGATCGGCGCGGACAGCATCTGCTTCGAGTGAAAGCCGGTGCTGGCATCGACCTCGCGACGCAGCGCGAGTTGCGGCGAGATCTGATGCAACTCGGCAACGTCGTAGGCGTCGCCGATGTTGACCGTGCGACCGGTGAGCGCCACGAAACCCGCGATGCTGTTCTCCGCAACGGGCAGGCGGATGCTCTGCACTGCATTGAGCCCGGTCTTCACCAGGGTGACGATCGCCGCGCCGCCCTCCTCGACGACGTAGATCGACAGGCGCTCGGCCTCGAACAAGGCGCACAGCGCAGCGGACAGATCGAGGATGATCTCGTCGATGTCGTTCGCGGCGTGGATGCGCGTGGTGATCGCCTGCAGTTCCTTGAAGAAAGCCAGGCGGCGGGCGACTTCACTGCCGGAAAAGGTCTTGACGGGCGTCGAGTTCATGGGTGTCGCAGGAAAACGCGATGGAAGGATTGGCGACTGATTCTAAGCCCGCCCGCGAGGGGACGTGCGCATGTCCCGCGACAGGACGTCAGAACTCAAGCACCTGCCCCTGCTCGAGGCGTCGCGTCGGCAGCCGTGCGGCGTAGCCGGCGATCTGCTGCATGATGCGCTCCCCGTGGCCAGGCTTGAGGTGGCTGATGTGCACCTCGGGCGTCACCTGCAGCTCGGACAGCATCTCGACCACCATCCCCGGGCACAGATGGCGTGAAGCCAGCGCAAGGCCGCGCTGCTCGTCGGAAAACGCAGTCTCGATGATCAGGTGCCGAAGCGCGGGTTGCGCATTGATGGCGGCGATCATTTCGGGACAGTAGCCCGTGTCGCCCGAATAGAAAAGCTGGCCCGCGCCGCTGTCGAGGCAGAACGACGTCGCAGGCACCGTGTGCTGCGCCGGCAAGGCGGTGATCCGCCGCGCGCCCAGGCGCACCGGCTCGTCGAGCAGGATCGGCTGGAAGCGGACGAAAGGTCGATGACGGTCGGGAATGGACGAAAAATCGGGCCAGATCAGCCAGTTGAAGATGTGCGAATGCAGGATGCGTATCGTCTCGGCAGTCGCGTAGATCACGATCGGCGCCCCGCGCGCCTCGCCGACCGAATCGATCAGCAGCGGCAGCGCGGCGATGTGGTCGAGATGCGCATGGGAGATGAAGATGTGATCGATGCGGGCGAGCGCGTCGAGCTCCAGATCTCCCACGCCCGTGCCGCAGTCGACGAGGATGTCTTCATCGACGAGGAAGGACGTGGTGCGCGCCTGCGCCCCGCCTATGCCTCCACTGCATCCGAGCACCTTGAGCTTCATACACGATCACGGCCGGCGCCTGCGTGCCGGATACGGGCCTCCCTGGATCCGCGTTGATCTACCTGATGCGGGACCTTAGCACCGGCCCGACGCGATCGATGTGCCAAAAATCACGAGACTTCCGGCCCTCACGAGCGGAAGAAGAACTCCATCTTCACTCCGGCGATGTCGATGATGTCATGATCGAGGAGCGGGTGCGCCTGGGCATCCAGCGCACGGCCATTGACGGTCGGAAACACCGCGCCCTCGACATGGGTGATGAAGTAGCCTTGCGCGCGGCGAGTGATGACGGCGACCTGCCGTCCAGGCTTGCCGAGCGTCGTGAGCGATTTCACGAGCTCGAGCTCGCGCCCGGCATTCGCGCCGCTCAACACCTGCAGCATGCCGATCCGCTCGGAGCGTGGCACTGCCGTCCGTGCGGCGCGGTCGAGCGCATCCGGCCCCAGCACCTGGGTGCGCAGCGCGGCACCGTCACCCGCCGCCGACCTTCCCTCGGGAGGCGATACGTCAGTGGCGGTGGGCGGCATCTCGAAGGGCTTCAACGCCGAAGTCTCGACCATCTCGGATGGCGACAGGCCGGGCTGCGTCGTATCGACGAGGTATTTCAGCCGGTACTTGCCGAGTTCGATCACGTCATTGTTGTGCAGCACATGCTTCTTGACCGGCTGGCCATTGACGTAGGTGCCGTTGGTGCTGTTCTGGTCCTCGAGAAAGGCGTCGTTGAGGATGCAGGTGATCACCGCGTGCTGGCCGCTGATGGCCAGGTTGTCGATCTGGATGTCATTGACGGCCTTGCGGCCGATGGAAGTCCGCTCCTTGTTGAGCACGATCTCCTTGAGCACGAGCCCGTCCATGCTGAGGATCAGCTTCGGCATTGCGCATTCCCGTCGATCCGCCCCCGCGCGGGGGCGCACATGATTTCACCGCCGGCCACGCCGGGCCTCCAGTCTGTCATGCAAATTCTAGCGCGCCCCCCCGCCCGGCGTGGACAAAAAAAGCGCCGGTCACCCGGCGCTCTCGATGCCTGGGGCATGCGCCCGGTCAGAGCAGCGTCTTCAGCAGCTTGCCCATTTCGGACGGGTTGCGCGTCACCTTGAAGCCACACTCTTCCATGATGGCGAGCTTGGCATCGGCGGTGTCGGCGCCGCCGGAGATCAGCGCGCCGGCGTGGCCCATGCGCTTGCCGGCCGGCGCGGTGACGCCGGCGATGAAGCCGACGATCGGCTTCTTCATGTTGGCCTTGCACCACTGCGCGGCTTCGGCTTCGTCCGGACCGCCGATCTCGCCGATCATGATCACCGCGTCGGTGTCCGGATCGTCGTTGAACATGCGCATCACGTCGATGTGCTTGAGGCCGTTGATCGGGTCGCCGCCGATGCCGACCGCCGAGGACTGGCCGAGGCCGATCTCGGTGAGCTGGGCCACGGCTTCATAGGTCAGCGTGCCGGAACGCGACACGACGCCGATGCGACCCTTGCGGTGGATGTGGCCGGGCATGATGCCGATCTTGATCTCGTCGGGCGTGATCAGGCCGGGGCAGTTGGGGCCGAGCAGCAGGGTTTCCTTGCCGCCGGCGGCAACCTTCTGCTTCATCTTGTTGCGCACCACCAGCATGTCGCGCACCGGAATGCCTTCGGTGATGCAGATCGCCAGATCGAGGTCGGCCTCACAGGCTTCCCAGATCGCATCGGCCGCGCCCGCGGGCGGCACGTAGATCACCGACACGGTGGCGCCGGTCTCGGCGGCGGCTTCCTTCACCGAGGCGTAGATGGGGATATCGAAGATCTTCTCGCCCGCCTTCTTCGGGTTCACGCCGGCAACGAAGCAGTTCTTGCCGTTGGCGTATTCCTGGCACTTCTCGGTGTGGAACTGGCCCGTCTTGCCGGTGATGCCCTGGGTGATGACCTTGGTGTCTTTGTTGATCAGGATGGACATTCGCAACTCTCCTTACTTGACCGCGGCGACGATCTTGGTCGCAGCTTCCGCCATCGTGTCGGCGGTGATGATCGGCAGGCCCGACTCGGCGAGGATCTTCTTGCCGAGGTCTTCGTTGGTGCCCTTCATGCGCACCACGAGCGGGACGGAGAGATGCACTTCCCTGGCTGCAGCGACCACGCCGGTGGCGATCGTGTCGCAGCGCATGATGCCGCCGAAGATGTTGACCAGGATGCCCTTCACCTTGGGGTTCTTGAGCATGATCTTGAAGGCCTCGGTGACCTTCTCGGTGGTCGCACCGCCGCCGACGTCGAGGAAGTTGGCCGGCTCGGCGCCGAACAGCTTGATCGTGTCCATGGTGGCCATCGCCAGGCCGGCGCCGTTCACCAGACAGCCGATGTTGCCGTCGAGGCTGATGTAGGCGAGGTCGAACTTGGAGGCTTCGATCTCGTCCGCATCCTCTTCATCGAGGTCGCGGTAGGCGACGATCTCGGGGTGACGGTAGAGCGCGTTGGAGTCGAAGTTGAACTTGGCGTCGAGCGCCTTCACGGTGCCGTTGCCCTCGTGGATCAGCGGGTTGATTTCCGCCAGCGAGGCATCGGTCTCCATGTAGCAGGTGTAGAGCTTCTTGAGGGTGTCGACCGCCTGGGCAATCGAACCTTCCGGCATGCCGATGCCCTTCGCCAGTTCGAGCGCCTGCGCATCGGTGAGGCCGACGAGCGGATCGACGAAGACCTTGATGATCTTCTCCGGCGTCTTGTGGGCGACTTCCTCGATGTCCATGCCCCCTTCGGAGGAAGCCATCACCGCAACCTTCTGCGTGGCACGGTCGGTGAGCGCAGCAACGTAGTACTCGTGCTGGATGTCGGCACCTTCCTCGATCAGCAGGTTGCGCACCTTCTGGCCCTCGGGGCCGGTCTGGTGGGTCACGAGTTGCATGCCGAGGATCTGGGACGCGTACTGACGCACTTCGTCCAGCGACTTGGCGACCTTCACGCCGCCGCCCTTGCCGCGGCCACCAGCGTGGATCTGGGCCTTCACCACCCAGATCTTGCCGCCGAGTTCCTGGGCCGCCTTGACCGCGTCGTCGACGCTGGTGCAATGGATGCCGCGCGGCGTGACGACGCCGTATTTTCTCAGTACTTCCTTTGCCTGATACTCATGAATCTTCATGGTTGCCCTTCGATCAAAGCCGCGGCGGACACCCGCCGCGAACAGGTTGATGGCACGGTTCGGAGCATCGCTCCGCGACAGGCGTCGTCTCCCTCGTCCGCCTCCCGCCGCCCCCGACCGGAACCAGCCGGCCTCGTATCCGGAAAAGCCACGCGCAATACGTGCTTACCCCAAGACTTGAGAATTATACATAATTACGGCGAACTTGATGCAGAGCACGGCGTGCGACGCGTGCCACCCTTCAGTCCCCCCGCTGGGGCGCGCGATACCACTTCGGGTAGTAGCGCCGGACGGCCTCCGCCGAGGTCTCGAGCGCATGACAGCGATCGAGCTGGAACGGCTTTTCCACCGTTTCCTCGTCATCGCGCCGGAAGCTGACGAAGGTCTGGATCGCGGCCGTGGGCAGCGACAGCAGCAGCTCGCTCAGGTGCGTGCAGCCACGCACGTCGGCGAACATCTCCCCCACCGTGCGGCGGAAGCCACGCACCAGGTTGAGGCCGATGAGCTGGCGATAGGCCGGCCCGATCGTGTCGCACTGCCCGGGATACGGCACCCAGTCCGAGCATGCCGCAGCGTCGACGATGTTGAATTCCGCATCCAGCGTGACCCGCACCCGCATCAGGTGAACGGGATCGCCCGCACGGCGCAGGCCCGATGAGATCGGGAAGTCCTGATCCTTGACGTCGGTCAGCGACGCCTCGAGGTCGTAGAGCCCATCGTCGCGCAGGAAGCCTTCGACTTCGATGCGGCGCGTATGGACCCGGCGTCGGGGCGATTGAGAGGGCGGAAGAGGCATGTGTGACGTACGACAGCGTATGGGACAGGCGATCTTAGCCGATGAGACGGCGTCGCGGGCGCCCGGCTTTCAGGCCGATCCGGCGGGAAAAGGATGCGGATCGCCATAAATGTCGCACCGGTCCCCGGTCATTGCTGGAAGCGGCTGGAATAGTCTGATAAAACCTGCTGCATGACTGACGACCACCGCCTGCCGAGCGGAGCATGAAAACAAGACGGTTTCCGATCGCCGCGGCAGTTGCCGCCCTTTTTGCCAGCACCCTCCCGTGGGCCGCGGCCAGCGCCGCCGCACTCGGCGAGATTGTCTCCCTGTCGGCAGTCGGCACGCCGTTCCGTGCCGAAATCGGCATCGCATCAGGCTCGGCCGAGGATCTGCAGGGCTGCCTGCGCGTCGTCGTCCCCGAGGACGCCGCGCACGACCTTCCCTGGCTCAGGGGAGGACGCATCAGTACCGTCGGACGCGGCGCCGCGGCGCGCGTCGTCGTCAGCGGCAGTCAGCCCATCAACGAACCGGCCATACGGCTCGCCATAGCCAACATCTGTGACGCGCAGTTGCGACGCGAGTACACCGCCTTGCTGCCCTATCGGACGGAGCCGACGCTGCCCGCCGCAGCGCCTTCCGCCGCGCCGCGCCAGATGGCACGACCCGATAGTGCGCGCAGCCCGGGGAGACCCGCGACAACATGGTCGACAGCCTCGGGCGAGTCGCTCGCCAGCCTGGCCAGCGCACTTTACCCGGACGATGCGGCGGCGCGCCGACGCTTCGTCCGCGCCACCGCGGCGGCCAATCCGGAGCTGTTCCCCGACGCCGCGTCTCAGCGCGAGGAGCTGCCGCCCGGCACGCCGGTGAAGATTCCCGACCTTCGTCGGCTAGCCGCATCGTCCGCCACGGTCGCGCGCGAACCCGCGCAGCGGCGGCCGGCCCGTACCGAAGCAGCACCGCAGCAGGCCAACTCGGCCGCCCCTGCGCTCGGTCGCCCCGCGCCGTCGGCCCCGACGACGCGGAACGATCGCGTGGTCGTTGCGCCCGACCAGCGCGAAGCGGTGGCAGCAGCCCCCATGCAGACGCCGACCGGCGCGAGTGCGAGCCGCCATGTTGATGCGCTCGATTCCGCCAGGCGCGAACGCGAGCTGACCGAAGCGATCGACCGCAGCATCGTCGCTGAAATGGAACTGCTGGCACGCATCAAGGAACTGGAACAGATCAAGGCTCAGCTCGAGGAGCGCGCACGCGCACTGGTCGCTGTCCCGGCGGCCACAAAGGTCGACACGCCCGCTGCGCCGCAAGTGGCAAGCGCGGCGGACTCCCTGCCCGCGGCGTCCCCCAGCCGTCCCTGGCACGACTGGATGCTCGGTGGCGGACTGCTGCTCGCGACCCTGCTCGTCCTCGCCGCGATGTCGCGCCGCCGCGCTGCAGGCGAAGCATCTGCAGCGTCGCCACCATCGGAGCGCACGAAGGAGGGGCTGCCGGTGGCCTCGCCGCGGACCGTCAGCCCGGTCGCCGCAGCAGTGGCCGGCGCCACGGTCAACCCGCCGGCAACGCCCGCGGACGACTCGCGGATCCGTTGGGGATCCTCCCCTCGCACCCCCCACCCCGCTACACCCGCCGCAGAGCAGGAGCTTTCCGAGGACCACAAGTCCGCCGTCGAACTCGCCGACATCATGATGAGTTTCGGTCGCCTGCAGGGTGCCGCGGAGACGCTGGCAGAGTTCATCGAGGGCAACCCGCGACAGGCCGTCACGCCGTGGCTGAAGCTGCTCGACGTCTATCGCGCGGCTGGCTTGCATGAGGAATTCGACGAGCTGTCGCGACAGCTCAACAAGACTTTCAACGTGCGAAGGGTGAGCTGGGAGAACTACGACACCCTGCGCAACACCTCCCTGTCGCTGGAGAACATGCCCCACATCGTCGCCCGCCTGCAGGGCCTGTGGGGCTCGCGCGAATGCCAGACGTACATCCAGAAGTTGCTGCGCGACAACCGCGACGGCACGCGGCAAGGTCTGCCCTTCGCGGTGATCGACGAGCTTCTGGTCCTGGAAGGGATGCTGGAGCAGGAGTTCGGCCCTTACCGCTCGTATTCGGCGAAGGTGGCGGATACCGTCCAGTAGGCGGGCATCACACCGGGTTGGGCAGATCGACGAAATCCGCCTCGACGCTGCAGACCTCCCGCAGGTGGCGGGCGAGCGCACGCACGCCGTAGCGTTCGGTGGCGTGGTGCCCCGCCGCGATGTAGGGCACACCCGATTCGAGTGCGAGATGCACTGTCTGCTCGGAGATCTCTCCGGACACGAAGAGGTCGGCACCTGCAGCGATCGCCTGCTCGAAATACCCCTGTGCGGCACCGGTGCACCAGGCGACCCGATGCACGGCACGTCTCTCGTCCCCGATGAGCAGGGGCTCGCGGCCCAGGCGCGCGGCGATCGAGCGTGCGAGGCAGGCAGCGGTTTCCGTGCCCGGCGGCGCTGCAGGGCGGCCGATCCAGCCCAGGTCCTGGTCTGCAAAGCGCCCATCACCGGTCCACCCCATGACGCGTGCGAGCTGCGCGTTGTTGCCCAGCTCGGCATGGACATCGAGCGGCAGGTGGTAGGCGATCAGACTGACGTCATGCGTCAGCAGAGCCTGCAGGCGCCGCTTGCGCAGGCCGGTGATGCGCCCGTCCTCGCCACGCCAGAAATAGCCGTGGTGCACGAGCACGGCATCGTAGCCCCCGCTCACTGCAAGATCGACCAGGGCCTGGCTGGCGGTCACGCCGCACAGCACCCGGCGCACTTCCGCGCGACCTTCCACTTGCAGACCGTTTGGGCAATAATCCTTGAGCCTCGAGGCTTCCAGCAGTGCATCGAGATGCTCGTGCAGCTCCCTGAGTTGCATGATTTCCTCACTCCGTTCGTGCAAGCGATGCCGCACATGCGTGCAGCATCGGCGACTCTCCGATCGACCGCCATTATGCGCCGTCTGTGGCTCACCTTCGCGCAGGCCGTGACCATCAGCGTCGCGGTGCTGTTCGTGCTCAACACGCTGAAGCCGGAGTGGCTGCGCGACGTCCCCAGCGGCAAGGTGGTGGCCGTGCGCGAAGCGCCTGGCGGCGCCACGGTGAACACCCCTGCGCAGGCACCTAGCTCCTACGCGGTCGCCGCACAACGCTCGCTGCCGGCGGTGGTACACATCTTCACCAGCAAGGCTGGCGGCAGCGCGCGCCATCCACTGATGGACGACCCCATCTTCCGCCACTTCTTCGGCGACCGCTTCGATGGCGACCCGGGCCAGCGTACCTCCGGCCTCGGCTCGGGAGTGATCGTAAGCGGTGACGGCTACATCCTGACCAACAACCACGTCGTCGAGGCGGCCGACGCGATGGAAGTTGCGCTCAACGACGGCCGCAAGTTCAGCGCCCGGCTCGCCGGCCGCGACCCGGAGACCGATCTGGCCGTACTCAAGATATCGAGCGAATCGGAATTGCCGGCGATCACTTTCGCCGACGAGACGGCGCTCCGCGTGGGCGACGTGGTCCTCGCCATCGGCAATCCGTTCGGCGTGGGCCAGACGGTGACGATGGGGATCGTTTCCGCACTCGGCCGCAGCCAGCTCGGCATCAACACCTTCGAGAACTACATCCAGACCGACGCCGCCATCAACCCGGGCAATTCGGGCGGCGCACTGGTGGACAGCGCCGGGCGTCTGGTGGGCCTCAACACCGCGATCTACTCGCGCTCGGGCGGCTCGCTCGGCATCGGCTTCGCCATCCCGGTATCGATCGCGCGCAACGTACTGGAGCAGATCGTCGCCCGCGGCGAAGTGACGCGCGGCTGGGTCGGGGTCGAGATCCAGGACATCACGCCCGAACTGGCTGAATCCTTCGGCCTGCGCGAGTCGAAAGGCGCGCTGATTGCCGGCGTGCTGCGCAACAGTCCGGCGGACCGCGCCGGAATCCGGCCGGGCGACGTGCTGGTGGCCATCGGCGACCAGGCGATCGCCGATCCCAAGGCCATGCTTGACCAGGTGGCCGCGCTGGCGCCAGGACGCAAGGAACGTTTCAGGGTGCAGCGCGGCGCGGAAGCGGTGGATGTGGAAGTGGAGATCGGCCGCCGCCCGACGCCGGCCGCGGCGCCCCGCTGAGTAACAGCGCGTAGCGCACCTGCAGCATGGCGGGCGCGCAGCGGATTGCCGCCCGCCCGCGCTTACAGGCTCATTGCCGGTCCGCCGAACCCGCGTCCGGATCAGCAACCGCGAGCGCCGTTCCGTCTGCGTTCGCGACGGGGCGCGACACCAGCTTCGCGAGCAAGATGCCCAGCTCGTAGAGCAGGCACATCGGCACCGCCAGCATGCACTGAGAGACGACGTCGGGCGGCGTGACGATGGCCGCGACGACGAAGGCGCCGACGATCACGTAAGGCCGGATCTCCTTCAGCTTGGCGATGTCGACGATGCCCGCCTTGACCAGCAGGATCACAATCACCGGCACCTCGAAGGTGATGCCGAACGCGATGAACATCGACATCACGAAGGACAGATACTGCTCGATGTCCGGCGCCGGCACGATGCTCTTGGGCGCGAACTCGGCGATGAACTTGAACACCGTGCCGAACACGAAGAAATAGCAGAACGCCATGCCCAGCAGGAAAAGGACGCTGCTGCCGATGACCAGCGGCACCGCCAGCCGGCGCTCGTGAGCGTAGAGGCCGGGCGCGATGAAAGCCCAGGCCTGATAGAGCACTACGGGCAGCGCGAGCACGAAGGCGACCATCATCGTGACCTTCACCGGCACGAAAAACGGCGTCACCACCCCCGTTGCGATCATGTGCGTACCGGTGGGCAAGGTCGCCATCATCGGCTTGGCGAGAATGTCGTAGATGTCGCCTGCCCACGGCATCAGGCAGACGAAGACGACCCCGACCGCAACGAGCGATCGCAGCAGCCGGTCGCGCAGCTCCATGAGATGGGCGATGAAGCTTTCCTGCTGGTCGGTCATGCCTTGTCCGCCTGAGTCGGGGTAGTGGATGACGGCGACGGCTGCGACGATGGCAGTCCAAGCTCGAGCTGGGCGCTGGCGGGCGCCGCTGCCCCCTCGGCCGCGGCGGGAACCGCGCCGGGCGCCGGAGTGGCACCGGTAGCCGCGGCCTCCAGGGCACGCAGTTCGTCGCCAGCGCGGCCCACTTCGCCCTCCACGCTGGCCACCTGCGCGCGTACCGAATTTTCGATCGTCTGCGCCTGCTGCCTGACCTGTTCCTGAAGCTTCTTCAGCTCCTCGAGCTGCATCTCGCGCTGGATGTCGGATTTCACGTCCGACACGTAACGCTGCAGCCGCCCGAGCAGATGGCCTGCCGTACGCGCCACCTTGGGCAGGCGCTCAGGGCCGACGACGATCAGCATCACAATGCCGATGACGACGAGTTCCGAAAAGCCGAA
>JAFEFM010000474.1 GCA_018240585.1 Pseudomonadota bacterium
CTGCTGCGGGTCGACGAACATGGCCTGCTGGCCTGTCACATCGACAAGCGTGGCAACGCGCTCGCACCGGCATGCCGCTTCGCGGCCGGCGACGTGACGGGCTTTGCCGCCTGGCTGGCACGTCAGCCAGGGGGATGCCGCTGCCGGCTGGTGTTCGACCTCGCCGGCGAGCAGGTCGAAGTCGAGTCGCTCCCGCGGGCGCGCGGCGCCGATCGCCGTGCGCTGCTCGCGAGGCGCCTCGCCGCCCATTTCGGTCGCTCTCCCGTCGCCTGGACCCATGCGCTCGGGCGCAATGCGGACTCGCCGCACCAGGAGGACGTCGTGCTGCACGGCCTCGCCTCGAGCGGGACGCTGCAGCCCTGGCTGGATGCGCTCAAGGGCAAGGGCGCGCGGCTCGAGGCGATCGCCTCGGGGATCTCGCTGGCGGCCCATTTCGCACCGCGCGCGCTGCGACTCGACGGCAACCTGCTGCTCGTCTGCCTCGGCCGCAACGGCATGCGCCTGAGCCAGGTGAAACGGGGTGTCGCCCAATTCACCCGGCTGCTGGGCCACCTCCAGGCGCTCGACGACGAGGCCCTGCACGAGATCGCGCGCACGCGCACTTACTTGGGGACGCGGGCCCGCGCAGGCGAGGCACGACTGCAGGTAGTCGTGCTCGACGCCATGGCCGCCCGGGACCCTGTGCCCGACCCCGGGGAAGGCATCCGCCGCATCGCCGCCGCGTCCCTGTTCCCCGACGGCCCGGGCCCAATCGCGCCCGATGCCGACCTGATCGAGGCGGCCCACCTGCGTTGGCTCGCGCAGATGCCCCACTCGCTCTGCTTCAGCACGAATTCGTCCCAGGTTGCACGCGCGGGCCGGGCGCTGCCGCGCCTGCTGCCTCACGCCACCGCACTCGCCACGACTGCCGCCCTGGCTTTCGCGGCCATGCGCTGGGCCGACGCCGCGGCGCTGGAACGCGAGGCGGCAGCGGTGGAAGCCCGCATCGCGTCGCAACGCGCCGAACTGAGCCGGTTCAAGGACGCGCACGCCGCGCTCCCCGCCAAGGCAGAGGAATTGCTCGCCGTCATCACGCATATCGGGCGGGAACAGGCTCGTCAGCTTCCGCCCGCCGCGTTGTTCGCACGCCTCGGCGCAGCGCTGGACGCGGTGTCGGGCCTCGAGCTCGATCAGCTTTCGTGGTCACCGCCGCCTGAGGGTGCGCCAGGCGCAACCGTCACGATGAATCTGCGCCCGGCCGATGACGGCGATTCGGCGTCGCTCGCCGAAACCGATGGCGCCGTGGAGGCACTCGCACAAGCCCTGGCGCAGCGAGGTGGGCGCGCGTTCGAGCGCGCATCACCGCCACAAGCGGGCAACGACGGCTACGAAGGCGGCGGCCGGCGGCCGACGGCGATGCTTCGCTTCCGCTTCGACGCGGAGGAGCAGCAATGAAGTCTGCCCTTGCCCTGCCTGCCGCGCTCGCTGCGCGGCTGCCCGATCTGTCCGCCCGAGGCGCGCTGCTCGTGCCGGCGCTGTGCGCGCTGGCGCTCGGCACCGGCCTGGGCGCCGCGTGGCTCGCCGGCACTGCGTTGGCCGACGCCACGCGCCGGCTCGAACAGGCACACGCGCTGCAGCGGCGCACCAGCGCCGAGCTCGACGCGGCACGCGTGCTCGACGCACGCCTTGCCACCGTGCTGCCGCAATACCAGCGCCTGGAACAGCGTGGCGCCGTCGGCCGGGCTGGCGAAGCCGCCCTCTCCGACCCAATCCTGAGGCCCTTCGCCGGCACCCCGCTGCCCGCCCCGGGGCAGGCGCGCCAGGGGATCAAGCTTCGGCTCTCACCGCCGCGCGTGCTCACCGACGCCGCCAATGCAGCCCCAGCCGACGGCCGCGCGGCAGGCCTGCATGTCGTCGGCCGCTCGCTGCAGTTTGACGCGATGCTGCGCCACGAGGGCGAATTGCTGGCCCTGCTCGCCCGGCTGGAAGCGGAGCGCGGTCCGTTGATGCTGGCGCGCGGCTGCCGCCTCGACCGTCTGGACCCTGCCCTGCGGGAGGCGCGCGCGCCGACCTTGCGTGCGAGCTGCCAGGTCGATGCCCTGACCATCGTACGCGCGGCGGAGGCAGCGCAGTGACGCCCCGCCCGATCGCCGTTCCCGCCTTCGCGGCAGCAGCCTGCGCGGCTGTCAGCCTGCTTGCGCCCCCGGCGCAGGCCGATGCCTTCGGCCGCCTGTTCCACACCCCGGCGCAGCGCGAGGCGCTCGAGCGGGATCTCCCCTCCGAGCCACGCGCCGCGCCCGCGCCACCACCACCGGCGCCGCCGGCACCGTCGGCGCCGCTGCGCATCGACGGCATCCTGCGCCCGGGCGCGGGCCGCGACACGGTGTGGATCAACGGCGAGATGATGGCGGTACCGCCGGGACTGCACCTGCCGCGCGGTCATCAGCGCACGTTGATTCCGGAGGCCGATCCACGCCAGCGCCTGAGGGTGGGCGACACCTGGCCCGCAGGCGCGGCAGGCATCCCTGCGGCCGCGTCCCACCCACAGCCACCCGCCGCGACGAAGGCACCATGATTCTTCGCCGCCACGATTCGCAGATGCGTCCGCAGCAGGCTCGCCGCCTGCAGCGCGGCAGCGGCGTGATAGCCGTGCTGCTGATCGTCGCCCTGCTCGGCGCCGCCGGCCTCCTGGCACAGGGTGACCTCGCCGCAATGGCGCGGACCCGCGCCCAGGCGCGCAGCATCCAGGCGCTGGCGCAGGCCCGCGCCGCGCTGATCGGCTACGCGGTCAGCTATGCGGAGAGCCATCCCGGCGAAACCTACGGCTACCTGCCCTGCCCCGACGCCAGCAACACCGGCTCATCGCCGATCGGCGCCTGCGGCGCGCGCGACCTCGGCAGTCTCGGGCGCCTGCCCTACCGTACCCTGGGCCTCGCCGACCTGCGCGATGGCTGGGGACAATGCCTGTGGTACGCGGTCGCCGGCAGCGTCAAGCACAACCCCAAGCCGCTGGCGCTCAACTGGGACAGCCCGGGCCAGCTTCGGCCACTCACCCCGGAAGGTTCGCCGCTTTCCGATGACGACCGAGTGGTGGCGGCAGTATTCGCACCCGGCCCGCCGCTGCCGCGCCAGGCGCGGCCAGCGAGCAGCGGCCGGCGCTGCCCCGGCAGCGACAACGCTGCGGCGGACGCCCCGCAATTCCTGGACTCCGCCTATGCAACGAGCTTCGCCGGCACGCTGGATGTCGTCCAGGGCACGGCGGCAATCACATCCCGCAATGACCTGATCGCCTGGATCACCGTGGACGACCTCTTCGGCGCCCTGCGCCGCCGCGCCGACTTCACCCCCTATCTCGGCGCCGTGATCGCCACCGCTGCATCAGCGTTGGCGGCGCGATTGGGCGACACCGGGTTCATCGCCGATCGCACCACCCTCGTCGGCGCACTGCGCATCGGCCCCTTGCCGCCCGCCGCAGAACTCGGCCTCACCGCAGACCGCCGCGACGCGCACGACAACTGGCGCGACCATTTCCGTTTCGCCGCCTGCGCCGATGGCAGCGCCTGCATCGTCGTCGCCCGCAGCGACGCGGCAGGCACGGCGGCGTGCCGCGCAGCATTGCTGTTCGGCGGCGAACGCATCCGCAGCGGCAGCCAGCGCCAGCAGCGCCTCAGCGCTGCCGAGCGCGCGGACGCGGCGCAGTACTTCGAAAACGGCAATGCCGACAACCTGCTGGCGGGCGTGCCGGCCTTCGCCGGCGCGCACGACTTCGTGCAGTCTCCCGCCACGACTGCAACCAGGGACATCGTCCGATGCCTGAACTGAAATCCGCCTCGACGCCGCCTCGGCACAGCCGCCATGCCGGCTTCACGCTCGCCGAGCTGGCCGTCGTGCTGGTCATCCTCGGTCTTCTGACCGGCAGCATGCTGGTGCCGCTCGGCGCAAGACTGGAGGCGCGCGACCGCCAGCGCACCGCCGACATGCTGCGCGACATCGAGCAGGCGCTCACCGGCTTCGCCATCGTGCATGGCCGACTGCCGTGCCCGAGCACCGAGCCCGACCCGGCCAGTACGCAGTACGGTCTGGAAGATCCCGCCCCGTGCAACCTCTCCATCGAAGGCCGCCTGCCCTGGCGCACGCTCGGCATGCCCGCGCAGGACGCCTGGGGTTCGGCGCGCCAGAGTGCCGGCGACGACTGGGCCGGACACTGGCGCTACCGCGTCGATGCCGCCTTCATCGCCGGCGCGGTGGGCGCCGGCACCACGCCGGTTTCCAACCTGCAGATCCGCGCCGATGACGGCAGCGCCATCACCACGCTGAGCAATTCGCAGGCAGTCGCGATCGTCCTGTCGACCGGCCCGAACCGCCGCCCCGACGGCCACAACGCCAGCTATTCCGCGAGCGCGCCGCTGTACGAGAGCGGCGAGCCGTCGGCCGCGTTCGACGACCTGCTGGTGTGGATCGGCCGTCCGCTGCTCGTCGCGCGCCTGGCCCAGGCCGGGCGCCTGTGAAGCGTCGCCATAGCGCAGCCCGCGTCCGCCCCGAACACCCCTTTTCCAACCAAGAGGAGTCGCTTCATGAATACGCGTCAGAACGGTTTCACCCTGGTCGAGATCGCCGTCGTGCTCGTCATCGTCGGGCTGCTGCTGGGCGGCGTGCTGAAGGGCCAGGAGCTGATCGACAGCGCGAAGGTCAAGAACCTGGCGCAGGATTTCCGCACCACGCCGATGCTGATCCACGCCTATCAGGACAAATTCCGCGCCCTGCCCGGCGACGACCGTCGCGCGGTGGCGCACCTGTGCGCGAGCGGCGTGAGCGATTGCACGACGGCGGGCAATGGCGACGGCGTGCTCGGCGGCCGCTGGGACGACGATGACGGCAGCGAGGCCGCACGCTTCTGGCAGCAGGTGCGCCTTGCCAACCTCGCCAGCGGGCCGACCGACACCGCTGATCCCGCCTACATCCCGCGCAATGCGGAAGGCGGCCGCATCGGCATCCAGCGCGGCGGCAGCGGCGCACCGCTCGGTCTCGCCGGCAGCCACGTCATCTGCTCGGCGAGCATCCGGGGCAAGCTCGCACGGCAACTGGACCTCGCGCTCGATGACGGCAACCCGGCAAGCGGCGCGCTGCGTGCTGGTTCCACCGGTGAGGACGGCGCGTTGACACTGATCTCGGAAGCCAACCCGCTGGTCGACGGCAACAGTCACACGGTGTGCCTGAGCCTCTGAGCGCCAGCGCCTTCAGCCGCCCTGCAGCAGCCGCTGCTCGGCGGCCTCCAGCCCCACCGGCAATCCCAGCAGCACGAGGACGTCGCCCTCCTCGATCGCGCTCTCCGGCCCCGGCGTCGGCATGCGCACGCCGTGACGACGGATGGCGGTGACGATGACCTGCAGCTCGTCCAACTGGAGGTCCGCAAGCACCTTGCCGATCGCGCGCGCACCGGGCGGAACCGTCACCGAATGCAGCCGCTGCTGGGCCGAATCGGGACCGTCGGCCGCGTCGCTGGCGCCATGAAAGAAGCCGCGCAT
>JAFEFM010000475.1 GCA_018240585.1 Pseudomonadota bacterium
GCCACCGAATGCAGCCGCCCCTGCGCCGAATCGGGACCCCCGCCCGCGCCCCCCGCGCCATGCCACAACCCGCGCATCCGCGACTCCCGCCGGTTGCCGCCCTCCCGGCCCCGGCGTCGGCATGCGCACGCCGTGACGGCGGATGGCGGTGACGATGACTTGCAGCTCGTCCAACTGGAGGGCGGCAAGCACCTTGCCGATCGCGCGCGCACCGGGCGGAACCGTCACCGAATGCAGCCGCTGCTGGGCCGAATCGGGACCGTCGGCCGCGTCGCTGGCGCCATGAAAGAAGCCGCGCATCAGCGAATAGCGCTGGTTGCGGATGTCGCGGATGCGGCGGATGACACGGTTCAGCGGCACCCCGATCAGCGCCAGCGCGTGCGAGGCCAGCATGATGCTGCCCTCGAACGCCTCCGGCACCACCTCGGCGGCACCGGCATTGAGCAGCTTCTCCATGTCGCGCTCGTCGCCCGCGCGCGCGACGATGGGCACGCCCGGCCGCAGGGACTGTGCATGATGGATGACGCGCAGCGCCGCCTCCGCCTCGGCGAAGGACACCACCAGCGCACTGGCGCGAAGAATGCCGGCGGCGATCAGGGTCTCGCGCCGCGCGGCATCGCCGAACACCACGGTGTCGCCTGCGGCGCCGGCCTCGCGCACGCGCTCGGGGTCGAGGTCCAGCGCCACGTAGCTGACGTTCTCCTGCTCGAGGAAGCGCGCCATGTACTGGCCGCTGCGCCCGTAGCCGCAGATGATGATGTGCTTGTCGGTGCCGAGCGACGTGGCCGCCACCCGCGTCAGCTCCATCGAGCGCATCAGCCATTCCGAGGCGACGAAACGCAGCACCAGCCTGTCGCTGAACTGCACGATGAGCGGCGCCAGCAGCATCGACAGCACCAGCGCCGCCACCGCCACCTGCGCCAGGCCGTGCGGCATCAGGTTCTGGCCCATCACCTCCGACAGCAGCACGAAGCCGAATTCGCCCCCCGCGCACAGCCACAGGCCGGAGCGCATCGCGGTGCTGGGCGGCGAACGGAAGGCGCGCGACGCGGCAAACACGACCCCGAACTTGAACACCAGCAGGGCGATCACGAGGCCGATCACCGCCGGCAGGTTGAGCAGAATCTCGGCAGCATCGAGCAGCATGCCGACGGTGACGAAGAACAGGCCGAGCAGCACGTCGCGGAAAGGCTTGATGTCCTCCTCCACCTGGTAGCGGTACTCGGTCTCGGAGATCAGCATCCCGGCGAGGAAGGCTCCCAGCGCGAGAGAGAGCCCGAAGAACTCCGACATCCACGCCAGGCCCAGCGTCATCAGCAGCACGTTGAGCATGAACAGCTCGCTCGACTTGCGCCGGGCGACCAGCGTAAACCACCAGCGCATCCAGCGCTGCCCCAGCCCCAGCACCAGGGTCAGCAACACGACCGCCTTCAGCGACGCGAGGCCCAGCGTGAACAGCAGATCCCCGGCGGGCCGGGACAGCGCCGGCAGCAGGATCAGCAAGGGCACCACCGCAAGGTCCTGGAACAGCAGCACGCCGATGATCTCGCGGCCGTGCTTGCTGTCGAGTTCCATGCGGTCGGCAAGCAGTTTGGACAGGATCGCGGTCGATGACATCGCCAGCGTTCCGCCGAGGGCGAAGCCGGCCGCCAGGCCCAGCCCGAGCACACGTCCCAGCAGCATCACCAGCAAGACCGTGCTCAGTACCTGCATCGCGCCGAGGCCGAACACGATGCGCTTCATCGCCACCAGGCGTGCAAGCGAGAACTCCAGCCCGATCGAGAACATCAGGAAGACCACACCGAACTCGCCGAGGTTGCTGGCGCCGTCCGAGGTCTGCATCAGGTTCAGCGCATGCGGCCCGCCGATGGCACCGACCAGCAGGTAGCCCAGCACCGCGGGCAGGTTCATGCTGCGAAACAGGGTCACCAGGACCACTGCAGCCGCCAGCAGGAGGAGCACGAATTCGAGCGTATTGAGCATCGGAAGGTGGGTGCGACGCCGCCCGGGCGCCCCGGCCGGGGGCCCGACTGATATACAATCGCAGCCTCACGTCGGCGCCTGGTGCAGGTTGGCGCCCTTATGTCTGCGTCCTTGCACAAGTGTAACCGCTTCGAGTCGATGACCCCAATGCAACCCGCCCAGGACAATCGCGCAATCGCGCTCGCACGTCGCGTCTTGCAGATCGAGGCCGCCGCCGTGTCGGCGCTGGCCGATCGTCTGGGCAGCGAGTTCGTCGAGGCCGTCGACCTGATCCACAAGCGCAGTGGCCGCGTCATCGTCACCGGCATCGGCAAGTCCGGTCACATCGCGCGCAAGCTCGCGGCGACGCTGGCCAGCACCGGCACGCCGGCCTATTTTGTGCATGCCGCCGAGGCCGCCCATGGCGACCTCGGCATGATCACTCCGGCCGATGTCGTCATCGCGCTGTCCAATTCCGGCACCAGCGAGGAAGTGCTCACCATCGTGCCGCTGGTCAAGCGCCAGGGTGCGCGCCTGATCTCGATGACCGGCAACCCGGAGTCCCCACTGGCGCGCGAGGCCGACGTGCATCTCGATGCGGCCGTCAGCGAGGAGGCCTGCCCGCTCAACCTGGCGCCCACCGCGAGCACCACCGCCGCGCTGGCGCTGGGCGACGCGCTGGCCGTCGCCCTGCTCGATGCGCGCGGCTTCGGCGCCGAGGATTTCGCCCGCTCGCACCCGGGCGGCGCACTGGGCCGGCGCCTGCTGACCCACGTCAGCGACATCATGCGCGACAAGGCGCGGGTACCCGCCATCGCGCCCGACGCGCCGCTGACCCAGGCGCTGCTGGCGATGACGGGCGGCGGCATGGGCATGACGGCGATCGTCGACGCCACCGGGCACCCGGTCGGCATCTTCACCGACGGCGACCTGCGCCGCGCCCTGGAAAAAGGCTGCGACGTGCGCAGCGCACGGCTGGCATCGGTGATGAGCGCCAACCCGCGAACCATCGGGCCCGATGCGCTGGCTGTCGAGGCTGCCGAGATGATGGAGCGGCTGCGCATCAGCCAGTTGCTGGTGGTCGATGAGGGCGGCGCCCTGGTCGGCGCGCTGACCACCCACGACCTGATGCTCGCCAAGGTGATCTGATGCCCCCTTTCTCGCACATCCGCGCAGGCCGCCTTGCGGCCCGCCGCTGACGGAGCCACGGCATGCAGGGCGCCTATCGCCTGTATCCGCTCATCGCGCTGACGGTGATCGCCGGCGCATCAGTGTGGCTCGACCGCGTCACGCGCGACGAGGAAGCGCACGTCAGCACCGAGCCGCAGACCGGACCGGATTTTGCCGCGACCCACACCCGCATCGTCGGCTACGCGAGTGATGGCAGCCAGCGCTACGAGTTGCTCGCCGAGCGCCTCGAGCATCTCCCGGCGGACGACACCACCCGCCTCGAACAGCCGCAACTGACCGTGTACCAACCTCAGTCGGGCACCGAATTCCATATCACCGCCGACCGTGCCAAGGTGTCTCCGGGCGGCGAGCAGGTCGACATGACGGGCAACGTGCGCGCCAACCGCAGCCGCGCGCCCGACCTGCCAGCGCTGACGCTCAAGTCCGAAGCGCTCACCGTGTGGCCCGACCCGCAGCGCGCCCGCACCGACCAGCCGGTCGAGCTCACCCAGGGCCAGACCGTCGCCACCGCACTCGGCATGGAATCCGACAACCTTTTCGGCACACTGAACCTGAAGGGCCAGGTCAAGGTGCACATGCCCCGTCGCCAGGATCGATCCTCATGAAACCCGCCATCGCCCCGACCCTGCTCGCACCCTGCCTTCTGCTCCTCGCGCTCGCGGCCGGTCCGGCTGCCGCGGAGCGTGCCGACCGCAGCAAGCCCGTCGATATCGAAGCCGACCGCATGTCGGTCGACGACCGCAACAAGGTCCATGTGTTCGAAGGTTCGGTGGTGCTGACCCAGGGCACGCTGATCATCAAGGGCGACAAGCTGGTCGTCACGCAGGGGCCGGACGGCTTCCAGAAGGGTGTCGCCACGGTCTCGGGCAACAAGCTCGCCACCTTCCGCCAGAAGCGCGACGGCAGCAACGAATACATCGACGGCGAAGCCGAGCGCATCGAGTACGACAGCCGCACCGAGCAGGCCAGGCTGTTCCGTCGCGCCCGCGTCACCAGCGGCGGCGACGAAGTGCGCGGCAACTACATCGAATACGATTCCATGAGCGAAAACTATTTCGCCACCAACGCACCGGGCGCGGCTGCCGCGCCCGGCGCAGCGCCCGCCGCGGGCGGCGACGCGCGCGTGCGCGCCGTCATCCAGCCCAAGGGCGAGAACAAGCCCGAAACCAAGCCCGAACCCAGCCGCTAGGCCCGGCCTTCCGGGCACCCACCACGCAGAACGAGGAGCACGCATGACCTACGAACTCATCATCGCTGAAACGCGCGGCCGCGTCGGCCTCATCACGCTGAACCGTCCCAAGGCGCTGAATGCGCTCAACGACCAGGTGGTGAACGAGATCACCGACGCGCTGAACGGCTTCGAGGCCGACGACGGCATCGGTGCGATCGTCATCACCGGCTCGGAGAAGGCCTTCGCCGCCGGTGCCGACATCGGCGCAATGGCGTCGTTCTCGTACATGGACGCGTACAAGAACGAATACATCACCCGCAACTGGGAACGCGTGAAGACCTGCCGCAAGCCGGTCATCGCCGCCGTCGCCGGTTTTGCGCTGGGCGGCGGCAGCGAGCTGGCGATGATGTGCGACATCATCATCGCCGCCGACACCGCGAAGTTCGGCCAGCCGGAAGTCAAGCTCGGCACCCTCCCCGGCGCCGGCGGCACGCAGCGCCTGCCGCGTGCGGTGGGCAAGGCCAAGGCGATGGAGCTGTGCCTCACCGGTCGCATGATGGACGCCACCGAAGCGGAGCGCGCCGGCCTGGTCGCGCGCGT
>JAFEFM010000476.1 GCA_018240585.1 Pseudomonadota bacterium
GCGCAGAGATCGATGAGGATGCTGCGGATCGGCGACTTGTCGTCGAGCTTTTCCGCCAGCGCGCGGATGTCGCTCACGCGGGCGAAGGCATCGGCCCTGAAGCCATCGACCGTTGCCAGAACGCCTTGGACCAGGGGCCACGCCGACACGTAGCTCGCGCGGAAGGTCTTGAACAGGCCCGGCGTGCCCATATGGGACAGGAAGGGCGAATCGAGCACCTGGTCCGCCTTGTCCTCGGCCAGCGCCTTCGGATCGGGCGACAGCAGGCTGGCGATACCCTTGCGCAGCCAGCGCGCACGGCTGCTCAGCGCTGCGGCGACGAACTCGTTGATCGACGTCACCGCGAACGCGAACACCAGATAGACCAGCGCCAGGCCCAGCAGCACGTCCAGCGCAACAAGGAAATCCATTTCCACCGCTCCGACTCGATCATCGTCCCCCGCCGCCCGGATGCCCGGGCTCCGCATGAGGCCCCTGAACGCCGGATCGACGCACCGTCCATGCAATTAAGATCGGGGCGATTCGATTGTCAAGGGACAGCCGCTCGCCGCAACTCGCCAGAATGCCATTCGACTTCAGCGGGGCTTCAGCCTGCGGTGATAGCGTGTCGCGTCGAGTCGCCGCCCTGCGTGGGGCAACGCGACCGCCCGTCGATGCCGCCCCCTCAGTCGCAAGGAGTTCGCCATGGCCACCTTCACCGCCTATTCGTCTGCCTCCACGCCCGACGATCTCGCCACGGCGCTGCTCTCCGCCAACTCGGGCATCCAACTGCTCTCGCCCGTCACGCTTCATGCCTCGAGCTTCGATGCGGTCAATTTCTACGACGGCTCGCTCGCGGGCAGCCTGGGCATCGGCGCCGGCCTGCTGCTGACCTCGGGCTACGCCCCGGGCACGAGCAACACGATTGGCTGGGACGGGCAGGACAACAGTGGCGTCAGCGGCTTCTACAACGGTGACGCGGACATCGATGCCGTGGTGAACACGGTGTTCCAGACCCAGTCCTACGATGCCACCACGTTCGAGTTCGACTTCCGCGCCACCGATCCGAACGCGACCTCGATCAGCTTCGACCTCGTGTTCGGCTCCGAGGAATACCCCGAGTGGGTGGACGCCTTCGTCGACTGTGCGGTGGTCATCGTCAATGGCCAGAACTACGCGCTGTTCAACCACGACCCGAAGGCGCCGCTGAGCGTGATCAGCCCCAACCTGGCGGCCGGCTACTTCCAGGACAACGCGGCCGGCCTGTTGTCGATCCAGTACGACGGCGTGAGCCAGGTGCTGAAGATCGTCGCGCCGATCAACGGTAACGGCGCAATCAACCACATCAAGATCGGGATCGCCGACACCGGCGACCACATCCTGGACAGCGGCCTGTTCATCGCCAACATGAGCGCCGGCAACATCCCCGGCTCGGGCGTGGTGTCCAATCCCGGGGGCGGCACGACGGGTGACGACACCGTCATCGGCTCGGCCAAGAACGAATATTTCGACCTGCAGAGCGGCAACGACGTGGCCTACGCGGGAGCCGGCGACGACATCGTGGTGGCCGGAGCGGGCAACGACACCATCTACGGCGGCAGTGGCGCCGACGACATCGAAGGCGACGCGGGCGACGACTACCTGGACGGCGGCGCCGACATCGATACGGCGGTGTTCACCGGCAACAAGGCCGACTATGCGCTGAGCGTGAGCGGCACGGCGGTCCAGGTCGTATCCGCCGCGGAGGGCAGTGACACGCTGGTGAACATCGAGCAGTTCAAGTTCAAGGACGGCCTGTTCGCCCTCGTCGGCGGCACCCTCGTCGCCGTGGACACCCAGCCCCCCGTCGGCCCCAACAGCGCCGGATCGGTCGTCATCAGCGGCGTCGCGATGGCCGGCAAGACGCTGACGGCGATCGTGATCGATGCCGACGGCGTTCCCACGGACGCCGGCGCGATCACCTATCAGTGGCAGACATCGACCGATGGCAACACGTGGACCGATACCGGCGTCACGACCAGCAAGTTCGACCTCGCGGACAACGCTGCCGGGCTGCAGGTGAAGGTGGCGGTCGCCTACAGCGACGCTACGGGCACGCCCGAAAGCCCGGTCAGCGCCGCGGTGACGGTGGCCCAGACGTCGAGCGAGATCGTCATCGCGCCGATGCAGATCACCGCGCCAGCGGGCGCCTCGGTGCAGGATCCGCTGACGACGCTGGTGCAGGACGCCACAAGCCTCGGCTACACCCCGGCCGAAGCGTCGCAGATCATCAAGCAGGTGCTGGGTATCGACCCGGCGGTGGATCTGGCCCACTACGACGCGCTGGCGGCGCTCGCCGCCGATGCGACCGATGCGGCGGCGCTGAGCTTCCTGAAGATCGCCGCGCAGGTGGCCATGACCGCCTCGGTGTCGGACCCGAGCGGCATGAACCTGACCCTGGCCGTGCTCAACGCCGGCGCGGCCAATGCCACCCTGGACCTCACCAGCGCGGCGGATCTGACCAGCGCGGGCCTGGATGCCGGCTCGCTCGCCCTCGTGCAGGGGCTCAACCTCGACATGGCGGATGCGGCCGATTTCGACACGGCCAAGAAGGTCTGGAACGACTGGGCCGGCCAGGCGGACAACCTGAAGCCCTTCCTCGATCACATCGAGGTGATCAGCGTACACATCAACCAGGCGCCGACCGGTGTGGCCACGGCCGAGTTCCAGACCCTGCAGGACACCGCGCTGACGATCGCCAATGCCGAACTGGTGGCAGGATTCAGCGATGCCGATGGCGGCATCCTCGCGGCTGCAGGCCTGCAGGTCGACCAGGGCGGCAGCATTGCGGTCAATGCCGACGGAAGCTGGACCTTCACGCCGGACGCCGGCTTTGCCGGCCCGGTGGAACTGTCCTGGTCGGTCGGCGATGGGCAGGGCGGTGTGGCGGCCGCCGCCACCCTGCTGATCGTCCAGCCCGTCGTGCCGCCGGTGGATCATCCGGCGAAGGGGTCGCTGAGCGTCTTGGGGCCGGCCGTGGAAGGCGGTAGCCTGCTGGCCCTCGCGGACGTGACGGACCCCGACGGCCTCATCGGGACCAGCTTCCAGTGGCAGGAAAACATCGGGACGGCGGACGCGCCCGTGTGGCAGGCGATCGCCGGGGCGACGGGCGCGACGCTCGCCATCGCGGGCGACCAGAGCGATGTCGGCAAGGTGGTGCGGGTGGTGGCCACCACCACCGATGCGCTGGGCGGCACGACCGATTTCGTGGGCGAAGCCCTGACCATCGCCAACGTCAACGACCCCCACACCGGCACGGTCGCGATCAACGGCACGACGCAGGACGGCCAGACGCTGACCGCCAGCAACACGCTGGCCGACGCCGACGGCATGGGAGCGGTCGCGTACCAGTGGCGCGCCGACGGCGTCGACATCGCGGGCGCGACCGGCAACTCGCTGACGCTGACGGCTGGGGAAGTCGGCAAGGCGATCACCGTGTTCGCGTCCTACGTCGACGGTTTCGGCACTTTCGAATCCGAAACCTCGGCCGCGACTGCTGCGGTCGTGGCGCGCGACCTGAATCTGCAGGGAACAAGCGGCGCAGACACGCTGACCGGCGATTCGGGCAACGACACCCTGTCCGGCCTGGCGGGGCAGGACAGCCTTTACGGGCTGGCCGGCAATGACATCCTCGACGGCGGCGAAGGCTCCGATCTGTATCTGGTGCATCAGTCCAAGGAGCACGGCAGAGCCGAATTCAGAGATACCGGCATGACCGGAGTCGATGAAGTCCGCTTCTCCGCGACCAAGGCGAGCACGCTGAAGATCTACGCTGCAGATACCGGCCTCGAGCGCGTCGTGCTCGGCACCGGCACCGGCGCCGTTGCAGACACCACGGGCACTACGGCGCTGAACGTCGACGCGTCAGCGGCGGCCAACGGCCTGGTCATCATCGGCAATGCCGGCGCCAACACGCTGACCGGCGGCCAGCACGGCGACAGGCTCGAAGGGGGCGCAGGGGCCGACAAACTGCTCGGCGGCGCGGGCGCCGACGTGCTCGCCGGCGGGACGGGGAAGGACCTGCTGACCGGCGGCGGCGGCGCCGACCTGTTCGTGTTCGACACCGCGCCCAACGCCTCGACCAACGTCGATACCCTCACCGACTTCGTCCATCTGACGGACACGCTGGGGTTCAGCACGGCCGTGTTCGACGGCCTGGGGACGAGCTGGACGGCGGATCAGTTCTGGGCCGCCGCGGGCGCGACCACGGCGCACGACGGCAGCGACCGGCTGATCTACAACACCTCGACCGGCGCCCTGTACTACGACGCCGACGGCGCGGGCGGCACCGCCGCCATCGAGGTGGCGCTGGTGGGAACGGGCAAGGCGCACCCGACGGTGGATTGTACCGACATCCAGCTCATCGCCTGAGCGCCTCCAGGCGCATGCGGCCTGCGGGCCTGCCGCCTCGCAGGCGATGGCCCTCAGCCGACGATGGGCCAGCGCAGTTCGATGCGAAAGCCTTCGTCGACATCGCGCAACTCGAGGCGGCCGCGGTGCGCACGCAGCACGAGATCGGCCAGGATCAGCCCGAGCCCCCTGAGCTGACTGCCGGGGCCGTAGTCCTGGCGCTCGAGCGCGTCGCGCAGCGCCTGCAGCCGCTCTCCGGCACAGCCCTCGCCGTCATCGTGCACCCAGAGCCGGTTCCATCCCGCTGCAGGCGCAACGCCCAGGCGCACGCAGCGGGCATGATGGCGCAGGGCGTTGTCGAGCAGATTCATCAGCACGGCGGACATCAGGTCCGGGTCGGCATGCAGCGGTGCATCCTCGACGACTTCGAGCCGCAGCGGATCGAAAGACAGCGGTGCGAGCACTTCGGCGAGCGTGACCGCCTGTCGCGCCGGCTCGATGCCGCTGCGGAACATCGTCAACAGCGCCTGCATGACCCGGCTCAATCGCGTCGCCGCTTCCCGGATCCGACGCAGCCGCGGTTGAAGGTCGGCGGGCGCCTCCTTCAACGCGATTGCCAGTTGCGCATCCATGCCGGCCAGCGGGGTACGCAGCGCATGGGCGGCATGCGCGGTGAACGCGCGCTCGCTGACGATGCGCAGGGCGAGGCGCTGGCCGAGATCGCGCACCGCCTGTTCGATCGGCTCCAGCTCGGCCCGGCTGCTCGTGTTCGGCGCCGTGCCGGGCAGCAGCGGGTCGTAGCGCTGCACTGCCGCCGACAGCTCGATCAGGGGACGCAGTTCGCAATGCAGGCGCGCGTTGGCAAGCAGGTAAGCCAGCAGGCTCATCATCAGCGCGCTGCCGAGCGTGTACAGCAGAGCCTCGGTGCGTGCTTCGCGGCGCTCCCACTCGCTCTGCGCCACCAGCAGGAAGCGGCGCGGCGCCGAGTCGAAATCGAGGGTGACCAGCCGCCACTGGCCATCGGCCGTGTCGACAAAGCCGGCTGCGGCCTCGGTGCGCAGCGCGACGGCCGGCGCCTTGTGCGAGCGGCGCAGCACCGTACCGCTGTCGCGGTCGACCAACTGCCAGACGAGATAGTCCTCGTACTCGGCGTGCTCCTGCGGAACGCGCTCGTCACGCCCGTCGTCCGGCGCGATGGCCAGGATGTGCTGGAACATCTCGGCCGATTCGCGCAGCCGATGGTCCATCAGCTCGTCGATCTCGTGGCCGATCACCCACCACACTGCAGCGGTGATCAGCACGCCCCAGACGACGGCGCTGAGGAGCAGCGTGCGGGTGACGCGTTTGCGGAGGGAAGGAAGCGGCATCGCAGCGGCAGTCGGGGGGTCACACCACAGGGACGCGATAGCCGAGGCCGCGCACCGTGTCGATGAAGCTGCGTCCGAGCTTGGCGCGCAGCTTCGAGACATGGACCTCGATCGAGTTGCTGGCGATCTCGCTGTCGAAACCGCACACCAGGCTCTCCAGTTCGCTGCGCGAGACGATGCGACCGGCGCGCAGCACCAGCGCCTCGACGATCGCCCATTCGCGTGCGGTCAGCTCGACGCCGTGCCCATCGACGCAGACGGCTCTGGCGCCGAGGTCCACCGTGACCGGCCCGAAGGCCTTGCGGTGATCCCCGCCGGCGCTGCGACGGGCAACCGCGCGCAGTCGTGCGCACAATTCCTCCGGCGCGAAGGGCTTCACCATGAAATCGTCGGCACCGCCGTCCAGGCCTTCGATGCGATCCTTCACCTGATCGCGCGCGGTGAGCACCAGTGCCGGCACCTTCATGCCGCGGGTTCGCATGCGCCGTAGCCAGTCGATGCCTGAGCCGTCAGGCAGGTTCCAGTCGATCAGCCAGGCGTCGTAGGTCTCGCCGACACAGCGGTTCGCCTTCGCCAGCGTATCGACCCAATCGACGGCGTGCCCTTCGCTGCGCAGGAAGTCGCGCAGGCCCTCGCCGATGATGGGATCGTCTTCGAGCAACAGCAGGCGCATGAGGGAGACACTCTCGCTGGTCGGAGCCTGCGCAAGGCAGGGAGGATGACGCCCTGCCCGCGTTCGCCCCGAAGCTTAAGCCTGGCCGGGCACACAATGCCAGACATGTGCCGAGTGCCGCCTAGCGCATGTCGAACAGCTCCTGATGGAAATCGCCCGGCTGCAACCCCCTGGCCGTGAAGCCTTCGCGCAGCGCCTGGCCAAAGCCGGCCGGGCCGCAGAACCAGATGTCGGCCTTCTCCCATTCAGGCACGGCCTGGCAGATGCGCGCCACATCGAGCCGCCCGTCCTTCGCCGTGACCAGCACGTGCAGCCGCGCCTTTGCGGCTTCCGCGGCCCGGCGCAGGCGGCCGATGAAGGCTTCGTCGGGCGCGCTGGTGCTGTAGAAGAGATCCACCGGCTTGCCATCCGCTTGCACCGCGAGCGCCTGCAGGCGGGCGATGAAGGGCGTGATGCCGATGCCGCCACCGACCCAGATCTGCCGGGGCCTGTCGCCTGCGAAGGCGAAGCGGCCATAGGGCCCCTCCACGGTGACGGTGTCGCCGACGCGCAGCACTTCCGGCAGGCGCGACGTGTAGTCGCCCAGGCCCTTGATCATGAAGACGAGCCGTCCGTCATCCTGCCAGCCAGAGGAGATGGTGAAGGGATGCGCCCCTTCGGCCGCATCGAAAGTCACGAAGGCGAACTGGCCGGCCTGATGGCCCGGCCACTGCCCCTGCAGGCGCAGGCCGACCTTGAGCACCTGGTTGTCGCGGAAATGATCGAGTTCCTCGATCTCCGCCACCACCTTGCGCTGCTCCCCCACCTTGCGCAGCAGCGACATGACGGCGCTCGCCGAGCCGCCGGCCATCAACAGCGCCATGACCGGGCCGATGCCCTGCGTCCAGTAGCCGACCGGAATCAGCACCACCGAATGGAACACCAGCGCCAGGTACACGATCGCCAGCAGGCGGTGCGTCTTGACGAACAGCCGGTAGGGGAAGCGCTTCACCAGCGCCAGCACGATCAGCACCACGGCGGCGTAGAACGCCCACTCGCCGACGCTTTCGGCCAGCCCGCGCTGCTGCTGCAGGAAGCGCAGGATAGGATCGGTCTGCTCCGCCCGCGGCCCGCGCGCCGGTTTCACCAGCCAGCCCCAGCCCACCGCCCACTTGGTGCCCTGCGCCCACAACCAGTGGATGACGGCCACCACCAGCCCGGTGACGCCCAGCCACTTGTGCAGCCGGTAGGCCTTGTCCATGCCGCCCAGCAGCGGCTCGAAACTCACCGGCCGCAGCGCCAGCAGCATGCCTGCGCTCATGACACCCATGCCCAGGATGCCGGTGTAGTTGATCGCCACCGTGCGCAAGGCGAAATACTCGTAGCCCTTGGGCAGCAGCGGATCGGCCATCCACCACAGCAGGCTCAGCAGCACGACCAGCCCGGCATAGGCGAGCCTGATGTTCTTCATTTTCGACCTCCCTTGCACCTGCAGACGATGCGGCGCGCATCGCCGAAGCCGGGCACATGCTCGTTCAGGTCTTCATTGTGTCACCTGGGCGCCCGCGTTTTGTATCGGAAGTTGGATTCCGGCGCAGGCGCAGCGACCGGTTCGAATCCGGTCAGCCGCTCGCGCGTGCTTCGAACCAGGCGCGGAACAGGCCGCGCATCCAACTCCAGCGGCTGATCAGCAGGGCGGCGAAGATCAGCGTGCAGCCGACGAGCTGCAGCGCCGTCATCGTCTCGGCGAACCACCACGCGGCGAGGATCGCCGTCCATACCGGCTCCAGCATCAGGATGATGGCGGCGTGGCTCGGCGTGGTCAGGCTCTGGCCGTGGAGCTGCAGCAAAAAGCGCAGCGTGGTGGCGATCAGCGCACTGGCGGCGAGCCAGCCCAGCACCGGCCCCGCCACCTGGTCGGGCCAGCGCTCGAACCACAGCGCGATCGGCAGCACCAGCAGCCCCACCACCAGCATCTGCAGCGTGCTCAGCACCAGCACCGGCACGTTGCGCACGACGTGCGAATTGACGTTGAACAGCAGCGCGAACACCACCGCCGCGCCGAGGAAGAACCACTGTCCGGGCTCGACCCGGAACCCATGCGCCAGCGACAGGCAGGCGAAGCCCGCCAGCGCCAGCGGCAACGCCGCCCAGGTCGTCGCCGGCGGCCGCTCGCCGAAGAACAGGCGCGCGAACACCGGCACCAGCACGATGCCCAGGCTGGCGATGAAGGAGCTCTCGCCGATGTGCCGGGTGTGCTGCAGGCCGAGGATCCACAAGGTCATCGCCGCGGCGAACAGCGCGCCGACGAGCAGCCCGCTGCCATAGCCGCGGCGATCGAGTGCACGCAGTTGCGCCACCGAGAATGCCGCCAGCACGAGGCCCGCGATCAGGAAGCGCGTGCCGACGAAGAGCAGCGGTGGCAACCCGCCCAGCGCCTCCTTGGAGAAGATCCAGCCGGCCGCGGCGATGAGGGTGGTGAGGACCAGCAGCAGGTCGGCCTTCAGGTGGTGTGCTTGCGTGCTCACTGGGCCGCCTGTCCGGGTGGGCGCGCCAGCTTGCGCTGCAGCGTGCGGCGGTGCATCTGCAGCGCGCGTGCGGTGGCCGAGATGTTGCCGCCATGTTCGGCGAGCACGCGCTGGATGTGCTCCCACTCGAGCTGATCGACCGACATCGGCGCATCCGGCGCGCGCTCGTCGATGACGACGTCCTCGGCCCTGAGCGCCTTGATGATGGCGTCGACCTCGGCCGGCTTGGCCAGATACTGCATGGCCCCCAGCTTCACCGCATCCACCGCGGTGGCGATGCTGGCATAGCCGGTCAGTACCAGGATGCGCGCGCCGGGGCTGGCCTCGAGCAGCGGGCGGATCAGCCGGAGCCCCGATTCACCGCCGATGTTGAGGTCGAGCACGATGAACTCGGGCGTGTGATCGTGCGCCAGCTCGATTGCGCCCTCGCTGTCGGTGGCGCCGTAGCAGTCGAAGCCGCGCTGGCCCAGGGCGCGCACCAGCACCCGGTTGAAGGCGGGGTCGTCGTCGACCACCAGCAGCGTGGGGGCCTGATCGGAAGGGTTCATCTATCGCTGGTCCTGCAGGGCGAGGCTGAAGCGCGCAATGGTGCCACCGCCCGGCCGTGGACGGAACGTCAGCGCGCCACCGTGATGCTCGATCGCCGCATGAGCCAGGA
>JAFEFM010000477.1 GCA_018240585.1 Pseudomonadota bacterium
AGCTGGGTGGTGCTGCTGGACGAAACCTCCATGACCCAGGCTGCCGTTCACTCGTTGCGGAAGCACCTGCCTTCGACTGACTTCGAAGTCACGCCGTGGAATGATCTTGCCGATTTCTACAACAAGACGGTCGAACTGTTCTCACGCCAGGTCGCGGTGGTTCGGACGCTGATTGCGCTGATCGTGGTATTGAGCATTTCCAACACGCTCTCGATGGCGGTCATCGAGCGCACCAGCGAGATCGGAACGTCCATGGCACTCGGGGTCCGCAGGCGCGGGATCCTGGGCTTGTTCATTGTCGAAGGTGCGCTGCTCGGCATCGTTGGCGGCGCGGCAGGCGTGCTGATGGGATTCATATTGGGGAAGGTGGTCTCCTACATCGGGATTCCGATGCCGCCTCCACCCGGGATGGCACGTGGCTACCTCGGACAGATATCCCTGACACCCATGCTCGTGCTGGATGCCTTTCTGCTGGCGTTCGTCACGACGCTGATTGCCAGCCTCCTCCCGGCCTGGAAGGCATCGAGGATGCAGATTGTCGACGCGCTGCGCCACGCGGGGTAAGGAAATGCTCGTGAAGCTCGCCCTGCGCAACGTATTCCGCCACAAGGTGCGAACGGCGATGACCGTCGGCGCCATCGTCTTCGGCGTATGTGGTTTGATTCTTTCAGGCGGTTTCGTCAAGGACATCTTTTTCCAGCTTGGCGAAGCGATCGTCCACTCCCAGACCGGCCACATTCAGGTCTTTCGCGATGGTTTTCTGGAAAAGGGTACGCGCCAGCCGGAGCGCTATCTCATTGATCATCCTGAAGAGCTTGCCAAGCGGATGGAGTCTCAACCTGGCGTCCGCGAGGTCTCGGCACGCCTCAATTTTGCTGGCCTGCTGAACAACGGTCGGCGTGATCTCGCGATCATTGGCGAAGGCGTTGAGCCAGCGAAGGAGGCCAGACTCGGCACGTCATTGAGACTGATCGATGGGCGCCAGCTCACCGACGAGGATGCCTTCGGAATGCTCGTGGGCGAGGGTGTGGCGCATTCATTGGGTCTCAAGAAAGGAGACTCGGTCACGCTCGTGATGAATACGCCCGACGGCGCACTGAACACGCTCGATTTCAGCGTGGTCGGTGTATTCCAGAGCTTCTCCAAGGACTTCGATGCCCGGGCCGTGCGCATCCCACTTGCCGCGGCGCGCGAACTCATGGCAACGCAAGGCGCAAATCTTCTCGTCGCCAATCTTCACAGAACCGAAGAGACGGATGCGTCTCTGGAAGCCATTGAGCACGCCCTGCCGGCTGGTCTGAGCGCGCGCGGCTGGCGCCAGCTCTCCGACTTCTACGACAAGGCGGTGCAGCTCTACGACAGGCAGTTTGGCGTGCTGAAATTTATCATCCTGGTGATGGTTCTCCTTTCGGTGGCCAATACGGTCAACATGAGCACCTTCGAGCGGATGGCAGAGTTCGGAACCATGCAGGCCCTGGGCAATAGTCAAAGGGACGTCTTCCGCCTGATCATTGTCGAAAATTTGCTGCTTGGGCTAATGGGATCGACGCTCGGTGCCGTTATCGGTGCTGTACTCGCGTCATTGATTTCGGCGATCGGCATCCCGATGCCGCCGCCTCCCAACGCAAACATCGGCTACACGGCCACCATCCGACTGGATCTGGTCACCGTGGCAAATGCTGCTCTCATCGGCTTGACGGCGTCTGCTCTGGCCGCGATCTTTCCGGCTCGCCGGGTTTCCCGCACCCAGGTGGTCGACGCGCTAAGGCAACGCACCTGAAATTTGACAAGGTTCAAGATCATGCAGCCCTTCGACCGTTTCAACCTCGGCAACGGCTTCAGCAGCTACTTCCGCATCGATGCGGCGCTTGACGACGAGCTCAAGGATGCGGTGTATCGCGTGCGCCACGCGGTGTATTGCGAAGACCTCCACTTCGAGGCCGAGCGTGCGGATCATAGGGAGATCGATGCCCATGACTCACGCAGCGTTCACTGCCTCCTGAGGACGGTATCCGAGCCGCACCACCCGGTTGGCTGCACGCGCATCGTCCTCGCCGACCCGACGGATCCCGATGCCCCGCTGCCATTCGAAGAAACGTGCGCGGCGTCGCTGGACCGATCGATCCTCGACCCGGCGCGGCTACCCCGTGACCGGATCGCCGAAATCTCGAGGCTGGCGGTTCATCGCAATTATCGGCGACGCAAGGGCGAAGAGCATGGCCCGGTGCAGATCCATGAAGAGGACTTCTCGACGGGCGACCAGCCCCGCTTCCCCTTCATCCCCACCAGCTTGCTGCTGGGGGCAGTGGCGCTCGCCGAGCGCAGCGGCATCGACACCGTCTTCGTGCTGACCGAGCCGCGGCTGGCGGCGCATTTTGCCAAGCTCGGCGTGGAAGTGACGCAGATCGGCAGCCCGATCGAGCATCGCGGCCTGCGCATTCCGTCGGTGATGCATGTCGAGGAGATCATCCGCAACATGCGGCGCATCCTGCATCCGCTGTGGCACGTCGTGCGCGAGCAGATCGGGCGGGGGTTCGACGAGGCGGAAGCGAAGCGCCGTGCATCCCAGCAGTGACTCATCTGATGGTTGAGCGGGAGCTGTTGCCTCCGTCTCGGCAACTGCCTATCCCGCCCGCAAAGGCAACACGCGAATGCGCGCACGACTTGAATCGACCGTGACCAAGGCGCCCTTCTCAAGTTCGTCAGCCATCTGACGCAAGGCATTGAGGACCGGCTTTCCGATTGCCTCGGGGCTGACATCCTCAGCACGGATCTGCACCACGCTGGGTTTGTCTCCCTGCGTCGCGGCGAGGATTGCGCTGAAGTCCAGATCGTGCGTGAGGACCACATGGCCGTGGGCCTTGGCGAAAGCCATGATTACCGAGTCCGGAGCGTTCATGGCGCCCAAAGTGATCCAGTGCGCGGCCTCGATCCCGCCATCGGTCAATAGATCGACCCAGCGGGGCGACAAATTCATGTCGATCAAGAGCTTCATGCGTGAGCAAGCACGACTTCCCGTTCCTCAGCCCGCCAGGCGGCGTAGCGCAAAGCCTGCATGATGTCTTCACGTTCGAGGTAAGGATAATCGGCGAGGATCTCGTCGACGCTGTGGCCTGCACCGATCTGGCTCACGATCATGCCGACCGTTACGCGCATGCCTCGAATGCACGCCTTGCCACCCATGACTTCTGGTTGTTGGGTGATGCGATCAAGCGGTCCCATGTGAGCCTCACCAGTGAACGTTCTTCGCAGGTTGACCTCTGGAGCTGCAAGCGGTTGCATGGAACGGCCATGTAGGAGCGGGCTTGACCGCGACCGAATGTGCTCCCGTCGCGGTCAAGCCCGCCCCTGCAACGCCATCAGCCCTTCAACGCCGCCTTGATCTGCTCCAGCGTGCTCGGATCGTCGATCGTGGTCAGGTCTCCCGGATCACGGCCTTCGGCCAGCGCCTGGATGGAGCGGCGCAGCATCTTGCCCGAGCGCGTCTTGGGCAGGCCGCCGATGAAGTGGACGCGGGCCGGACGGGCGATGGCACCGAGGCTTTCATCCACCTTCTTCATGACTTCCTTCTCGAGCGCGGCGCGCTTTTCGGCGGTGTCGACATCGGCGCCGTTCTTCACCACGGCAAAGGCCATCGGCATCTGCCCCTTCAACTCGTCGGCCACGCCCACCACCGCCACTTCGGCAATGGCCGGGTGAGTCTGCACCGCTTCCTCGATCTCGCGCGTGCCGAGACGGTGGCCGGCAACGTTGATGACGTCGTCCATGCGGCCAAGGATGGAGTAGTAGCCCTTGTCGTCCTTGATGCCCCAGTCGGACGAGGAGTACACCACCGGATCCTTGAACAGGCTGAAGTAGGTGCTGACGAAGCGGTCGTCCTGGCCCCACACGGTCGACAGGCAGCCCGGCGGCAGCGGCGGCACGATGCCGACGATGCCTTTCTCGTTGGCACCGCACTCGGTGCCGTCCTCGCGGAAGATGCGCAGGTCGTAGCCGAAGACCGGGAACGCGGGCGAGCCGAGCTTGATGGGGCTGTCCTCGACACCGCGGCAGATGGCGAGCATCGGCCAGCCGGTTTCGGTCTGCCAGTAGTTGTCGATGACGGGGATGCCCAGCTCTTCCATGATCCACTGATGGCTGGTCTCGTCGAGCGGCTCACCGGCGAGGAACAGGTGCTTGAGCGAGGACAGGTCGTATTTCTTGAGGAAGGCCGGGTCCTGCTTCTTCAGCACGCGCACCGCAGTGGGCGCGGAGAACATCACCGAAACCTTGTACTTCTCGACGATCTGCCACCAGATGCCGGCGTCGGGGCGCAGCGGGGTGCCTTCGTACATGATCGTGGCCATGCCGGCGAGCAGTGGGCCATAGATGATGTAGCTGTGGCCGACCACCCAGCCGATGTCCGAGGTCGAGAACATGGTCTCGCCGGCATTTCCGGTGAAGATGTGCTTCATCGACGCGGCCAGCGCCACGCAGTAGCCGCCGGTGTCGCGCTGAACGCCCTTGGGTTTGCCGGTGGTGCCCGAGGTGTAGAGGATGTAGCTCGGCTCGGACGATTCCATCCACTCCACCGGCACCTTCGCATCCATGTGCTTCGCGCGCAGCTCGGCGTAATCGGCGTCGCGGCCTTCGACCCTGGGGAAGCCCTTGTCCAGGCCGCGGTCGATGATCAGCACCTTGGCGGGCGGGAATTCGGCCAGCTTGCAGGCCTCGTCCACCAGATGCTTGTACGGCACCGGCTTGCCGTTGCGCATGCCGGCGTCGGAGCTGACCATCAGCACCGGCTTGGCGTCGTCGATGCGGGTGGCGAGCGAGCCGGACGCGAAGCCGCCGAACACGACCGAGTGGATCGCGCCGATGCGCGCGCAGGCCAGCATGGCGAAGGCGGCCTCGGCGATCATCGGCATGTAGATCAGCACGCGGTCGCCGCGCTTGACGCCGAGGTCCTGGTAGATCGCGGCCATGCGCTCGACCTCGCGCTGCAGCTCGGCGAAGGAATAGACCTTCTCTTCGTTGGTCTCGGTCGAGATGTAGACCAGCGCGCGGTCATTCGGCCGCGCCGCGGCATGGCGATCGACCGCGTTGTAGCACAGGTTGGTTTCGCCGCCCTTGAACCACTTGACGAAGGGCGGGCGCGAGAAATCGCAGATCTGCTCGGCCGGCTTGTTCCAGTACACGAGCTCGGCCTGTTCGGCCCAGAACTCGTCACGCTTGTCGATGGAACGGCGGTGGAACTCGGTGTACGTCGTCATTTGCATCCTCTCCCTCTTTGAATCCCTCAAGGCAATGACTCGCGGCATGCGGGCACGGCGCTCGCTGCCGCTCCGGCGACCTAGATGTGCGTCTGTGTCACACCAGGATCGTCACCGCGACCGCCCGTCCTGTTTTCGATCTGCTTGAGCTGTGCGATCGGGAGGCCGCAGTGCAGGCGCGATTCTAGCAATTCCAGCAGGGGCATCAGCGTGCCGAGCAGTTCGGGCAACTGACTGGTGACTTCCTCCTGCTGCCCGAGGCGCAGATGCCGCAAGGCGGCATCGACGCTCAGCAGCGGCGACGCCCGCCGCTCGAGCATCGCCGGCGTCACCTCGCCACGATCGGCGATGACTTTGTTCCCACCGGCAGCCACGCCCGCTTGTGCGCGGCGCGTGGCCATGGCCAGCAAGTCGCCCACCGAGCCCAGGCCGTCCGCGACAGCACTGGCCACACCGATCGACACGCTGACGCTGATGCGCTCCTCGCGATAGGTCATCACGAGGTTCTCCAGTCGCTGCTTGATGCGCAGTGCGAAGGCGCATCCCGCCACGAGGTCGGTTCCCGGTGCGAGCAACGCGAACTGGCTGGCCGATCGCTGCGTCAGCGTATCTTCGGCGCGGATGCGGCTGCCGAGCATCTTCGACAGCTTGCGGCCGATGAGCTGGACCACGTGATCGCCATAGCGCGCCAGCAGCGGTGCGAGGTCATCGAGCTCGACGACGAGCGCGACGATGTCGGTCTGCGTGCGGCGCGCGCGGGAGATCTCCTGCTGCGCCCGTTGCTGAAGGTAGGCCTCGGTGGCGAGCCCCGTCGCGGGATCCACCGGGCTTTGCCGCGCCAAGGCGGCGCGGCTCTCCTCGAGTTCGTTCTGGGCCCGCGCCAGCCTCACCATCGAGTTCAGGGTGGCGAGCAGCTCCACGCTGCCGCCGCCCTTGGTGATGAAGCCGTTGGCGCCGAGCGACAGCGCCCGCTCGCGCGCCTTCTCGTCCTCGTCGCCCGACAGGATCACCACCGGCACCGTGCGCACGCGGCCGACACGGGAGCCGCGGATGCGCTCGAGCAGGCCGTAGCCGTCCAGCCGCGGCATGCCGATGTCGGTCAGCACCAGGTTGATGGCGGGATCGACCAGCAGCGCCTCCCACGCCGCCTCGCCATCGCTCTCCTCGCGCACGTCGAACTGGCCGCGGATGTGCTTGGCGATGCTCGCCCGCACCATCCGTGAATCGTCGACGACGAGGATCTTGGGCAGTTTTGCTTCGTCGCTCATGCGCGTCCCCGCCCCTGACCGCCTCCCGTCAGGCGCCGATGCGCACGACGGTGCGGCCCTTGACCCGGCCGGCGATGAAGTCGTCGAAGGCGCCGGGCAGTTCGTCGAAGCCGATGGTACGCGTCACCGCGGCCAGGTGCTTCGGCTTGAGGTCGGTCGCCAGCCTGTCCCACACACGCTGCCGCGTGGGGAAACCCATGTAGCCGGAATCGATGCCGAGCAGGCTGACGCCACGCAGGATGAAAGGAAACACGGTGGTGTCGAGCTTGAAGCTGGCGGCGTTGCCGATGCTCGCAACCGTGCCGGCCTGCTTCATCGTCGCCAGCACCCAGTGCAGGATGGGGCCGCCGACGTTGTCGACCGCGCCGGCCCATTGCGCCGCTTCCAGCGGACGCACCTTGTCGAGATCGATCGAGGAGCGCAGCTTGATCTCGGCCGCGCCCAGCATCTTCAGGTAGTCGGTTTCGGCTTCCTTGCCGGTGAGCGCCACGACGTGATAGCCGAGCTGCGCCAGCATCTCGATCGCCAGGCCACCCACGCCGCCGGTGGCGCCAGTGACGATGACCGGGCCGTTGGCCGGCGCGAGGCCGTTATCCTCCATGCGCACGACGCCCAGCGCCGCGGTAAAGCCCGCCGTGCCCAGCGCCATCGCCTCGAACAGGTCGAGCCCCGCCGGCAGCGGCACCACCCAGCCTGCGGGCACGCGTGCATATTCGCCATAACCGCCGTGGTGCGCGACGCCGATGTCGAAGCTGGTGGCGATGACCTTGTCGCCGGCCTTGAAGCGGGCATCGGCGCTGTCGACCACCTCGCCCGACATGTCGATGCCGCCCACGCACGGGAAGCGGCGGATGATCTTGCCGGCGCCGGTGGCGGCGAGCGCGTCCTTGTAGTTGATGCTGGAATAGCTCACGCGGATCAGCACTTCGCCGGCGTCGAGCTGTTCCGGCTGCATCGTCGTCAGGCGGCTGACGACCTTCCGATTTTCATCCTGATCGATGACGAAGGCCTTGAATGCGCTCATGCAGCGTGTCTCCTGAGTGGAAGATCGTATCGGTCGATCACCGGATTATAGCCACATGGGTGTGGAATCCTTCACGCGCCGCAGCCACCCGCTTCAGTTCGCCACCGGGGTGCCGATATGCTGCACACGAAAGCGTCCGCACCAAGCCGAAATGACCCTGTCCGCCACGCCGTTACGCACGGCCGACGATTACGTCCGCCACTTTTCCAGCCAGGAACTGCCTGTGCTGCGCAAGACGCGCCGCGCGCTGGAGACGCTGCGTGCCGCCGCCGACACGGTGAACGCGAAGCGGATCGCGGCGGTCGTGCTGGGCGACCCGCTGATGACGATGCGCCTCCTCACCCACCTCGAGCGCCATCGCCCGCAGTCGCAGAACCACGACATCACGACCATCGACCGCGCCATCATGATGATGGGGGTCGAGCCCTTCTTCGACACCTTTGCCGATCTGCCAACGGTCGAGGACGCACTGCAGGCCCATCCCCGCGCCTTGATCGGCGTGCTGAAGGTGATCGCCAATGCGCGCCGCGCCGCCGATCACGCGCGCGACTGGGCCGTGGTGCGCCACGACCTGGACCCCAACGAGATCACCGTGGCGGCCCTGCTGCGGGAAGCAACGGAGATCGTGTGCTGGGTGTTCGCGCCCGAGTTGACTCAGCGGGTGTATGCAATGCAGCACGCCGACCCCACGCTGCGCAGCACCGTGGCGCAGAAGGCGGTGTTCGGAGCGACGGCCAACGAGATCCAGCTCGGCCTGATCCGCGCCTGGCGGCTACCCGAGCTGCTCGTTCATCTGCTCGACGAAACCTTGAGCGAAAACCCGCGCGTGCGCACGGTGAAGCTGGCCGCCGACTTCGCCCGCCACCTCGCGCGCGGCTGGGAAGACGCGGCACTGCCCGCCGACATCGAGCAGATCGAGCAACTGCTGCGCCTGCCGCGCGACGTGCTGCTGCAGCGCATCGGCGTCCCCGAGGAGCACCGGGGCCGCTTCGCCGCCACGCCAGCGGCGGGGTGACTCAGCCGCAGGACTGCACGTTGCCGAAGTTCAGCAGCAGCGCCGGGTGCTGGTAGGCGAGGAAGATGACTGCGAGCGCGCCGCACGCGATGACGAGCAGGGACAGAATCACTAGGCGATTGATCGACGTTCTCCGGGGTGCGACACATCGGCGGCGCAGCGTGGCATGCGCAACGGCCCCGCCGACGGCGAGAGTATAGGATGTCGCCAACACGGGTTTCCACAAGCAAGAGGTCTGGATTCATGAGCATTTCCGGCGCCCTACTCTCGGGCATCGCGGTCCTTGCGCTGCTCTACACGGTCGTGGCCTACAACGGCCTGGTCCGCCTGAAGCACAACGTCGCGCGCGCCTGGGCGAACATCGACGTGCTGCTCAAGCAGCGCCACGACGAGCTGCCCAAGCTGGTGGAAGTGTGCCGCCAGTACAAGCAGTTCGAGGCCACCACGCTGGCGCGCGTGACCGAGGCGCGGGCGCGCGTGGCGGCCGCGCGCGAGCAGCACGACGTGGCGGCACTGGGCGCAGCCGAGAGCGCGCTGCGTAGCGGCCTGGGCCAGATCTTCGCGGTTGCCGAGGCCTACCCCGAACTCAAGGCCAACGAGCACTTCATGCAACTGCAGGCGCGCATCACCGCCCTCGAGAACAGCATCGCCGATCGGCGCGAGCTCTACAACGAGGCGGTCAATGTGAACAACGTGCGCATCGAGCAGTTCCCCGATCTCGTCATCGCGCGCCTGTTCCAGTTCATGGCGCATCCGCTGCTGGAGTTTTCCAACGCGGAGAAGGCCGACATCGACCTCAAGGCGCTGTTCGGCAACTGACCCCCGCGCCTCGCCGCAGCTTTCCCCATGCACGTCCGCCTGCGCCGCGACGGGCTGAACGCCGCGCTGCCTCTCGCCCAGCTTGCGCTCGTCGCGCTCGCCCTGCGGACCGGCCCCGGGCCGGCGGCCGTCGTCGCGCTGGCGTTGTTGCTGGCCTCCGGGCTCTACGGCTGGCTGCGCTCGCTGCAGCATGCGCGGATGATCCTCGACACGCCGACCGCGCGCATCGCCTCGGCCGCGCAGGGCTACGCCGAACTGCGCGGCCGTGGCCAGCCGCTGCAGGGCACGCCGGTGCTGTCGCCGCTCAACGGCCTGCCGGTACTGTGGTACCGCGTGCTCACCGAGCGCCGCGATCGCGACGGCAAGTGGCGTCATGAGCGCACCCACGAGAGCGACGCGTCTTTCCTCGTCGTCGACGACAGCGGCGAGTGCGCCGTCGATCCGGACGGAGCCGAGATGCTGGTGCAACGCCGTGACGTGGTGGTGCAGGGCGAGCTGCGTCACACGCAATGGTCGCTGCTGCGCCACGATCCGGTGTATGTGCTGGGCGACTTCCTGACGCTGGGCAGCATCACGCCCGAATTCGATGCCGCGGCGCAGGTGCGCGAGCTGCTCGCCGAGTGGAAGAAGGATCGCCCCACCCTGCTCGCCCGCTTCGATGTCGACGGCAACGGCGAGCTCGACCTGCGCGAATGGGAGCTCGCCCGCGCCCAGGCGCGGCGCGAAGTGCGCCAGCAGCGGGACGCCGCCCTGTCGGCGGCCGAGGCGCACGTGATGCGGCGCCCGGCAGACGGCCGGCTGTATCTGATTTCGGACCTCGATCCGGCCCGCATCGCACGCCGCTACGAGCTGTGGTCGGTCTTCCACATGCTGGTGTTCCTCGGCACCGCGGCCGCGATTGCCTGGTTCCGGCAGCAGGGCGGCTTCTAGAGGAGGCGCTACCTGCGCCCCAGGTAGGGTCGGCTTCAGCCGACCGCCTCCCTGCATCATCCACAGCGGCGGGCTGAAGCCCGCCCTACGGACCGCGGAAATTCGCGGCGCGACTGCAGCCGTCCAGACAGGCGTGCATCACCCCGCAGCCCGGCTCTCCAGATCTTCCCAGCGCGCCATCGCCGCCTCGATCTCGCCCTCCAGTGCTTCCAGCCGCGCCTTGATCTGCGCGACCTCTTGCGGCGCCTGCTGGTACAGCGCGGGGTCGGCCATGCGCGCGTGCAGCGCAGTCTGCTCGTCCTCCAGCGCGGCGATGCGGTCCGGCAGGCCCTCGAGCTCGCGCTTCTCGTTGAATGACAGCTTCGCCGGCCGGCTCGCCGCGCCCTTGTCGGCAGCGGGCCTGGCCGGCGTCGGCGCGGCCCGCTTCGCCGTGTCGCGCGCGGCCTCCTGGCTGGCGGCGCGCGCGGCCTGCACCCGCTGCCAGTCGCCGTAGCCGCCGGCGTATTCGCCCCAGCGCCCGTCGCCTTCGGCGGCGATGACCTGTGTCACCACGTTGTCCAGGAAGGCGCGGTCGTGGCTCACCAGGAACAGCGTGCCCTCGTAGCCGGCGAGCAACTCCTCGAGCAGGTCGAGCGTCTCGATGTCGAGGTCGTTGGTCGGCTCGTCCAGCACCAGCAGGTTGGCCGGTCGCGCGAACAGCCGCGCGAGCAGCAGGCGGTTACGCTCGCCGCCCGACAGCGACTTCACCGGCGAGCGCGCACGCTGCGGCGCAAAGAGGAAATCCCCCAGGTAGCCGATGACATGCTTCTTCTCGCCGGCGATCTCAACGAAATCCGATCCCGGGCTGATCACTTCGGTGAGCGGGAGCTCCGGATCCAGTTGCGCGCGCAACTGATCGAAGTAGGCCACCGCCTGGCGCGTGCCGCGCCGCAGCGAGCCCTCGTCCGGCGCGATTTCGCCGAGGATGAGCTTGAGCAGGGTGGTCTTGCCGGCGCCGTTGGGGCCGATGAAGCCGATGCGGTCGCCGCGCATGATGCGGGTGGAGAAATCGCGCACCACGGTGCGATCGCCGAAGCGCTTGGTGACGTGGCTCAGCTCGGCCACCATCTGGCCGCTCTGCTCGCCCCGGTCGACCGCCAGGCTGACATTGCCGAGCCGGTCGCGGCGCGCCGCGCGGGCCACGCGCAAGGCCTCGAGGCGGCGCACGCGGCCCTCGTTGCGAGTGCGCCGGGCCTCGACGCCCTTGCGGATCCAGACCTCCTCCTGCGCGAGGAACTTGTCGAAGCGCGCGGCCGCCTTGGCTTCGGCCTCGAGCTCCTCCGCCTTGCGGCGCTGGTAGTCGGCGAAGCGCCCCGGATAGCTGGCGAGCTTGCCGCGATCCAGCTCGATGATGCGGGTGGCGACGTTGTCGAGGAACACACGGTCGTGGGTGATCACCACCACCGCGCCGCGAAAGTCGCGGATCAGCTCCTCCAGCCACACGATGCCGTCGAGGTCGAGGTGGTTGGTGGGCTCGTCCAGCAGCAGCAGGTCCGGTTCGGCCACCAGCGCGCGCGCCAGCGCCACGCGCTTGACGCCGCCGCCCGACAGGCTGGAAACCTTCGCCTCGGCCGACAGTCCGAGCCGGGCCAGCATGTGCTCGACGCGCTGGTTCAGGCGCCAGCCCTCCGCGGCTTCGACCGCATGCTGCAGGCGGTCGAGCCGGGCCATCGCCTCCGGCGTCGCATGCTCGGCCACCGCCACCATCGCAGCGTGATAGTCGACCAGCAGCCGCGCGGCATCGCCCAGGCCGTCGGCGACAGTGGCGAACACGTCGCGCTCCAGGTCGAAGTCGGCCTCCTGCGGCACGTAGGCGGTGACCAGGCCCGCCTGGCGCCACACGCTGCCGTCATCCAGCGCCGCCTGCCCGGCCACCGCACGCAGCAGGCTGGACTTGCCCGAGCCGTTGCGGCCGATCAGCGCCACGCGCTCGCCGGGATCGAGCTGGAAGCTGACATGGTCGAGCAGATCGACGTGACCGAAGGCGAGACAGGCGTTTTCGACCGATAGCAGTGGCATGTGGGGCGCGGCGCGGGGCCGGGAAGAAGAATCGAAACCGGATTTTATCCGCCAGACCGCATCGCGGTCCGCTTCGCGCATAATGCAGTGCAACAATCCTTGCCGCGGTTGCAGGCAACATCGAGGACAGACGGCGAATGGAACAGACTCTCGTAAAATTTACCCTTCCCGATCAAGACCCTACGGCGTTGTGGGCGGAGCTCGTGGCGCACCTGCGGCCACCGCGCCCGTCGCAGTCGCGACGCGCCGCGGAGGCCATGCGGGTGCTCACGCACACGCTGGCGCGCCGGCCCGAATTGCGCCACGCCCTGCGCACTTCACTGCAGGACCTGTTTCGCGAGCGCAAGCAGGTGTCGCTCTATGTGTCCTCCGGCCTGCTCCCGTCCACCGGCTTCTTCTCGGAAACGTCGCGCCGCATTTCCGGCCGCCTGCTGCCGCAGGTCATCGACACCGCCTACATGAAGGACGTGCTGTCGGTCGTGTTCAATCGCCGTGACGACGATGTCTGGGTGAATGCGGTTCCCGACGAACTCTGGCTGGATTTGATCGCCACCGTGCTCGAGGAGGCCGAGCCCCGTGCGGAGGAAGATGCCAGCGACCTACCGCCCGCCCTCGTCGAAATCCTCGAGGCGCTGCGCGTGCTGTCCTACCACGTCTCGGCCATCGGCCTGGACCCGGAACTGGTGCGCATCGATCCCAACCTCGAGGAATACGAATCGCCCTTCCTCGCCCAGAATGCGGAGCTGCTCGCCTACATCCAGCGCTACATCGACTGGTGGAGCACGCCCGGCGCCATGGTCGCGGACGAAAAGCACCTCACGGTGATGCTCGGCCAATGCGAGGAGGTGCTGCAGCGCGTGCGCAAGCGCGCCACCCGCATCGGCACCAGCCTGACCCTGACCTTCACCCTGGAACGCTTGCGACAGCACCTCGAACGCATCGCCGAACTGCTCGCCGTGCTCGACGAGCTACGTGCGCGGCGTGTGGTGCACGACGTCGCGCCGCGGCTGATCCGCCTGTTCAAGGCGCTGGTGCGCGCCGAGTGCCGCAAGAACCACCTGTTCGACTACTGGGGCCAGAACGTCGAGCTGCTGTCGCTGCGCATGACCGAAAGCGCCAGCCGCACCGGCGAGCACTACATCACCAGCACACGCGGCGAGTATTTCCGCATGCTGAGTTCGGCTGCGCTGGGCGGCGTCATCATCGCGCTGATGTCGGCGCTCAAGGTCGTGCTCGGCAAGCAGGGCATGGCGCCGCTCAACGAAGCGCTCGCCTTCTGCCTGAACTACGGCCTGGGCTTCGTGCTGATCCACATCCTCGGCGGCACCGTCGCGACCAAGCAGCCGGCCATGACCGCCAACGCCATCGCTGCGTCCATCGGCGAGGCGAGCGGCAAGACGCGCGACCTCGAAGCGCTGGCCGACCTCATCGCACGCACCGTGCGCAGCCAGCTTGCGGCCATCCTCGGCAACATCGGCCTGGCCATTCCAGTGGCGATCGCCGTGGGCCTGGCGGTGCACGCCATCAGCGGCACGCACTTCATCACGCCGGAGAAGGCCCGCGCGCTGCTCGGCGAGATCGACCCGCGCAACGGGGCACCGTTCTTCGCGGCAATCGCGGGAGTCTGCCTGTTCCTGTCGGGCCTCATTGCCGGCTATTACGACAACCTGTCGGCCTACAACCGCATTCCGCAGCGCCTGCTGCAGTTGGCGGGACCGCGGCGCCTGCTGGGCGAGGCGCGCATGCAGCGCGTGGCGAACTACATCGAGAACAATCTGGGCGCCCTCGCCGGCAACTTCTTCTTCGGCTTCCTGCTGGGCGGCACGACGGCGCTGGGCGTGCTGTTCGGCCTGCCGCTGGACATCCGGCACATTGCCTTCTCGTCGGCCTACGTGGGCTATTCGGTCGAGGCACTGGGCTTCGCCCTGCCCTGGCAGACGGTGAGCGTCGCGCTCGGCGGCGTGCTGCTGATCGGCCTGGTTAACCTGGCGGTGAGCTTCACGCTGACGCTGACGGTCGCCATGCGCGCGCGCCGCATCAGCTTCGCTCAGGGCCGCACGCTCGGCCGCCTGCTGCTGCAACGATTCCTGAAACGACCGCAGGAGTTCTTCCTGCCGCCCTTGCGCGGCGCGACGCCCGCCCCCAAGTCCGACGATCCAGCCGAGCACGCTTCGCCGGTCGCGACGTCCTCAAAGCCAAATCCTTCCCGGACGCTTGGACCGGACGCCCCGAACGGCTAGAATGCGCGCCTCATCTCGCCATAGTTCAATGGATAGAACGGGCGCCTCCTAAGCGCCAGATCTGGGTTCGATTCCCGGTGGCGGGACGTTTTTCCGGTGTCCCGCAGGGCGCCGATGATCAGAAACGCGCATGAAGCGAGGCATCGCGGCCTCGTTGCCGGGAAGTGGCGTGTTATCGGGCTCCCGCAAGCAGCTTGCGCAGGTGTTCGACCGGAATTGCGTAACTGATGCCCGAGGGGTCGGTCAGGACGCTTTCCTTGGTCGATTTCACGAACACCATGTTCATGACACCGATCACCTCGCCCGTCTCCGGATCAAACAACGGGCTGCCACTGTTGCCGGGGTAGGAAGTGGCATCGAGCTGGTAGACGCGGAACACCTCGCCCGACAGACGCCGCACCAGCGCGGGATTGAGGTCGCGGGCATTGGCCTGCGGGATGCCGATCGGCGTGATGGCCGAGACGATGCCCCGGTGCGTCACCGGCGTCATGCCCAGCACATTGCCGATCGGGAAACCGGTGAAGGCGACCGACTGCCCTTCCTGCACCCGCTGCTCGCCCGACGCGAGCGGCAGCGGCGGCAGGACGCCACCGCCCTGCAAGCGCAGCAGCGCGATGTCGTGGCCGCGGTCACTCGCCACACGCTCCACCGGGTGGACCTTGCCGGTCTGCTCCTCTCCGGGCGAGACCACGACCAGCATCTCCATCTGCTCGCTCGCGATCGACTCGGGGACCACATGCGCATTGGTGGCAACCAGCCGGCCGTCGCCCACGGCGAAGCCGGTGCCGAGAAACCGGAAAGCGGGGCTGCGCGTGCGTTGATACGTGCCGACCGCCACGATCGACGGCTTGATCTGCGGCAGCATGCGCACCAGATCGGCGATGGCCGGCCGCGGCAGCGCCGCTGAGATGCCTGCCGCAAGAAGGGCCAGCAGCGTGCGTCTGCGCAATGCCGCCGCACTCGTCGCGCCCGCCGTCACGACTCGCCCGCCCCCTGAGCACTCGTGCGCAGACCCGAAATGGCAACGCTCGGCGCGACGATGCGTCCGTCGTAGGGATGATGGCGGCTGCGGACAAAGGCGAGGATGCGCTCGACGTAGCCCTGCGTCTCACGGAACGGCGGAACGCCGCGGTAACGATCGACCGCGCCTTCTCCCGCGTTGTAGCCGGCCGCCGCCAGCGCGATGTCGCCGCGGAAATAGGCGAGCAGCCAGCGCAGGTAGGCGAGGCCGCCACGGATGTTCTGCTCGGGGTCGTAGGGATTGCGCACGTTGAAGCGCTCGGCGGTCTCGGGAATCAACTGCATCACCCCCATCGCGCTCTTCGGCGACAACGCGCCCGGGTTGAGGTTGGATTCGTTCATGCCGATCGCCAGCGCGAACTGCGGCTGTATGCCGTATTGCGGCGCCAGCTTCACCAGCAACTGCGCGATCTCCCGGCGTGCCGGCGCCATGCCGGCGACGACTCCCTCCACCGGCCAGTGCTCGAGCACGGTCTCGCTCGGGGTGTACATGCACTCGGGCACGGCGCCGGTGTAGTCACCGGTGAAACGCAACATGCGCTCCGCGTGCACATGTCCCAGTTGCGCCGCCATTGCAAACAGCGTGCCGGCATAGGCATCGTTGCGCTCCACGCCGCGGCCGTTGGCGTACATCCAGCCGAGCGCGTACATGCCCTCCGCATCTCCCAGGCGGGCGGATTCGCAATACAGGCGCGCCGCATGCTTCTGGTCGCGCGGCACACCCTCGCCATGCTCGTAACTCAAGCCCTGCTCCGCGAGATAGCGCGCCTGAGCCGCAAACGCGGTCCTCACGGCCTGCTCATCCTGTCCGGCCAGGACGGCCGGGGGCAGCACCGAAAAGCCCAGACTCGCGATGAGGAAGCGAACCTGCTTCAACGCACGCTTGTTCGATCGCTTCATGACAACGCTCCGCATCAGAGGGCGCCCGATGGCAACGGCAATCGCTTTACAGCCGCCAGACCTTGGCGCCCGCCGCCTTCAAGACGGCCTGATCATAAGCCGACTTGACGTCGGCGAACACGCCACCCGGCGCGAGCTTTTCCAGCACCTTGGCGACCGGCGCCCCGACGTACTCCCGGTGCGACACCGCCGCCACGATCGCGTGCGCAAGCGGCAGTTCGTCCCAGGGCGTGAGGCTCACGCCATATTCGTGCACCGCCTCGTCCGACGAGGCCACCGGATCATGGACGTGCACGTTGCAGCCGTAGCTCTGCAGCTCGTGGATGACGTCGATCACCTTGCTGTTACGCAGGTCGGGGCAATTTTCCTTGAAGGTCAGCCCCAGCACGATGACGTTGGCCCCCTTGATGCCACAGCCGTTGCCGATCATCTGCTTGACCGTCTGCTCGGCGACATACTTGCCCATGCTGTCGTTGATGCGACGACCGGCGAGGATGACCTGCGGGTGGTAACCCAGCATGTCGGCCTTGTGCGTGAGGTAGTAGGGGTCCACGCCGATGCAGTGGCCACCGACAAGGCCCGGATGGAAGGGCAGGAAGTTCCACTTGGTGCCGGCTGCCTCGAGCACTTCCAGGGTGTCGATGCCGATCTTGTGGAACAGCACGGCCAGCTCGTTCATCAGCGCGATGTTGAGGTCGCGCTGGGTGTTCTCGATGACCTTCGCCGCCTCGGCCACCTTGATGGAGCTGGCCGGATAGACGCCGGCGGTGATGACGTCACCGTAGATGCGCTTCACCGTCTCCAGGGTTTCGGGCGTGTCGCCGGAAACCACCTTGACGATGCGGGTGACGGTGCGCTCCTTGTCACCCGGGTTGATGCGTTCGGGCGAGTAACCGACGAAGAAATCCTGCTTCCATTTCATGCCCGACTCGCGCTCGAGGATGGGAATGCAGATCTCCTCCGTAGCGCCCGGATAGACGGTGGATTCGTACACGACGATGGCGCCGCGCTTGAGATTCCGCCCGGCGGTGGTCGAGGACTTCACCAGCGGCGTGAAATCGGGCTGGTGCGCCTCATCGACCGGTGTGGGCACGGCGATGATGACGAAATCGGCCTCGCGCAACACCGCAGGATCGGTGTGGCAGGTGAGATGAACGGCCGCACGCAGATCCTCGGAGGATACTTCGCCGGTGGGGTCGTTGAACTCGCGGTAGGCGGCAACCTTCTCGTCGGAGAGGTCGAAACCCACGGTGCGGTGCTTCTTTCCGAACTCGACGGCGAGCGGCAGGCCGACGTAACCGAGGCCGATGACGGCGATGGTGGTCATGGGGAATTCCTTGCGATGTATCAGAGAGTCTTGAGCAATGCGGTGGCCTCGGAGTGAATGGGCGTTCCCTCCTTCAGCTTGGGCATCATGGTTTCGATTTCCTTGCGCGCGTCGGCCGGCCGGCCCAGCTTCGCGTAGGCTTTGGCCAGGTTGAGGCGTACAGAAAGCGCCTCCGGTGCGAGCGAGACCGCACGATCGAGATTGGCGAGGCCCTTCTCGGCCTGCCCCTGCTCGACCTGGATCATGCCGACCGTATCCAGGATCGCGGCGTTGTCCGGCGCGAGCTTCAGCGCCTGCTCGCCATACTCGAGCGCCTTCGGATCCTTGGCCTGGTTCGCGCTCCATGCGAGGTTGTTGAGCACCAGCGCATTGTCGGGCGCGATCTCGTTCAGCGCACGATAGAGCTGCGCAGCGTCAGCATAGCGCTTGTCGGCCAGCGCACGTTCGGCCAGATAGCCGCGCACGGCGGTATCCTTCGGGCGCTCACGCAGCCAGTCCGCGGCCAGCTTGTCGGCCTCGCCCTTGCGCTCCGCACGCATCAATGCGGCGTGGAGTTTCACCAGGTTCTGCGGATCGCGCCCCTTGTCGAGGGCACGGCGGTAGCTCGTCGCGGCATCCGCCCATTTGCCGCCTGCAGCCTGAATGTCGCCTTCCATCACATGCCCGACCGGGGCATCCGCGCGCTGTTTCTGCACCGTGCGCGCGATTTGCAGCGCGCCGTCGCGATCGCCGCGCTCGACGAGGATGCCGGCCAGTCGAGCCTGCGCATCCACCACGTCGGCGCGGATGGCCAGCGCCTTGCGCAGCGACTGCTCGGCCGCGGTCAGATCCTTGTTGGCGCGATGGATGTCGGCGAGCTGGACGAGCGCGCCAATGGCACGCGGCTGCAGCGCCAGCACCTTGTTGAGTGACGAGATGGCCTGCTGGGTTTCGCCCGCGGCAAGCTGGGCGCGGGTGGCCGCCTCCAGCGCACGCAGATCGTTCGGGTAGGCAGCGAGTGCCTCCTGCGCGACCGACAGCGCGGACTTGGTGTCCCTCGTGCGCAGGTAGTGCTGGACGAGAGCGAGCTTCGGCACCAGCGCGGAAGGAGAGGCTTTGTCCGCCCGTTGCAGCGTTGCCAGCACGACCGCGGGCTCGGCGCCGGTGGCCGCCTGGAAATCGGCGTAAGCAAGCTGGGCCTCGACGTTCTTCGGGTCACGCTCGGCAATCGCCTTCAGGCGTGCAAGTCCGCTTTCGGGCTTCTTGTCGGCAACGTCCATGCGCGCAAGGTTGATCGCCGCCGCGAGGTAATCCGGCTTGATCGTCAGCGCCTTCTCGAAGGCGGCGCGTGCCGCGGCTGGATCGCGCTTGGCCAGCATCAGGCCGCCACGCAGGTTGTGCACCAGCGGGTTGTCGGGCTGCTTGCGTTCGAGTTGCACTTGCGCCTGCAGCGCCTTGTCCAGCTCGCCACGGCGCATGTGGCCGGCGACAAGTGCCAGATCGGCGCGGATGCCGCCCTCGTCCATCTGCGCGGCCGTCTCGAGATCGCTGAACGCCCCCGCGGCATCACCGCCTGCCATCTTGGCAGCGCCGAGCTGCATGCGCATCCGCGGATCGTCCGGCGCCGCCTTGGCGGCTCGCTCGAAGTACGATTCCGCCTTGTCGAAGTCGCCGTTGGCCACGAACACCTGTCCTGCAAGGCCCAGCACGCTGGGACTGAGCGATGGCGCCTCCAGCAGCGGCTGCAGGACTTCCATCGCACGTTGCGCCTCACCCAGCGCGAGGTGCGACGTGACCAGCATCGTACGCGCCAGCACCTGCCCAGGCGCACGCGACAGCACCGTGGTCAGGTGGGTCTGCGCCTGGACCTGCTCGTTCAACCTCACCATCGCCGTGCCGGCAAGCAGATGCGCGGGGAGGAATTCGGGCGCGGACTTCAAAGCAGCGAGTGCGCCGTCGCGCGCCTCGGCGAAGCGATTGTTGCGGAAGTCGACGAAGGCCTGCAGGTAGATCGTCGACGGGTCTTTCGGTGCAACCTTCTTCATCGCCTCCAGCCGCGAGACCGCTTCCTCCGAACGATTCTGCTGCAGCAGCAGCGACACCAGCGAGTAGTGGCTGGCGACGTTGGACGGATTGATTCGGACCACTTCCTGCAGTGCCTTGATGGCGTCGTCAGGCCGCTTTTGCGCAAGCGCCGCCTCGGCGAGCGCGCCGTGCACCTCGGCCAGATCCGGATTTCGGGCAACGAGGGCCTGCAGGTCGGTCTCCGCGCCCGCAGCGTCGCCGCCGTAAAGCCTGGTGCGCGCCAGACCGACACGCGCGAGCGCATCGTCGGAACTGGCAAGCGCCTTCTCGTAAGTGGCGCGCGCCTTCTGCAGATCGCCCTTGACCATGTAGGCGTCGCCAACGGCAGTCAGTACCACCGCCTGCGCCTTGGGATCGTCCAGCGCGACGTCGGCGAAATCCTTGACCACTCGATCGATCTCGCCCGAGCGCAGCAGCGAGCGCGCGAGCAGCGGCAGGACGTCGTTCTTCGAGTATCCGAGATCGAGCGCGCGCTGCAGTTCCTTTACCGCCCCGGGGACGTTGCCCTGCTCGAGGTTCACCTTGCCAAGGAGGAAACGCGCATCGACCAGATTGCCGTTGGCCTGCAGCGCGCTCTTGAGCTGGATGCCAGCAGCATCGAAATCCTTCTTTTCGAGGTAGCCTTTCGCCGACGCCACCATCGCTTCGGGGCTGTCCTTGCAACCGGACAAAGCCAGTGCCGACAGTGTCAGGACTGCCATCGCGCGGGCGCCTGCGGCCCATGATCCGCGCTGCGGCTTGTTGTGCAGCTTGCTCACTGTCAGTTCTCCTTCTTGAGACCAAAACGATTGATCAGGTCATACAGGGATGGGCGGCTGATGCCCAACAACTCGGCGGCGCGGGCGATGTTGCCATTGGTGCGCGCCATGACGCGCAATACCGCACGCCGCTCTGCTTCGTCACGCACCTGCCTGAGATTGAGCATCTCGACGTCTTCTTCCACCGCCTCGAGTCCGAGATCGTCGGCGGTGATGCGCACGCCGTCGGCCATGATCACGGCGCGCTTGAGGCAGTTTTCCAGCTCGCGCACGTTGCCCGGCCACCGATGTGATTCGATCGCAGCGACCGCGTCGTCAGCAAGGCCAAGCCCCGTCCTGCCGTTCTCACGGCCAAAGCGCTGCACGAAAGCGTGCGCGAGCAGCACCGCATCACCCTGACGCTCGCGCAGCGGCGGGATGTCGACGACGATCTCCGCCAGGCGATAGTACAGATCCTCTCTGAACTGGCCCGTGAGAATCTGGGCCTTCAGGTCGCGGTGCGTCGCACACACGATGCGTACGTCGACCGGAATTTCCTCGCGCCCACCGATACGCTCGATGACACGCTCCTGCAGGAAGCGCAGCAGCTTGGCCTGAAGCGGCAGCGGCAAATCGCCGATTTCGTCCAGAAAAAGCGTGCCACGATGCGCCGTCTCGATCTTCCCCAGCGTCTGCCTGACCGCCCCGGTGAACGCACCCTTTTCGTAGCCGAAGAGTTCGCTTTCCAGCAGCGTGTCCGGAATGGCGGCGCAGTTTATCGCGACGAAGCGCTCTGCGGAGCGCGGCGAGAGCACGTGCAGCGCACGCGCCAGCACTTCCTTGCCGGTACCGCTCTCGCCAAGCAGCGCGACGGTGACCGACGCCGAGGCCAGTCTTTCTATGGTCCGGCAGATCTTGAGCATGCCCGGATCACGCGTCAGCAGGCCACCGAGCGGGCTCGCCTGCATCGCCGCCAGCCGCGCATTCTCGGCTTGCAGGTCGTACATTCGGAACGCGCGATCGATGGTAAGCGCCAGCATTTCAGGCTCGAAGGGCTTAGCGAAAAAATCGTATGCGCCCATGCCGACCGCCTTCACCGCATTCTCCCGGTCATGCTGGCCGGTCAGAACGATGACCTTCGTGTCCGGCGCGAGTGCAATGATCTCGCCCAGCAGGCGGAACCCTTCACTGACGTCGTCGGGCGCGGGCGGCAGCCCGAGATCCATCGTGACCACCGCCGGCTCGTAGCGGCGTAGCTGCGCGATAGCAGTCTCGCGATCGCTTGCCACCACGGTCTCGAAACCGTCGAACGCCCAGCGCATCTGCTTTTGCAGCGCGGGGTCGTCCTCGACGATCAAAAGTGTACGTTGTTGCTTCTCAGCCATTCACGGGTTCCATTTCCGGCGTTTGCCGGGCGCTTCCGCGATTGCCGCGAGGCAAGTCGATCGTCACCCGCGTTCCCCGCCCGACCTCACTGTCGAAGCGCAGCGCCCCACCGATTTCGTTCACATACTGCCGGGTTTCGAAGACGCCGATGCCCATGCCACTGGTCTTCGTCGTCTGGAAGGGACGTGACAACCGCTCACGCAGAAAATCCGGGGCCATGCCGCAGCCGGTGTCCTCGATGATGACCCGCACGCGATCGCCCTCACCACCGACGATCCGGAGGGTGACGATACCATCCTCCTCCGTTGCATCCAGTGCATTTTGCACGATATGACCGATGATTCTCTCGAGCCGCTCTGGGTGTGCCAGGACCTCCACCGGCCGGCCGATTTCCTCGCTCAGTCGCACGTCGGGAAGCTGACCCCGCTTCGAGCGGCACACGTTGCGCGCGATGTCGACGACGTCCAGCAGCCGGGGCGGATCGATCGACCGCTTCTCCTGCAACTGCCCCATCAGCCCGCGCATGCGCGATTCCACATGCGCCACCGTCTCGAGCATGTCCTTCTGGAACTCGGGATTGTCCTTGTGGCGCTCGGCGTTCTTCAGCATCAGGGACAACTGGGCGACCAGGTTCTTGAGGTCGTGGACGACGAAGGCCGACATGCGATTGAAGGAATCGAACTTGCGGGCCTCCAGCAGCGCTTCCGCCGCCTGCATGCGCTCCAGGTATCCGGCCGCCTGCCGTTGCGCGGTCTTGAGGAGGTCCAGCACCTCCCAGTCGATCTCGAACGGCGCCCTGGGGGCGTTGAGCACGACGAAGCCGAGCAGGGCGCCACTCCCCTTGAGGGGCACCACCAGCCATGCGCCCTGCATCACGGACAACCACTCCGGCAGCCGGAGCTCGCCGTATTGCGCCGGCCGGAGACGGTACTCCTCCAGACTGATGATCCATTCCCGACCATCGAGAAAACAGCACAATGCCGAATCGGCCGGTTCACTGACTTCGCTCGCAGGCTGGTTCAGGCGCGCATGCATGGAGAATCGGCCGTCGGCATCCCGCAGCCAAAGACCACCACCGGGACTCTCGACGAGATCGGCGAGCGCCTTGATCACCGATTGCCCTAGGTCGCCGCCGGCCGAGGCCAGCGCCTGCGTGAAGCGCAGCCACTCGTTGCGGTAGTCATAGCGATACGGAAACAGGTGCTTGTTGAGGAACACACGCAGGCGCGCGCGCTGCGAACCGGAAAACAGGAGGATGCCGAGCAGCACCAGCCCGGCGAAGAGCAGCGTCAGTTGCAGCGCCCTGCCCCAGTCGCCCCCGAAATAGCGGATGTAATATCCCGCGGCCGAAATCACCAGGAGATAGAGCCCGGAAACCGCCAGCGCGGTGGAATGGAAGACCATCTCGCGCGACATCGACATGCGCACGGTCCACGACGGGTTGCGCGCACCCGACATCGCGATCAGCGGAATCAACAACGCGTGCGCAATGCCACGCATTGCCCACACGTCGGTATCCAGCCGGCCGAAGAGGGAGCCATCGGCGAAACAGTAGAGATCGAAGACGTATCCGGCACCCAGTGCGATGCAGAGAGGTTTGATCGCCCAGCGCGAAGCGGCCGGCACACCGCGAAACAGTTGTTCGACCAGCATCAGACCAACCACCGCCTGCGCCAGCCACGCGGCAAACACGGGCCGAAGCGGCAGGGCCGCCGCAGCGCCGGACATCTCGATCGCCAGACTGGCCACTTGCGCGATGACGACCATGCCGCCAAGTACCGACGGCCACCGGGCGGGCCGATCGGAAATCGTGCGCAGCAGTATGACGAGGAAGGCATACCAGGCGCCCGTTCGCGCGGCGTCGAGGACACCGCACAGCCCGATCAGGAGAGGATCTCCCGTCCGAGCGTACGCCGCCGACGAGAGTGCCCACATCCCGGAGGCGGAAATTGCGGCGAGCAAGGCAGCGCCGGCCGGACCGCCGCGCCACACGAGAAAGGCATAGATGCCAAAAATCAGATACGCGACGGCCGCCAGGCCATAGCCCCAATACGCCACTTCGAGCAAGACACGTCCCTCGCGTCAACCACACTCCGGCCTGAGATCACCCCATCAGGCCAGTCTGAACCCGTGCCCCCGTGCCGATGCATGCATCCGTCAATGCGCGCCCTCTCCGGTCAATACGACGCGAACCGTCTCGAAAAGGACGAGCACATCGAGCACCAGAGTGTGATTCTTCACGTAGTACAAATCGTACTGGAGCTTTTGAACCGCATCATCCACTGACGAGCCATACTGGTAGCGGACCTGAGCCCATCCCGTCACCCCTGGCTTGACGCAGTGACGAACCGAATAGAACGGGATCTCGCGGGCCAGTTGTTCGACAAAGAAGGGCCGCTCCGGTCGCGGGCCCACGAGGCTCATTTCGCCCACGATAACGTTGAGCAGTTGCGGCAACTCGTCGATCCGCAGCTTGCGTATGACCCGACCGACACGTGTCACCCGATCGTCATTCGAGCTGGCCCAGCGCGGCTTGCCGTCCTTCTCGGCATCGCGCCGCATGCTGCGAAACTTGATCACTTTGAAGACCCTGCCACCGAGCCCAACCCGCTCCTGCCGATAGAAAACAGGCGCGCCATCCTCGACCAGAATGAGCAAGGCGGTCACGAGCATGATCGGAAGCGCCGCGACAAGCAGCACGAATGCCGCACAGAGATCGAAACACCGCTTCACGAGCGTTCTTGCCCAGCCCTGACGAAATCCGTCGCCATAAATGAGCCAGCTCGCCCGCAGCGAATCCACCGGCACCTGCCCCTGCACGCGCTCGAAGAACGACGACAGGTCCAGCACACGAACCCCACACAGCTTGCAGTCGAGCAACTCCCGAAGCGGCAGGACGCCGCCACGGCGCTCCCGAACCGCGACGATGATTTCATTGACCCGGTGCTTTCGCACGAGCTGAACGAGATTGCCTGCCGGCAGGATGAAGCGCTCGTCGACCGTGACCTCGTCACCTCGGTCGGACGGGAAAAAGCCGACGACCTCAACGCTGCGCTGGAGGGGCTGGGTCAGATCGCGATACACCGCCTGCGCATCCGGTCCGGTTCCCATGATGAGCACTCGAGGCGCGAACAGCACCGCCGCCTGCCGCTGGTTGATGACGCCACGTCCAAGAAGCACGGCCCCCAGCCCGAGCACGACCCACCATTGGGTGGCGTCATTCGTCTGCGCACCCCACGGCAGCACGCCAAAGATCAGATACGCAACGGGTACACTGACGACGACCGAAAGAGCGACGCGTGAAACGGCCTGCCGCGCCGAGCGGCGGCTCAACGGGCGATACAAACCCATGGCGGAATTCAGACCCACCATGACGACGGCGAACACCAGCGCCGAAGGAGTGATCGTCGCCCAGAACCCAGCCTGTGGCTGGGTATGCGACCAGATTGCTGCGATGACGAACAGGAACAGGAGTGCAGCGTCGAACAGCGCCTGTTGCAGCGTGTGCAGGGGGAAGTAGTGGCTGAACACTTTCAGCATGATGGTCCTCAGCGTTCTTGCGCCACTCGGAACCGGCGCGGCTGCACAGAGCTAAACTGCCTCCACCATAGCCGATGCCCGCCAGACAGACCGTTAAACCGATCACGCTTGCCCCGAGACGCTCCGTGAAGCGACGTCCAAGCAATTGTTTTTATGAATTTTTCCAACGACGCTCGAAATCGCGCCGAGATGGTAACACAGCCCTCACCCTCGCCGCTCTCGTAAGCTAAACTCGCCCATCCGGCATCGCGCAATCTGCCCGCCGGTCAGGATGTGCCTCGCACGTTATCGAGCGAGCGGGGATTTCCGTTCCTCCTTTTGTTACACCAGGAAACTGACATGACTGAAGCAACTCGTGATTTCTCGGAACTCTATGGATACCGGTTCGAAGACCTCAAACCGGAGATGAGCGCGGCGCTGTCGAAAACCGTCAGCGAAGCCGACATTCTCATGTTCGCGGGCGTCTCCGGCGACACGAACCCCGTTCATCTGGACGGAGAATTCGCTGCAAGCACCATGTTCGGCGGCCGGATCGCCCACGGCATGCTGTCCGCAGCACTCATCTCCGCCGTGTTCGGAACACGTCTGCCGGGACCGGGATGCATCTATCTGAGCCAGACGCTCAAGTTCAAGGCTCCCGTGAAGATCGGCGACACTGTGGTTGCTCGTGTCACGGTCAAGGAACTGAAGCCGGAAAAACGTCGCGCCGTGTTCTCGACGGTATGCACCGTGCGCGG
>JAFEFM010000478.1 GCA_018240585.1 Pseudomonadota bacterium
AAAGTAGTATTCGCGTCGGCATTCATATTTGAGTTGATCGTCGCGTCCTGAAACAGGGCAAACCCGTCGAAAGGCGGGGACGCAAAGTTACCGGTCTAAAGGGCTCGCGCCCCATGATAGCGGGATTGCCAGGCAAGCATCGTCCGTTCCGGACGGGTGCGTCGTTGATCCATGCAATCCTCGGCTGTGGTACGCGGGCCGGAGACCCAGAGCATGGAGTCTGCAATGAACGCACCGCGCCGCACCACTTCCCCCGTTTCCCGTCGCGCCAGTCGTGCGCCGGCGCTGGCCTGCCTGGCGATCGCGCTGGGCGTGCTGTCGCTGCCCGCTGTCGCGCAGGTCACCCCGTCCCAACCGCAATGGGTGCCGGGCCGTCTGCTGGTGCAGCCGCGCCCCGGGTTGTCGGACACTGAATTCGACAAGATTCTCAAGCCGCACGGCGGCAAGCAGGTCGGCAAGATCGACAAGATCAACGTGCGCATCATCCAGTTGCCGGCGCAGGCTTCGGAGAAGGCGGTCGAGGCGCTGCTGAAGAACAACAAGCACCTGAAGTTCGCCGAGCGGGACATGATCCTGCCGCAGGCGCTGGCCGTGAGCGATCCGTATTACGGCAGCGAGTGGCACGTGCCCAAGATCGGCGCAGATGCTGCGTGGGATCTCAGCAGTGGTGCAGGCGTCACGATCGCGATCCTGGACTCCGGTGTGGACAGCACGCATCCGGACCTCGCCGGTCGCCTCGTGCCGGGCTGGAATTTCTACGACAACAACTCGAACACGGCTGACGTCAATGGTCATGGCACTCAGGTTGCTGGCACGGCTGCAGCGGAGAGTAATAACGGTGTCGGGGTTGCTGGCGTCGCTGGTGGTGCGCGCATCATGCCGGTCCGCGTGGCCAGCAGTACAGGTTCCGGGTCGCTGACGGCCATCGCCAGCGGTCTCACCTGGGCGGCCGATCAGGGGGCGCGTGTGGCGAACCTGAGTTTCTATGGTGTTTCGTCCAGCTCGGCGATCCTCAGTGCAGCCCAGTACATGAAGAACAAGGGCGGTCTGGTGACGGTGTCGGCCGGCAACTACGGCACGGAAGCTCCGTTCCCTGCCACTGATGCAATGATCATCGTGTCGGCGACCGACAGCAATGACGTGAAGACGAGCTGGTCGAGCTACGGGGCCTATGTGGATGTGGCTGCGCCGGGTGCGGGCATCTACACGACGACGAACGGTGGAGGCTACGGCGCAGTCAGCGGCACGTCCTTCTCTGCACCCATTACCGCGGGGGTGGTTGCGCTGATGATGGCGGCCAATCCGGGTCTTGGTGCGGCGACGATCGAGAAGTTGTTGTTCTCCAGCGCGACGGACCTGGGGACCGTGGGCTTCGATACGTACTACGGTTACGGGCGCGTCAATGCGGCGGCGGCGGTGCAGGCTGCGGCCAGCACGCGGTCGGCGGCCGACACCACGGCGCCGAGCGTGAGCATCAGCAATCCCGGCGCGGGTGCGACGGTCAAGGGTCTGATCACCGTCGATGTGGCGGCATCGGACAACGTCGGTGTCAGTCGCGTGGATCTTGTGGTGAATGGAAACAAGATCGCCAGCGACACGAGCGCGCCCTACGGCTTCAGTTGGGACAGCACGACGGTCGCCGACGGCAACGTCACCCTCACCGCCTATGCCTACGATGCGGCAGGAAACGCCTCGAACAAGTCCGTTTCGGTCGTGGTGTCGAATGCGTCTGCTACACCGGATACGGTCGCGCCGGTGGCGACGATCAGCAATCCGACATCGGGCAGCGCGGTGAGTGGCACGGTAAGTGTGCAGGCAAGCGCAAGCGACAACGTGAATGTCGTCGCCATCCGCCTTTATGTCGATGGCAAACTGACCAGCAGCGCTTCCGCATCTAGCCTTTCCTACTCGTGGAATACGCGGAAACTCGCTGCCGGCAGTCACACGCTTTTGGTGGAAGCGGACGACGCGGCGGGCAATAAGGGTAGCCAGACGGTCCAGGTCGTGCGCTGACCGGACATGAGTCGGAACCGCGTTCCGCGGTACGGCAAGTGAATCGACGGGCAGGGGGCGCAGGCACCCTGCCCGTTGCTTTAGTGGGGCAATTGTTACCCCTTCGCGTGGCTCGAGTCCCGGAGAGCCGTTGCTGCGCCAAGTGCGACGTCGGAAATTTTTACATCAGGCTGAACTGAAAGGATTCGAGATTATAAGAATCAATGTGTTAAGAGTTTGGCACCTTTCTTGCTGAACAGGCTTGACAGTTAGCGCTGCGTTCGTCCTCGGGTACGGAAAGCAGTGAGTTCAACCGCCGGTCAGCATACGAAGAGGTGACGTATGAAATCATCGATCAAAGGACAAGTCCTGGCTGCTGCGTTCGCAGGGTGTGCTGCCGCCGGGTTGGTGAGTACCGCTTCAGCGGCGTTGCTCGATCTCACCGTCGCGAATTCGTCCGGAACTGTGACTGGCGACAGTAGCACGGGGGCGGTCACGTACCAGAATCCCGTGAACAACACGAACGTGGGCTCCGGGTTGATCCATCCCTTCCTTACGGTTCAGAAGGACGGGACCGAGGCGGGCTTCAGTACGGATGCGACCAACCCCAATCTGCCGCTGGACACCAAGCGTGCCGGGGGTGCGTTTACCCGAACCTTCGCGCTCGGCGATCTGCAGGCGATCAACAACAACTTCCTTTTCTTCCTCGACATCAACGAGCCTGCAAGTGGTGACCAGCCGCTGCTGACGCTCGACAAGTTGCTGATTTACGTCACGAACTCGTCCGGTGCGGTCACCTTGGGCAAGCCCAATACGCTCGCCGATCTCGCCTCGCAGGGCTGGACTAACGTGTACTCACTGGACACGGCAACCACTGACAATACGGTTCTGTTGAATTATTCCGCGCTGGGTAGCGGCAGTGGTGTCGGTATCGACATGGAGATGCTAGTGCCAACGAGCCTGTTTGCGGGTCTCGATCCCAGCTTCAGGGTCGTGTTCGCCACGGAGTTCGGCATGAGCGGAACGAAGAATGGTTCGGACAGTGGCGACGGCTTCGAGGAGTGGGCAGCCGTGCTCGGAACGGGTACGAACAACCAGTGCCCGCCGGGAGCCCCTGGGACGTATCCCGACTGCTTCCCCAATCAGGGTATTCCAGAGCCGGGTAGTCTCGCGTTGCTTGGCTTGGCGCTGGCCGGCTTGTCGGTGTTCCGGCGGCGCGCTGCCTGAATTTCGCTTTTCGGCTGTGGTAATGGAGTGGCGCCAGGTGGCGCCACTCTTTTTTCTTGTCGTTCCTGCGAAGTGTGCGGGTGCGCCTTCGCCTTTGCGTCACTCGCGCGCCGATTACGCCTTCCTGCGGCGCAAAGCGGCCAGGCCGAGCAGGCCCAGCCCGGCCAGTGCCATGCTGCCCGGTTCAGGAACGGAAATGGACTGCGGAGGGAAGTCGCCGCCTGGACCGCTTTGCGCATCGTGCGAATAAGGTGCGAATTGCGTCTGGTCTACGTCGGTCACGCAAGTCGCGGGCTTGCCGCTGCATTGCTGCGTAAGTTCGATGTTGTACAGGTCGAAGTGTACCGCGTAGGCCGACTGCAGCATCGACACGTCGATCGCGAACGCGCGGTAGTACATGCCGGTACCGCTCGCCGGTCCTCGGCCGGGCAGGTTCTGCACGTTGTAGATGCCCGATTGCGACGCGCCGGCGAAATCGAAGCGGAGTTCTGCAAAATAGGTGTCGAAGATGCCGTGCGAGCTCAGGTCGCCCGGATCGGAGCCCTGTAGCGTGGAGACGACTTCGAGCGGAGGGGTGCCGTAGACCATGTCCTTTGTCACGTCGATCGTCGTGCCGTTGACGGTGAAGGAGCCCAGGCTGCCACCCGCCGGACCGAACTTCGGCGTGATTGCCATCGACAGGCCATAGAGGTCGTTGATCGAATTCTTTCCGTCTGGAATGAGGTAGGCGTACAGCGTGAAGGCGGTGCTGCCCGCAATCACGGTCTCCGTAGCTGTGTCGTAACTGCCGTTCGCAATGTCCAGTTGTAGCGTCGGGGTGGCGTGTGCCCCGCCGCAGAGCGCGATTGCGAGCACGGTGGCGAGGGCGGTCTTTTTGTATGCTATTTGCATTGATGGCATCCTGCCGAGTCCAAATTGATTGTTCTTGTGCTGCATCGCAGCAGAAGCACTATTTATGCCAGAATTGCAAATGGCTGTCCGGGAAGGCATTTTTTCCGAATCAACGACCTGCCTTGCAGGCTCTGTAAAGATTCCCGACGGCCAAGGCGGCTCGTAGCAGGTCGCGGGGGAGGTGCGGGGCGTGGCTCGACGTCTCGTCCCTGTGCCACAATCGGATGTCTGTAACCCAGTAACCGGATAATCCGAATGCTCAAGACCGGACGCCCGACTGCGGGGCACCATGTGCGGCTTCGGCCGCAGCGCGGCTTCACGCTGCTCGAACTGCTCGTCGTGATGGTCATCATCGGTCTGCTCGCCGGCTATGTCGGACCGCGCTTCTTTGCCCAGATCGGCAAGTCGGAGATCAAGGTGGCGCATGCGCAGATCGACGCCTTCGGCAAGGCGCTGGACCAGTACCGGCTGGATGTCGGGCACTATCCGAGCACCGAACAGGGCCTGCAGGCGCTGATGACAGCGCCTGCAGGCGAGACGCGCTGGGCGGGGCCGTACCTGAAGAAGGCGGTTCCGGCCGACCCCTGGGGCAAGCCGTATCAGTACCGTCAGCCGGGCGAGCACGGCGACTACGACATCCTGTCGTTCGGTGCCGACGGACAGCCTGGCGGCGAAGGCCCGGCCGCGGATATCGGCAACTGGTGAGGCGCCGCGCCGCATGCGTTATCGCGTGAAGGCCGTCGGCGCCGATGCCGCCGTCGTCGAAACCGAGCTGGATGCCGGCAGTGAGGCCGAGGCGCGGGCGCTCGCCGCGGCGCGTGGTCTCGACGTGCTGTCGCTGCGCGGCGTGGCGGTGAGGCGCGGGTCGCGTTTTCCGCTGCAACTGTTCAACCAGGAATTGCTAGCGTTGCTGCATGCCGGCATTCCGCTCGCCGAGGCAGTGTCGGCGCTCGCCGAGAAGGAGCACCGCGGTGCGGTGCGGGTGGTGCTGTCGGATATATTGATGGCCCTGCGCGAGGGCCGGACCCTGTCGAGTGCGCTCGAGGCCGAGCCGCAGGCCTTTCCCGACCTCTACGTGGCAACGATCCGTGCCGCCGAGCGCACCAGCGACCTCGACCGCGCGCTGGAGCGTTACATCGCCTACCAGCAGCAGATCGACGCGCTGCGCGGCAAGCTGTTGAGCGCGTCGATCTATCCGGTGCTGCTGCTCGGCGTTGGCGGCTTGGTGGTGCTGTTCCTGCTCGGCTACGTGGTGCCGCGCTTCTCGCACATCTACGAAGACATGGGCGGCGACATGCCCTTCCTGTCGCGCCTGCTGCTGGATTGGGGGCGGCTGGTGGAGGCCAACGCGGTGCTGCTCGGCGTGGCGCTGCTGGTGGCGATCGTCGCGGCGGTGCTGGCGGCGCGCAGCCCGGCGCTGTGGGCGGCGGTGGGGCGCGAGCTGTGGCGTTTGCCGATGGTGGGTGCGCGCCTGCGCATCTTCCAGCTCGCGCGCTTCTATCGCACGCTGGGCATGCTGCTGTCTGGCGGCATCGCCGCAGTGCCGGCGCTGGGCATGGTGTCGGGTCTGCTGTCGCCCATGCTGCGCAACAGCCTCGCCACCGCGATCGGCCGCATTCGGGAGGGCCGCAGCTTTGCCGCGACGCTGGCCGAATGTGGCCTGACCACCCCGGTGGCGCGCCACATGCTGACAGTGGGCGAGCGCGCCGGCAACCTGGGCGAGATGCTGACGCGCTCGGCCGAATTCCACGAGGAACAGACCGCGCGCGAAGTCGAGTGGCTGACGCGGCTGTTCGGCCCGGTGCTGATGCTGGTGATCGGCTGCGCCATCGGCCTCATCGTGGTGTTGATGTACCTGCCCATCTTCCAGTTGGCGGAGACCATAGGTTGAGCTCGCAGGCCAACGCGCCCGTCGCAGCGCCCCCTTTCAGTATTGCCGACCTGGCTGCCGCGCGTGCGGCGGGTGGACGTCTGCTGGACGCGCTGGCCGAACTCGAGCCCGTGGCGCAATTGCGGGCCGCGCGCCTGGCGGCAACCTGCGGCCTGCCGCTGGTGGGCCATGCGCGCCTGATGACCCTGACGCCGGATTTCGATGCCGTGCCCTTCGCATCCGCGCTGCGCCGGGAATGCGTCGCCCTGCGCGACGAGTCGGGCCGCCTGCTGGTGGTGCTGACCGACCCCTTCGATGCCGACCTGCTCGATGGACTGGGCGCACGGTTGCCCGAACCTTTTGCACTGGCGCTGGCTGACCGCGACGACCTCACCGCCTGCCTTGCCCGGCACGAGGACGAGGTGCGGCGCGCGGTGGGCCTCACCGATGCGGGCGAAGCACTCGAAGGCGGCGAGGAGGTGGAGGAGCTGTCGCTCAAGCGCATCAGCGCCGACGCCAGCCCGGTGGTGAAGCTGGTCAACTCCACCCTCTACGACGCACTCAAGCAGGGCGCCAGCGACATCCACCTCGAGACGGTGCCGGCCGGGCTGGTGATCCGCTACCGCATCGACGGCGTGCTCTCGAGGGTGGGGGGCGCGGCCGGGGCGGAGCTGGCCGAACAGGCGATCTCGCGCCTGAAGGTGATGGCCGAACTGGACATCGCCGAGCGGCGCGTGCCGCAGGACGGCCGCTTCAAGGCGCAGACGGGGGGGCGCGAGATCGACTTCCGCGTCTCCATCATGCCCAGCATCCACGGCGAGGACGCGGTGCTGCGGGTGCTCGACAAGGAGCACCTGACCGCCGAGATGAGCGGGCTGACGCTCGAGTCGCTCGGCTTCGATGCTGGCTCGCGCGCGGTGTTGCGCCGCCTGGCGAGCGAACCCTACGGCATGCTGCTGGTGACCGGCCCCACCGGCAGCGGCAAGACCACCACGCTGTATGCGACGCTGGGCGAGACCAACAGCGGCCTCGAGAAGGTGGTGACGATCGAAGACCCGGTGGAATACCAGCTAGCCGGGGTGCTGCAGATCCCGGTCAACGAGAAGAAGGGGCTGACTTTCGCCCGCGGCCTGCGCTCCATCCTGCGTCACGACCCGGACAAGATCATGGTGGGCGAGATCCGCGACGGCGAGACCGCCGAGATCGCGGTGCAGGCCGCGCTGACCGGCCACCTGGTGTTCACCACGGTGCATGCGAACAACGTGTTCGACGTGATCGGGCGCTTCATGCACATGGGCATCGACCCGTACAACCTGGTGGCGGCGCTGAACGGCGTGGTGGCGCAGCGCCTGGTGCGCGTGAACTGCCCGCAGTGCAGCGTGCCGGCGACGCCCGAGGCGGCACTCATCGCCGAATCCGCGCTGGGCGACGTGTCGCGCTTCGCCTTCCGCGCGGGCACGGGCTGCGGCCACTGCCGCGGCTCGGGCTACAAGGGCCGGCGCGCGGTGGCCGAGGTGCTGCTGCTCGACGACGAGGTGCGCGAGCTGATCCTGGCGCGTGCGCCGGTGCGCGCGGTGCGCGAGGCGGCGCGCCGGCGTGGTTTCCGCAGCCTGCGCGAGGCGGTGATCGAGCTCGTCGCCGCGGGCGACACCACCGTGGAGGAGCTGAACCGTGTCACGCTCCGTTGAGCGTCTGCTGCGCCTCGAGGCCGATGCATGGCTGCTGCGCGACGCGGATGGCGAACGTCGCCAGCCGCATGGTGGCGATCCGGCTGCCGTGCTGCCAGCGCTGGGCGCAAGCCTGCGCGGCGGCGCGCGGCTGAAGGTGGTGCTGGGTGATGGCTGGTTGCGCTATCTGGTGCTGCGCTGGCCCGCAGCGGTGCGCACTGCGGAGGAGCGGCAGGCTTTCATGCTGCATCGCTTTCGCGCAGTGCACGACATTGCCGCGCCGGATTGGGTGCTTGCTGCCGACCGGAATGCCGTGCGCTTCCCTTCGCTCGCGTGTGCTGCGCCGGCGGTGCTGGTCGATGCAATCAACTTGCTCGGGCGCATGCCGGGCGTGCGCCTGGGCGAGGTGGTGGGCGATTTCGTCGACCGCTACAACCAGCTCCAACGCAGCTTCGATGAGGCGGGGGGGGATCTCGGCGCGCTGGCCATCCTCGAGGGTGACCGGCTGACGGCAGGCGTGTGGCGTGACGGCGCCTGGCTCGCACTTCGCAGCCGCGCGGTCGGCGCCGAGGCCATGGGCGACCTGGCACGCATGCTGGAGGGCTGGCACGCGGAGCACGCGCCGGCCGACGAAGGCACGCTCTACGCCTGCGGTATCGAGCCCGCTGCCGTGCAGGGTTGGCGCATCGTGCGTAGGGAGGATCGCTGATGCGTCGCCCGTCTTCGCTGCGCAACGCGCCGGCGGCGCTCGCACTGGATTTCGGGCCGCGGCGGCGGCGCCCGGGCTGGCTGGGCTGGCTGGCGCTGCTGATCGGCTCCCTTGCGCTGGTCGCCACCCTGTATGGCGCGTGGTCGGATTACGCCGATGTCGACGAGCGCACCCGGATCGTCGAGCGTCTGCGCGCGCAGACGCCTGCGGCTGCGGCGCCGCTTACAGTCGCCGCCGGGACGCGCGGCAGCTTCGATGGCGGCGCCACGCAGGAAGTGGCAGCCGGGCTCAACGCCGACTGGGCAGGCGTCTTTGCCGACGTGGTGCGCGCGCAGGGAGAGGGGATCACGCTGATGGAGCTCCATGGCGATGCCGCGCGTGGCAGCCTGCGCCTCGTTGCCGATGCGCCGGATCTGGATGTGGCCTTTGCCTGGATCGAGCGCCTGCAGCAGGCCGACGGTGCATTGCGCAATGCCGCGCTCGACAGCCACGCGTGGATCGAGGGCAAGGGTGGCGCGGCCGTGCGCCTCAACGCGACGGCGTCTTGGGGGGCGGTGCGATGATGCGGATGGAAAGCCTGCGCGAGCGTCGCCTGAGACTGAATGCACTTGTCGAATCGGGCCTGCGCATGTTGCGCCGCGCCGGCTGGGCCGGGCTGCTGGGCCTCGTGCTGCTGCTGGCGGCGGCGGTGATCCAGGTTGCGGCGGGTGAGTGGGCGGCGGCGCGCCGCGCGGATCTGGCCGCGCAGCGCGCACAGCTCGCCGCTCAGTCGGTCGCGGGCGCGCGCGGCGCGCCGTCGGCGGCGAGCTTCCTCGCCGCCTTTCCTGCCGGCAGCGAATTGCCGCGCGTGCTGGCGCGGCTTTATGAACGCTCCGACGCGCATGGGCTCAACGTCGAGCGCACCGCCTACCGACGCACCGACGAGCCGGGCACACCGCTGACGCGCGTGTCGCTGCAGATGCCCGTGCAGGGCAGCTACGGCGCGCTGTATGCGTGGCTTGGCGAGGTGTTGGGCGCCATGCCGGCGGTGGGCCTGGAGTCTCTCTCGATTCGCCGCGTCGAGCAGGGGGCTGACCTGGTCGAGGCCGACATCAGGCTGGTGGTGTTCGCGAGGCAGAGCGAATGAGGATTCGACCGGCGAACCGACGTCCGCTGCTGTTTGGCGCCGCGCTGTTCGCGACGCTCGCTGCCACCTGGTGGGCAGCGACGCTGGAGAACGAAGTCGCGCCGCCTGTGAGCCGGCCAGGGGCAGCGGCGCCCGCGGCGCGGCGATCGGCGACATCGGCGCCGGCATTGCGCACGCCTGCGGGGCGCGGGACGGTCGCAGCGCCAGCGATCCTGGCGGTGGGCCGCACCCCGTGGCCGGCGGAGGGCGGCGCGCTGATGGCCGGTTCGGCCCCGCCCGTAGCGGTGCTGCAGGCACCTCCCCCCGCGCCACCGACCGAGGCCACCTTGCCGCCGCTGCCGTTTCGCTTCGCCGGCCTGATCGAGGAGCGCGGCCAGCGCTCGGTCGTGCTGCTGGAGGGGCGTGACGTCCGCATCCTGCGCGCCGGCGAGCGCATCGACGAGCGTTATCGGGTCGATCGCATCACGCCGACGCGCATCGAATTCACCTATCTGCCGCTGCGCCAGCAGCAGTCGCTCCAAGTGTCCGATCATGAACCCACTCAATAGACCCTTGCGTCGCCTGTTGCCGCTGGCGCTTGCCGGCCTGCTCGCCGCGTGCGCGACCAACACTGCGCTCGACCGCAGCCGCGCCGAGTTCATCAGCGGCGACCCGCTCGCGGCGCTCACCGCGCTCGAGCAGCGGGTGCGGGATGACCCGCGCAACCTCGAACTGCGCGCCTTCTATCTGCGCCAGCGCGAGCGCCTGGCGAGCGAGTACCTGGCGGCGGCCGAGCATGCGCGAACCTTGGGTGAATTCGACCGCGCCGAGCAGTTGTACCGCCGCGCGCAGGGCATCGACCCGACGCATCCGCGCGTGGTGGCGGGCATCGAGTCGCTCGCCGATGAGCGCCGTCGCCAGGTGCGACTGTCGGAGGGGGAAGTCGCGCTGGCACGGGGCGATGCGGCGGGCGCGGAGCGGCTTGCGCGTTCGGTGCTGGCCGAGGTGCCGGCCAACGCGCACGCGCAGCGCCTGCTGCGCGACGCCGACGAAGGGCGGGCCGCGGAGCGATTGCGGTCGGCAAGCCTGGCGGGCGGGCCGATGGACAGGAAGGTGTCATTGCAATTCCGTGAGGCCCCGCTGCGCGCTGTGTTCGAGGCGCTGTCCCATGCCGCAGGGCTGAGTTTTGTTTTCGATCGCGAGATGCGTGACGATGCCCTCGTCACGCTGGTGGTGCGCGACCGCACGGTGGGTGAGGTGCTCAAGCTGCTCGCCACCACGCAACAGATCGAGACTCGATTGATCGATCCGCATCTGGTGCTGGTGTACCCGTCGACGCCGGCCAAGCAGCGCGACTATCAGGACCTGGTGTCGCGCAGCTTCTATCTCGTGCATGCCGACACCAAGCAGGCCCAGGCGCTGGTGAAGCAGGTGGTGAAAACGCGCGACATGTTCATCGACGAGAAGCTGAACCTGCTGGTGATCAAGGATACGCCGGAGGCGGTGCGTCTTGCGGAGCGGCTGATCGCATCGCTTGACGTGGCCGAACCCGAGGTGATGCTGGAAGTCGAGGTGCTCGAGGTGGCGCGTACGAAGCTGCGCGACATTGGCCTCGAGTTTCCGGACGAGATCGGCTACGGCCTGCTCGCCTCCCGCAATGGTGGTGCGCTGGTGCAGGGCAACGTCAATCTGCGGCGCGGTGGTGAACTGGCCCCCTTCGCGGCCAACCCGGCGGCGGTGCTGCGCCTGTTGAGCGAGGACGGTGACAGCAGCACGCTGGCGAATCCCCGCATCCGGGTGAAGAACCGTGCGGCGGCCAAAGTGCATATCGGCGAGAAAGTGCCGGTGTTCACCACGACGTCCACCGCCAACGTCGGCGTGGCGGCGTCGGTCAGTTATCTGGATGTCGGCCTGAAGCTCGAAGTGGAGCCCAGCGTGACGCTCGACGACCAGGTGGCGATCAAGGTGGGGCTGGAGGTGAGCAACATCGTGCGCGAGGTGCCGGGGCCGGAAGGCTCGCTCGCCTACCAGTTGGGCACGCGCAGTGCAACGACCACGCTGAGGCTAAAGAACGGCGAGACACAGGTGCTCGCCGGCCTGATCAACGACCAGGACCGCGTCACCGCCCGACACCTGCCAGGGCTGGGCGAGCTGCCGGTGCTGGGGCGGCTGTTCTCGTCACAGCGCGACGACGGCTCCAAGACCGAGATCGTGCTGCTGATCACGCCGCGCATCGTGCGCAACGTGATACCGCCGGTTTCCGCCCGCGACGATCTGCCCGCGGGCACCGAGGCCAGCATCGGCGCGTTGCCATTGCGCATGGCCGGCGGAGCGCAGGGCAGCCTGAGCCTGCGGGCGGCTGGGCCGGCGATGCCGGGCGCGGGCGGGCTGTCCGCAGTCGTGCCGCCCCCGGCCGTTGCACCGTCTGGCGTGCCGGGGGCTGCCGACGCGGGCGTTCGGGAACTGGCGGTGCGCTTGACGGGGCCGGAGACGGCCAAGTCCGGAAGCACGGTGACGCTGGCGGTGGAACTGGGAGGCAGCGGCCGCCACGACGGCGGTGTGATCGACGTCGGTTACGATCCGGTGCTCCTGGAGCCGGTGGGCTTCGCCGCGGTGGTGGCGGGCCAGGCCTCGGTAGCACTGGTGCCGGGCGCGTTGCCGAGCCAGTTGCCGCTGTCCTTTCGCGTGAAGGCGGAGGGGCAGGGGATGGCCAGTGTCGCGGTGACCGGTGTCACGCTACAGGTCGGCGGCCAGCGCATGGCGAGTCCCGTGAGCAGTTCGACGACGATCAACGTCTTGCCATGATGCGGTCGTGGCGCGGCTTTACGTTGATCGAACTGGTGGTTACGGTGGCCATCGTAGGGATCCTTGCTGCCGGCGCCATGCCCTTGGCCGAGCTCGCCGGACAGCGAATGAAGGAATCGGAACTGCGCAGCGCGCTGCGCCAGATCCGCGACGGGCTCGATGCCTACAAGGCCGCAGTGGACGCCCAGCGCATCGAAGTGAGGACGGGTGCTTCGGGTTACCCGCCCGATCTTGGGACCCTGGTCAACGGCGTCACCGATGCGACCGATCCCGATGGTCGCAAGATCTACTTTTTGCGGCGCCTTCCCCGCGATCCGTTCTTTGCCGATGCCAGCGCGCCGGCCGACAAGACGTGGGGCAGGCGCAGTTATGCCAGTCCGCCCAGCGCGCCGCGCGAGGGGGCCGACGTGTTCGACGTGTATTCGCTTTCCGAGCGCGTGGGCCTCAACGGCGTGCCCTACCGGGAGTGGTGAACATGGCGCAGCGACGGGCGCGCAGAGGCTTCACGTTGATCGAACTGCTGGTGGTGATGGCCATCATCGCCACGTTGCTGTCGATTGCCGCGCCGCGCTATTTCAACCATCTCGACCGTGCGCGCGAGAACACGCTGCATCAATCGCTGGCCGTAATGCGCGATGCGATCGACAAGTTTCGCGCGGATACGGGCGCCTACCCGAAGGATCTCGACGAACTGGTGAGCCGTCGCTACCTGCGCGCAGTGCCGGTGGATCCCATCACCGACGCAGCCAGCACATGGCAGCTCGTGCCGCCACGCGAAGGCGAGGAGGGCGGCATGGCCGACGTGCGCAGTGGCGCGGCGGGCACTGCGCACGACGGGCGGGCCTATGCAGACTGGTAGCGAGTGGCACGCCGAGGGCGGATATACCTACCTGCTGGTGCTGTTTCTGGTTGCCGGCCTGGGCCTGTTCGCGGCGCAGGCCGGCGTCGTGTGGCAGGCGGCGACGCAGCGCGAGCGCGAGGCCGAGCTGCTGGCGATCGGCAGCGAGATGGCGCGGGCGCTCGCGCGCTATCGTGATCAGACGCCGGTGGGCCAGCCGCCATGGCCGAGCCGGCTGGACCAGCTCGTCGAGGACAAGCGCTTCCCGACGACGCGGCGGCATCTGCGGCGGGTCTATCGCGATCCGCTCACCGGTCGTGCCGAGTGGGGGCTGGTGCGCGAGGGCGAGGCCATCGTCGGTGTGCACAGCCTGTCGAAGCTCGCACCCATCCGCCGCCACGAGCTGCCGCCGGCGTTGGATGAAGCAGCCAAGGGGGCTGCAAGCTACACCGATTGGATCTTCCGCCCGGTTGCGCCGGCCGCGCCGGGCGGCACATCCAGGGCACTCAACGGGGCGCGGAGATGAACGCAACGCCTGTAATTGCGGATGAGAGTCCGCTCGATCGTGCGCGTGGCATGGCGGGTGCCGAGTGCGAAGGCGCGCGCGACGGCACGGCCTGCGTCGACGCCGCCGGCACCCGCCACGGGCCCGCGCGCGGCGAGGTGCGCATCGTCTCCCTGGTGCCGTCGCTCACCGAGCTGGTATGCGAGCTTGGCCTGCGCGACCGGCTCGTCGGCCGCACCGGCTTCTGCATCCATCCGCGCGAAGCATTGCGCAGCGTGCCGAAGGTGGGCGGTACCAAGGATGTGAAGCTCGACGTGGTGCGCGCGCTGGCGCCTACGCACCTGATCGTCAACATCGACGAGAACCGGCGCGAGACCGTCGATGAGCTGGCGGCCTTCGTGCCGCACGTGATCGTCACCCATCCCTGCACGCCGCGCGACAATCTCGCGCTTTACCGGCTGTTCGGTTCCATCTTCGGCTGCAAGGGACGCGCCGACGCGCTGGAGGCGGATCTGCTGGCGGCGCTGGACGAGGCCGCTGCGGTGGCGGCGGAACTGCCGCCCGAGCACGTGCTGTACCTGATCTGGCGCGAGCCGTGGATGACGGTGGCGCGCGATACTTACATCGCGGCGATGCTGGCCGAAGTGGGATGGCGGACGCTGCCCGACGTCGAGGGCGGCGCGGCCGGGGCGGCGCGCTATCCGGCCTTCGACTGGAACGCGCCCTGGCTGGCGGCGGTGCAGCGCGTGCTGCTGTCGTCCGAGCCCTATCGCTTCCGTGAGGCGCATGTCGCCGAGGTGGCGGCGCTCGGCGGCCGCCCGGCGATGCTGATCGACGGCGAAATGGCGTCGTGGTACGGCAGCCGCGTCATCGCGGGGCTGCGTTATCTGGCAGCGCTGCGGCGACGAAGCGTTCCGGCGTGAGGATGGCGAAGCGCTCCCGCACCAGGCGGTGGCGTGCGAGCTTGAGCAGCGCCTTGTCCCGCGTGACGAGATGCGTCGCCCTTGCCAGCGCGGCGATCTCGAGGAACTTCTGGTCGTCGCGATCGCGACACTGCGGCAGCATCGACGTAATACCGATCGCCTCCGGTGCGGCGGGGGCGGGAAGCACCAGCACCCGCGTGCGGTAGGCCGCGAGCAGTTGGGCCTGCGCTTCCGCGGCCACCCCGAACTGCGGGTAGGCGAGCACGCGGCGCAATTCTTCCAGTGCGTCTTCGCGGCTATGCAGAGTGATCGGGCCGCCGGCGATTAGGCGCTCGAGCGACTCCAGGGCGGGATCGCGGAACATCCAGATCGCCAGGACAGTGTTCGTGTCGAGGACGAGGCGCAACGGAGCGTTCATTTGCGAGGAAAAAACAAAAAAGGGAAGGGTCGCCCCTTCCCTTCTTCATCATGCGCAGGCTGCGGTCAGGCGGCCTTCTTGGCGTCGATGCGGATCTTCACGAAGGAGCCCGGGGCGTCCTCCAGCACCTTGAGCTTGCCCTTGGCGGGATCGCGCGGCTCGACCTGCTCGCTGTCGTGCGCCGTCACCCAGGCCTGCCAGTCGGTCCACCACGAACCGGCGTGCTGCTGCGAGCCTTCGAACCATTCATCGACGGTGGCGGGCAGCTTCGCGGCCGAATTGATCCAGTAGCCATACTTGTTGGCAGCCGGCGGGTTGACGATGCCGGCGATGTGGCCGGAGCCGCCCAGCACGAAGCGCACCGGACCGCCGAACTTGCGCGCGCCGATGTAGGTGCTCCGCCACGGCGCGATGTGGTCCTCGATCGTGGAGATGAAGTAGCACGGCGCCTTGATCTTGCCGAGGTCGATCTTGACGCCGTCGATCTCGATGCCGCCCGGCTCGACGAGCTTGTTTTCCATGTACAGCTTGCGCAGGTAGAAGCTGTGCATCTTGGCCGGCATGCGGGTCGAGTCGGAGTTCCAGTACAGCAGGTCGAACGGGAACGGATCCTTGCCCATCAGGTAGTTGTTCACCACGAAGGACCAGATCAGGTCGTTCGAGCGCAGCATGTTGAACGTGCCCGCCATCTCGGAGCCTTCGAGGTAGCCGCGTTCGAACATCTTCTTCTCGAGGCTGGAGACCTGGGTCTCGTCGATGAAGACGCCCAGTTCGCCCGGCTCGGAGAAGTCGGTCATGGTGGTGAAGAAGGTCGCCGAGGCGATGCGGTCGGCCTGCTTCTTGCCGGCCAGGTAGGCCAGCGTGGTGGCCAGCAGCGTGCCGCCCAGGCAGTAGCCGGCCGCGTTGACCTGCTTCTCGCCGGTCTGCTTCTCGATCGCGTCGAGTGCGGCGACGATGCCTTCCTGCACATAGGAATCGAAGGTCTTCTCGGCCAGCTTCTCGTCCGGGTTGACCCAGGAGATCACGAACACCGTGTGGCCCTGGTCCACGCACCACTTGATGTAGGAGTTCTTCTCGCGCAGGTCGAGGATGTAGAACTTGTTGATCCAGGGCGGCACGATCAGCATCGGACGCTTGTACGCCTTGTCGGTGCTGGGGGTGTATTGCAGCAACTGCATCATGTCGGTCTGGAAGACGACCTTGCCCGGCGTGGTGGCGACGTTCTTGCCCAGCTCGAAGGCGGTGGTGTCGGTCATGCGCACGCGCAACTGACCGCCGCCGTCCTCGACGTCACGCAGCAGGTTGTTGAGGCCCTTGATCAGGTTCTGGCCGTGGCTCTTGACCGTCTCGCGGAACACTTCCGGGTTGGTCAGCGCGAAGTTCGACGGCGACAGCGCGTCGATGTACTGGCGGGTGTAGAAATTGACCTTCTTCTGCGCCTGCTCGTCCATGCCGTCCACGCAGCACACGGTGTCGTGGATGTGGCGTGCGGCGATGAGGTAGGACTGCTTGATGAAGTCGAACAGGAAGTGCTGCTCCCACTCCTCGTCTTTGAAGCGCTTGTCACCTTTCTCGGGCGTGGCGACCGGGGCAGCGCTCATGCCGGCGAAGCGCATCATCGAGTGCTGCCAAAGCGAGAAGTAGTCCCACACCAGGTTCATCTGGGTCTGGGCCAGCTTGTACGGGTTGGCGAGCAGCTTGGCCATCATGTCCATGAAGGCCTGGGCGATGCCCAGCTCGTCGGCCGGGGTATTGACGCCCTTCTTCAACTGACGCTGGACGTGGTCGCTGATCAGGTGCGAAGCGCGGCGGGCGACGTCGGCGTAGGTCTTGGCGACTTCCTGCGGATCGGGCAGTTCGGCGTACTGGGTTTCGGGGGTGGGTGCAGCCATGTTGTCAGGAACTCCTGTTTTGCGATCGTTCTGGGCGTTCAGCTAGTCCGGATGAACCGGATCAGGTCATCGCTGCCGACCACTCGACGAAGCGCGCCCTGCTTTTCGAGGTGGTTGAGGTGGGCAATCGCCTCCCCCATGGCAAACATGCTCTGATGGGTGTCGAGCTCGCGCGGAAACAGCGTGCCAAGCAATTCACCCGCGCAGCGCGGCGCGCCACACTCGGCCAGCAGTGCGGCGCAGCGGTCGCGGTGATGCTCGACGAGTTGATCCACCCGTGCGCGTATCCCCTTGAAAGGTTTACCGTGCGATGGTAGCACGAGCGTGTCGTCGGGCAAGCTGCAGAATCCCCTTATTGAGTCGAGGAAGCGACCCAGCGGGTCGTCATGTGGTGTTGCGGCATACACGCTGATGTTGGTCGAGATGCGCGGCAGCAGCATGTCGCCCGAGATCAGGATGCCGAGCGCCTCGCAGTAGAGGCTCGCATGCTCCGGCGCATGGCCATAGCCGGTGATGACGCGCCAGTCGTTGCCGCCGATGCGCAGCGATTCGCCTTCCAGCATCCGGTTGAACCGCGCCGGCATCGCGGGGATGCCATGGCGGTAGGCGTTGCCGCGGCTTGCCAGCGCTTCGGCGCGGCCTTCGGCGAGGCCATGGGTGCGGAACTGCGCCACCATGTCGACCACCGAGTAGCCGGGCAACTGGTGCCAGATGGCCTGGCCGCCGAGGAACTCGCCCAGCGTCATGTGGATTTCGCCGCCGTTGCGCGCGGCGAGCCAGGTGGCGAGGCCGACGTGGTCAGGGTGGTGGTGGGTGACGACGATACGCTCGAGCGGACGCGCTTCAGCCTGGAGGATGTGTGTCCAGGCTGCGCGCGTGCGCTCGTTGCCGTAGCCGCTGTCGACCGGCACCAGGGCGTCGCCGTCGTCAAGCAGCCACAGGTTGATATGGTCGAGCGCGAAGGGCAGGGGCATGCGCACCCAGCGCACGCCGGGCGCGATCGGCATGGCCGCGCCCTCGGCGGGGAGGTCAGCGAAGGGATAGTCGAGGATGCTGTCGGGAGCGTTCATGATCTCGTGTCGGCTGGACGGCAGGGGTGCTGCCGCAGGATGCGCGCGAGTGACTCGGGCGCGCGGCGTTCGGTGCCTGTCAGCGTTTCCGCACGCAGGGCGGGCGACTGGCGGGCTTTGGGGCTAGAATTTCGAAATTCTGACGCATAGCGGCGAATATGGGCGACGAAAAAACCTACACGATCACCGAGCTTGCGCGCGAGTTCGACATCACGCCACGCGCCATCCGCTTTTATGAGGATGAGGGGCTGCTGATGCCGGCACGCGCCGGGCGCGCGCGAGTGTACAGCAAGGCCGACCGCACGCGCCTGAAGCTCACCCTGCGCGGCAAGCGGCTCGGGCTGTCGCTGGCCGAGATTCGCGAGCTGATCGAGATGTACGGTGGTGTGCATGATTCCGTTCCGCAACTGCAGCGTTTCCTGGGTGTGCTCGCCGCGCGCCGCGCCGCGCTCGAGCAGCAGCGACTGGACATCCAGGCGGTGTTGCTCGAGATCGACATGCTCGAACAGCAGTGCCACGCGCTGCTCGGCAAGAACGTCGAAGGGGCGGCGGCGGCGCGCGAGGAGCTCGAGAAGCACATCAACGGCGCAAGCAACGCTTGATTTTTTTTGTGGTTAATTTACGTTAACGTAAACGTAATTACAATGACCGAGCCGCTACGGCGGCCGACGATCCCGAGGAGACGACACATGCGACCTGAACTGCCGCAGTTCCAGCCGCGCGATCCGGACTACGCTGCACGCGTTCGTGGCAGCTTCGACCTGCAGCAGGCGATGGCGCTGATCGGCGCCGAGCTCGCGGTGGTGGAGCCCGGTTACGTCGAGATCCACCTGCCGCATCGGCCGCAGATCACTCAGCAGCACGGCTACATCCACGGCGGCGTGGTCGGCATGATCGCCGACTCCGCAGCCGGCTACGCGGCCAACACGTTGACCCCGGCCGATGCCAGCGTGCTGACGGTCGAGTACAAGATGAACCTCGTCGCACCGGCCGACGGCCAGCGCCTGGTCGCGCGCGGCGAGGTGGTGCGCCCCGGCCGCACGCTGATCGTCACGCGCGCCGACGTCTATGCCGTCCGCGACGAGCAATGGACCTTGTGCGCGATCATGCAGCAGACCATCATGGCCATGCATGGCAAGAAGGAGCGCGAGGGTTGAGGCAGCGCCCTGCGTGCCCGCTTTTCGTGCCGCCCGTGACCGTCCGCCCGAAGAGGCCTGCGACATGACCACCCGACTGCGTGTGCTGTCCGCATCCGACACCGCCGAACTGGAACAGGTGCGCCAGTTCTTCCGTCACTATGCCGCCTGGCTGGGCGTCGACCTGAGCTACCAGGGATTTGGCGACGAGGTGGCGAACCTGCCCGGCGCCTATGGCGAGGCCGATGGTCGCCTGTTCTTCGCCGAGGTCGATGGCCGCCCCGCCGGTTGCGTGGGTGTCCGCCGCTTCTCCGAGGGCGTGTGCGAGATGAAGCGGCTGTACGTCGATCCCGACCTGCGCGGCCAGGGCCTGGGGCGCAAGCTGGCGCTGGCGGCGATCAAGGCGGCGCAGGCGCTCGGCTATCGGCGCATCCTGCTCGACACGTTGCCGACCATGCGCATCGCGGTGAAGCTGTATCGCGAGCTGGGCTTCACCGAGGCGCCGGCCTATTACCCGTCGCCGGTCGAGGGGACGATCTTCCTGACGCTCGACTTGGCGAAATGGTCCGAGGACGAAGTCAGCAACGAGAACCTGTTCCATCTCTTCGATTACAACCTGGCGTGGTCGCGCCAGATGCAGCAGATCGATCCCGACTTCTTCGAGAAGCTGTCGCATCTGCAGAACCCGGAATACCTGTGGATCGGCTGCTCCGATTCACGCGTGCCGGCCAACCAGATCATCGGTCTGCTGCCGGGCGAAGTGTTCGTGCATCGCAACGTGGCCAACGTCGTGGTGCATACCGACCTCAACTGCCTGTCGGTGATCCAGTTCGCCGTCGATGTGCTGAAGGTCAAGCACATCATGGTGGTCGGCCACTACGGCTGCGGCGGCGTCAAGGCGGCGCTCAACCGCGAGCGCGTGGGCCTCGTCGACCTGTGGCTGCGCCATGTGCAGGACGTGCACGTGAAGCACCTGCGCGCGGTCGACGATCTGCCGCCCGAATTGCGTCACGACCGCCTGTGCGAGCTCAACGTGCTCGAGCAGGTGGTCAACGTCGCGCAGACGGTGGTGGTGCAGGATGCCTGGCGGCGCGGTCAGCGCCTGACCGTGCATGGCTGGATCTACGGCCTCAAGGATGGCCTGATCCGCGACCTCGGGCTGAACCTCGGCCGCAGCGAAGATCTCATGCCGCGCTATGCCGCGGCGCTCCAGGCGCTCGGATCCTGAGCGCGACCCGTACATCCATTCAACAGGAGAACTCCATGTCTGATCCCGTCGTCATCGTTTCTGTCGCCCGCACGCCGCTGGGCGGTTTCCAGGGCGATCTGTCCAGCCTGACCACGCCGCAGCTCGGCGCCATCGCGATCAAGTCGGCGGTCGAGCGCGCCCGCCTTTCACCTGAGCAGGTGCAGGAGGTCATCATGGGTTGCGTGCTGCCTGCCGGCCTCGGACAGGCGCCGGCGCGCCAGGCGGCGCTCGGCGCCGGCCTGCCGTTGTCGGCGGGCTGCACCACGATCAACAAGGTGTGCGGCTCGGGCATGAAGGCCACGATGCTGGCGCACGACCTGATCCTGGCCGGCAGCAACGAGGTGATGGTCGCCGGCGGCATGGAGTCCATGTCCAACGCGCCCTACCTGCTGCCCAAGGCGCGCTCCGGTTACCGCCTCGGCCACGGCCAGATGTTCGACCACATGTTCCTCGACGGCCTGGAAGACAGCTACTCGAAGGAGAACAAGGGCCGCCTGATGGGCACTTTCGCCGAGGACTGCGCCGGCCACTTCAACTTCACCCGCCAGGCGCAGGACGAGTTCGCCATCGCCTCGACCACCCGCGCGCAGGCGGCGATCGAAGGCGGCGACTTCACCTGGGAGGTGGTGCCGGTCACCGTCTCCGGCCGCAAGGGCGACGTGCTGGTGACGAAGGACGAGCAGCCGCTGAAGGCGCAGATCGACAAGATCCCCACGCTCAAGCCTGCGTTCAGGAAGGACGGTACGGTGACGCCGGCCAACTCGAGCTCGATCTCGGACGGTGCCGCGGCGCTGGTGCTGATGCGCAAGTCGACGGCCGACAAGCTGGGGCTGAAGCCGGTGG
>JAFEFM010000479.1 GCA_018240585.1 Pseudomonadota bacterium
CTCGCTCGGATCGATGCCGTGCAGGTCCATGAACACGCGGCGCGAACCGAAATGCTCGATCAGGTCATCCCGCAGGCGGCCGGCGGCCATGCCGGTGTCGGCGCGGCGGTAGGAGATGAAGATGTCGGCCTTGGCGGCGAGGGTGCCCAGCAACAGCCGCGCCAGCGGGCCGGTGTTGTTGATCCACGGCACGTCGAGGCCCAGAAACTGTGTCTGGCTCAGCCCGGGAACCGGCGCCTCGCCCCAGGTGCGCAGGATCTCGTGGAACACCTTGCGCGACTCGCCGCCGGCAAACGGGATCGGCAGCACCGGCTTGCCGGCGTCGATGAAACGGCGCGCGATGGCGAGGGAACCGCCGCGGCCGCCGATCATCACCGCCGCGCCGGCGCGGCCGATCGCCTGCTCGATCCAGTCGTCGTAGTCCGCAAGGCGCACGGTGCACTCGACCGGCGCCGCAAAGCCCTTGCCAGGCAGGAAATAGCCGCGCTGGAAATGTGGCAGCCACAACTGCAGGTAGCCCGCCTCGGGCGCCTGGCTGCCGCGCAGGCACTCCGCCCAGAAGGCATGCGCAGCAATCTTGTCCACGCCTGGCGTGTTGCCCGTGATCAGCCCGAAGCCGCTGCGCGCCAGCTCGCGCCCCACCATGTCGGCCAGGCGACGAAACGTCCGGTACCAGGGCAGCGTCACGGCGAAGGTGGTGCCAACGACGAGGATGGGCGGATGGGCAGGCACGTTTGCGTCGTCTTGTCGCACGCTCAGAGCTCGATCACATAAGGCGCATCCGGCACCGGGTTGTACTCGGCGACATAGCCGAGTTCGGCCTGCTTCTGCGGCGATGCCCACGGGCGGGTGGTGTCGCTGTCGTAGTTGAAGCACAGCGTCGGCGGCTGATGTATTGAGCGGGCGATGATGCGCTGCACCGCTTCGGCATCGGGGTGGCCGAACTGGGCGCCGTTGGTGCTGATCAGGAAGCGCGGGCTGTCGATCAGCGCGAGCAGTTCGTCGCTGATGTTGCCCGCGCTGCCGTGGTGCGCCACCTTCACCGCATCGACCCGCAGCACTTGCTCGCCGCGCTGCTTCAGCAGCCGCCGGAGCGAGGCGGTGATCACCTCGTGATGGGCATCGGCGAGGAACAGGCAGGACTTGCCGCCATACTCGGCCAGGAAGGCGATCGAACTGCCGTTGGGAGCGGCATCGTCGATCTTGAGCTGGCGCTGCAACAGCGTGTCCAGTTCGGGCGTGGTGCCGAGCAGCCCCTGGCCGGGCAGATAGGCCTTGCGTCCGGCGAGGCTTGCCCACGCCGCGTCGAGGTCGCCGGGCGTCACCTCCGGACCGAGGTCGCTCTTCCATTTCTCCCGCATCCGGTCCAGCGTCGCATTGGTCGGCGACAGCAGGGTCAGCTTCATGCCGTCGTCGCTGGCGAGCCTGCGCTCGGGCAGGGGCCCGTCGTCCGGCACCACCACCGCCTTGCCGTCGAAGGCGTGGTTCCACTGGTCCTGCTGGAAGCGGCGGACGATCAGCGCACTGAGGAACTCGCCCTGCTTGCCGCCGAGCACCCGCCCGTCCGGCTGCAGGTGGTTCCAACCGTTGAACCAGATGTCGATCACGCGGATGGGAACGGGCTGGTTGGCGAACAGCCGCACGATGCCCTCGACGTGATCGGTATCGACATGGCTCATCACCACCAGCTCGAAGCGGTGGTCGCCGGCAGGCAGGGCATTGAGCCGCGCCTCCAGTTGTTTGTAGCCACCGATCGGGCCGCCGTCGATCAACATGCGGCGCGTGCGCGAGGCGTTTCCGTACTCCACCAGCAGGCAGTCGCCATGCAGGGCGGGAAGCAGTTCGATGCGGAAGAAGCTGTCTTCGGACATGGGTGATTCCCTCTCAAAGCCGCCAGTCGGCGTCGCCGAAGGCGACCACGCACAGCGCCATCGGCAGGCTGTCCAGCAGGGCCTGGCGCTTGACCGCGCGCAAGGCCTCGCCGAGGCAGGTCTCGGTGTTGTCGGTGCCAGGCTGCGCTGCGCCCTGGTCGCGGATCGCCAGCAGGCCCTCGAGCAGCTTCCCGCCCACCTTCACCGCATGCGGCCCGAACACGGTGGCGATGGTCGACACCACCGCCGCCGCCCCGGCCTGGCGGAAATAGCGGATGTGGCTGGCGTACTGCTGGGCGGTGCTGGCCACATCGCAGCCGAGCAGCATCACCAGCGGATAAGGGCCGTCGACATGCACGTACTCGCGCGGCAGGCGCAGCGTCTTGAACGCCTTGCCGCCGATTTCCAGCGCGATGTCCTGCTTGTCGCCGGTGTTGTGCGGAAACGCCACCAGCAAGGTCGGGTGATTGCCGGTGACGCAGGCCTTCCATTCGTCCCAGTCCTTGACCTCCTGCACCGGGCCGCGCAGGCACGCCGCCAGCCTGACGAGCACCGGGCCCACCTCGTCGGGCTTCACCTCGTTGCTGTAGCCGACCACCGCCGCCTGGTCGAGCTGCAGCCGCACCCGGTCGCCGGCAGGTTCCGCCTGGACGATGACTTCCGCATCGTCGGGCTTGCCGATCGCAGGGTTGTACACGTGCCGCTCGATGACTTTGCGCAGGCCCCAGAAGCCCATCGGGCACACATGCCGGCCCGGTTCCTTCTGCCCGTCGCACTGCCCGGGACAGGCGCCCTCTTTCAGCGCCCTGAGCGCATCGGGGCAGAAGCGGACATCGTTCTCGTCGTCGGGCGGCAGGTACTGGTAGATGAACTCGAACGGCACCACTGCGTCGGCGCGGGTGCTGACGATCTGGATGTGGGTGGCCTCCTCCACATCCATGCCGCCGCTGCGCAACTGCTGCAGATGGTCGATCACCAGGGCGGAATAAAGGTCACCGCCCACTCGTGCCAGCTTGTAGAACAGCTTCAGGTTGTCGCCCTCGGTCAGCCCCTCGCTGTAGTCGGCCACGCTGTGCGCGACATCCGACAGCAACTGGTTGATGGCCTCGACCGGCTGCCTGATGCCTTCCAGGTCGGTGGCCCAGGCGCGCTTGCCGGAAACGCCGGTGAGCAGCGGACGGTCGTCGCTCGTGTGGTTGAGCACGAACGAGGCGTCGAACCGCCGCCGCGTGTCGAGGTCGCTCCAGTGCTCGCGCACCCGCGCCTCGATCTGCTGCGTGATGCCTTGCTGCGTAATGCCTTGCGGCGTCATTCCCTGCCCGGCGCCCGCCTGCGCATCCCGGGAAACGACGCGCGTATGGATCAACACCGTCTGCAGCACGCGCCCGCGGTGCAGCACGGTGATCCGCGCCTGGAACTGCGCCGGCTTGCGGGGCGTGAACACGAACTCGGCCACGCTGCTCGGCCCCGAGCGGGGCAGCCACAGCTCCCCCATCATCGGCGCGTCGAGCTGGGTGGGCTCGTGGAACACGATCTGCAGCCGGTGGCGGCGCCGGTTGCGCGGCAGCTCGTGTGCCGGAAACGGATCCGGCGCGGCCTGCCAGTGCTCGTCCAGCGGGCCGATGCGCACGCGCAGCATCACCGCGGTGCCCACCGTCAGGCGCTGACGCTCCTCGACCAGCTCGCCCGCTGCCGTGCGCCAGAAGCTGTGCTGCACGTAGCGCGTCTCGGGCTCGCGCGCCGCCCGCGCCGCTTCGTGCGCCTTCACGGCATTGTTCAGTTCGGTCAGGGAGGACGCCTGGTCGGACTCGTGCGCATAACCGTACATCCCCCTGGACGCATCGATGCTCCGCGCCAGGACCTCCGGCGACACCCCGCACTGCGCCCCCGACATCGGCGGCGCAGCGCCCGCCCCGCGCGCCGCGGCGCCTTGCGGCCACCTCGCCTTCCAGATCTCCTGCAACCCGACGACTTCCGGCGCGCGGACCAGATCGCCCAGCGACCGTTCGCTCACCGCAAGCGATGCGTCCGGCGGCAGGGCCTTCAGGCGGCCGGAGATCCGCGCCACCGAATTCGACAGCTGGCTCAGGCGCACCAGGTCGCGGCTCAGAAAGGCGATCGCGTCCTGCCTGAAAGCCATGGACAGCGCCAGGTCGAGCGGGCGGTTGTGAGTCAGCTCGTCGCCCAGCCACACCAGAGCCTGCATCCGCCAGTCCGCATCGGCGCCCGCCGGGGGCGTCACGCACACCAGGCCCTCGGCGGACAACTCGCGGGCCACGATGCGCGCCAGGCTCTCGGCGTCGGCGCCCTCGTCCATGCCGCCCAGCACCAGCACCAGCGTCGCCCGGGTGGTCGCGCCTTTCGTCAGCAGCCGGCCGGCCAGCAGTCGCAGCGACCCGCTGAACACGAGCATCTCGGCACGCGGCTGTGAACGCTCCGCCAGCGTGAAACGGTACGGCCACGGCTCGCGCCAGTGCGCACGGAAGCCGGTGAACGCCGGCGCCAGCGGATCGTCCGGCAGGGCTGCAAAGGCGAATGGCAATTCCCAGTCCACCCGGCCGTCCTGGGTGAAGGCATCGGCGACGAACACGCTGCCCGCTCCCACCGCCTCGTGCTGCAAGGTGCGCAGCATGGGCAGCAGGCCGCACCAGGCACGGCCGCGGCTCCTCACTGCGATGCGCGTGGCCTGGCTCTGCTCATCGACATACTTCTGCCAGACAGCGGCCAGGGCGTTTGCCGACGGAAAGCGCGCCAGCGCTGCCGAAGGCGGCAGCTCCCACTCCATGGGCCGGTCGCCGTCGCGCATGCTGCCGAGCACGGAGGCGACGAATTCGATCTGCTGGTCCTCCGCTCCCGCGGCGGCGACCTGCTCCAGCAGGTCGATCCCGCGCCGCCGCCAGCGGCGCACGGCGACGTTCAACGCACCGAGCGCCGCGCAAGCCTGTGCAAAACGCGCGTCGTCGACCTCCAGGCTCCAGACAGCAAGTCCATGCCGGTTCGTCATCGCGCCGATCTCAGTTCAGCGGCCATTCGGGCATCGGCCAACCCTGCGCCGCCGCGATCCCCAGCTTTGCGCGCGTACGCAAGGCGACGTCGGCAAGTGCATAGCCCCAGTTGATCAGCCGGCCCTGCTCCCGCGCCTCGAACTTCTTCAGTCGTGTCGGAATGTTCTCCAGCGCGGCGGTGATGTCATTGTCGGCGGTGAGTGCGCCCGGGTCCTGATAGTCACCGATCCGGGTGCCGATTCCCCAGTAGCCGCCACGCCGCCGCCCGGCCTGGAAGTCCTCGACCAGCCAGCGCTTGCGCAGCGCGCGCGTCTGGTCGATGAGGATGTCGCGCACCCTGCCGAGCTGCAGCAGATCGTCCTCGAAGGGCGATTCATCGATCTCGAAGGGCGCACCGGCATCGCTCACCAGCACGATGTCGGCGGTGTCGAGCAGCGCCTCCAGGCCCATGTTGTCATACACGCCGCCGTCGGCCAGCACGATGTGCCGCCGCAGTTGGTCGAGGTTGGGCAGGTCGCGGAGCGGCTTCTCCCAGGTGCCGGGATCGGTCTTCACGATCACCGGAGAGAAGACCGGCGGAAACGCACTCGACGCCGCCACCGCATCGGCCAGCCTGACATCCGTGCTGCGGGAGAAGCCGAGGTAGTAGTCGGCGATGTAGTCCTGGCGGAAGCGGAAGCTGCGCCCGGTCTGCATGTTGGTGGCGTAGAAGATGAAGCGCGGCGCCGCTTCCTTGCCCGGATCCGGCAGCTCGCGCAGCAGCGTCTCGCCGAACAGGTCGTGCGCGTAGCGCCCGGCGAGAAACTCGCCCGAGGTCTTGAACGGCACGAGATGGCCAAGCACGGCCGTCTTGATGTCGATCGACTGGCTGCAGAAATCGCACACCGGCTTCACGACGACCGCCTCGAAGTTGCCGGCACGCCCCCCGGTGAAATCGAGCCGGCGCCAGTTGTGCGCGAGAATGCCCGCCAGGATCGAGCCGCCCGACACGCTGGTGACCCGCTCCAGCCCCCCGAGCAGGCCTGCCTCATTCAGACGCCACAGGCTGCCAAGCCCGAAAAGCGTTGCCCGGAAGCCACCGCCGGACAGCGCCAGGCCGATCTTCAGTCCGTTTCCCGAATCCATTGCTCCCCTCCCGTTCTGATCGCGCATGCGTTCCTGCTACCGCATACCCGCAATATAGGCACAAGCCGCACGCCAGTCAGCGGCCTGTCGATGGGCAGCGCTACCGATCGGGATGCGGGAACCGAAGATCGATGCGCGCTTCCCATGCCAGCGAGAATGGCACCGGGGGAAACCGGCGCGGTCGGGGAGGCGGCTCGGGAGCGGATTCGGGAATGTCCGCCGGCGATCAGATCACATCGAGCAGCTTGCCGCGCAGATGCTCGGCCTGGCGGCGACCGTCGCGCGAGCTGACGATGGCGCGATACCACTCGTCGAACAACTGGCGCAGCGCCTCCTGGTCGCGCGCGGCGGCGATACGGTCCTGCAGCGAGCTCGTGCCCACCGCACCGACAAAGGCGTTGACGGTGTTGTGCATGAAATTGCGCGCCTGCTGCAGGCGCAGCACTTCGTCCCCCGGAGGATGCTGGCGGAATGCGCTGATCGAGGGCGAAGCCTGCAGCGGCGTGCGAACACCGTCCGCCCCGCCGCGTCCGGCCATCTCGATGAACCCTTCCTCTTCCAGGAGACCCAGGGTGTGCTGCAGGTCGTCATGTTGCAGCATGTCGCGCAATGCCTCGACCGGGCGCTTGCCATCGACAAAGATCAGCACGCGCCGGACGCGCGGGCTGAGGCCGCCGGAGCGGTTTGCGATCTCGGCCTGGCCCTTGTCCGTCTTCGCGAAAATGACTGCCATGCTGTCTCCTCGACGGGCCGCAACCCGCCCTGCCTGATGGGGCTATCGACACGCGGTGTCGGCGGTGCGCGCCGGGGCGCGCCTCCTGCCGGTTCTCGATGCAGGTCTTCCGCATACGCCGCAGGCGTGATCGGCAAAAACGCCGCAGACTTGAGTCCTGGTTGTCGACAGGAAGCCCGGCGCCCCGCGAAAGCGTGCTGCCTCACCACCTCCTCTCCCTGGAAATCATCATTGATCCGGCAGAAGCAAGAATGAGGACCTGGTCCTGAAGTTCTTCCGCCGCTGCGCAGTTCGGGCAGTGATGGCGAAAGCACGCGGGAATGGTGGAAACTTGCGCCCTCCCCGCGCTTCGGCGCGTCCCGCCTGATCACCACGAGACACCACAATGGACCTTCCCGCGCACCAGCTCACCATGACCGTCCTGATGACCCCCGAAACCGCGAACTTCTCGGGCAAGGTGCACGGCGGCACGATCCTCAAGCTGCTCGACCAGGTGGCCTACGCCTGCGCCAGCCGCTACGCCGGCCACTACGTGGTCACGCTAAGCGTCGACCAGGTGATGTTCCGCCAGCCGATCCAGGTCGGCGAGCTGGTCAGCTTCCTCGCCTCGGTCAACCACACCGGCAACTCGTCGATGGAAGTCGGCATCAAGGTCATCGCCGAGGACATCCGCGCCAAGGTCGTGCGCCATGTGAATAGCTGCTTCTTCACCATGATCGCCGTCGATGACGCGGGCCGCCCGACCAAGGTGCCGCCGCTGGCGCCGCAGACGCCGGACGAGCGCCGCCGCTTCACGGAAGCCGAACTGCGTCGTGCGATGCGGCGCGAGATGGAGCGCAAGTTCGCCGAGGTGCACGGCGGGGAGTG
>JAFEFM010000047.1 GCA_018240585.1 Pseudomonadota bacterium
CGCATCAACATCGACGTGCTCAACGCGCAAAGCCAACTGGCCGACACGCTGCAAAGGCTCGCGCGCGCCCGCTACGACACGCTGCTCGCGCAACTGCGCCTGAAGGCGGCGGCAGGCACGCTCGGCGAAGACGACGTGCAGGCGATCAACGCCTTGCTGACGACCGCGCCGGCACGCTGATCCAGATCGCCGCAGCGATCGCGGTCAAGCCCGCTCCTACGCACCCGCGATACAGGCTCGGCTCTGCTGCGGCGGTGGAGGGCCGACGTGGCTACGACCGCGGTGCGGTGCCGTTTCGTGCCTTGCGTCAGCCGGCCGGCTTCAGCCGCTCCAGCAGGTCGATCGAGCGCTGCGTCGCGCCGCGATGCGCTTCGGCAAACTTGCGGCCGGCGGTCGCCATCGCGCCGCGCGCTTCGGCATCGCGCAACAGCGCCAGGGCTTGTGTGATCCCATCCTCGATGTCGCTGGCGCGCCGCGCTGCGCCGGCGGCGATGGCCTGTTCCGCGACCACCTGGAAATTGAAGGTGTGTGGCCCCACGATCACCGGCGTGCCCACCGCGCAGGCTTCGATCAGGTTCTGCCCGCCCAGCGGCAGCCAGCTTCCGCCGATCAGCGCGACGTCGGCGGCGGCGTAGTACGCGAACATCTCGCCCATCGAATCCCCCAGCCACACGCGCGTGGCGGCCTCGATCGGCGATTCCTTCGAGCGCCGCTGCAGCGCCAGGCCGCGCGTGCGCACCAGCTCCGCCACTTCATCGAAACGCTGCGGGTGGCGCGGCACCAGCGCGAGCAGCACGTCGGGTGGAGCGAGGCGGGCGAAGGCGTCCAGCAGCGGGCCTTCCTCGCCTTCGCGCGTGCTGGCGGCGAGCAGCACCGGGCGGGCGCCGAAGCGTTCGCGAAAGCGTGCGGCCAGTTCCTGCGCGGCCGCGGGCGGAGCGATGTCGAACTTGATGTTGCCGGTGATGCTCACCCGTTCCGCGCCCAGCCCCGACAGCCTCGCCGCGTCGGCCGCCGTCTGCGCGCCGATCGCCGCCAGCGC
>JAFEFM010000480.1 GCA_018240585.1 Pseudomonadota bacterium
CACCATCATCATCGACGGCGCCGGCGAACCCGACCGCATCGAGGCGCGCGTCAAGCAGATCCGCGTGCAGATCGAAGAAGCCACCTCCGACTACGACCGCGAGAAGCTGCAGGAACGCGTGGCCAAGCTGGCCGGCGGCGTTGCCGCGATCAAGGTCGGTGCCGCGACCGAAGTCGAGATGAAGGAAAAGAAGGCTCGCGTGGAAGACGCCCTGCACGCCACCCGCGCTGCGGTGGAAGAGGGCATCGTCCCGGGCGGCGGTGTGGCGCTGCTGCGCGCCCGCGCCAACCTGGCCGGCCTGACGGGCGACAACCACGATCAGGACGCCGGCATCAAGATCGTGCTGCGCGCGATGGAGCAGCCGCTGCGCGAGATCGTCGCCAACGCGGGTGACGAAGCCTCGGTGGTGGTGAACAAGGTGGTCGAGGGTTCGGGCAACTACGGCTTCAACGCCGCCACCGGCGAGTACGGCGACATGGTCGAGATGGGCGTGCTGGATCCGACCAAGGTCACCCGCACCGCGCTGCAGAACGCTGCCTCCGTCGCCGGCCTGATGCTCACCACCGACTGCATGGTCGGCGAGCTGGCCGAAGACAAGCCCGCAATGCCCCCGATGGGCGGCATGGGCGGCATGGGCGACATGGGCATGGGCATGTAATTGCCTGCGCCTGCAGCCCCGGGGTGCCGGGGCTGTGGCCCTGCTGCATCGACGACAAACGGCCCCGCATCTTGCGGGGCCGTTTGTCGTTCACCGCATTGCGCGGGCGCGTGCCGCCTCGGCTACGCGCGAAGTCGCGTGAAGCGTGTGATAATTCAAAAATTCGGAGGAAAAAATCGGCGGGGAGCGACAGACAATCGCCCCCCGGAATGCGGCTGCTCGCGGCAGGCATTCCCCAGGACCGAGCAAAAGGAGAACAGCGGGACGGAATCTATCGCCACCCGCTTACATGCAACTTACATCCGGAAACTCATGCGCATTCTGCTGGCGGAAGACGACCCGGTCATCGCGGACGGCATCGGGCGTGCGCTGCGCCGCGGTGGCTATGCAGTCGATCACGTAGCCGACGGGGCCGAGGCGGACACGGCCCTGGCCTCGCAACCTTATGACCTGCTCATTCTCGACCTGGGCTTGCCGCGCCTGCCCGGCATCGAGGTGCTCAAGCGCTTGCGGGCGCGCAAATCCGCAGTGCCGGTGCTGATCCTCACCGCGCAGGACGGCGTCGACGACCGCGTGCGCGGCCTCGATGCCGGCGCCGACGATTACCTCACCAAGCCCTTTGCCCTGCCCGAGCTCGAGGCCCGGGCGCGCGCGCTGACACGGCGTGGCACCGGGCAGGCGCGCTGCATCGAGGTCGGCCGCCTCACCTATGACCAGGCCGATCGCGTGGTGAAGATCGCCGGTCAGGTGGTGGAGTTTTCCGCGCGCGAGGTCGGCCTGCTCGAAGTCTTCCTGCTGCGCGTCGGCCGGCTGGTCAGCAAGGACCAGCTCGTCGATCACCTGTGCGGCTGGGGCGAGGAAGTCTCCAGCAACGCGATCGAAGTCTATGTGCATCGCCTGCGCAAGAAGCTCGAGGACAGCGGCGTGCGCATCGTGACGGTGCGCGGCCTCGGCTACTGCCTGGAAAACCCGGATGCGGCTCCGGCGGCGAAAGCCTAGCAAGCTCGTCGGTCGCGGCCGGGCAAGCGGTCAGCCGAATTCGCTGTTCGGCGAGATCCTCGACTGGATGCTGGCGCCACTGCTGTTCCTGTGGCCGATCTCCATCATCGTCACGCACAACGTGGCGGACAACATTGCCAGCCAGCCGTATGACCGTGCGCTGGCAGACGGCGCCCGCACATTGGCACGCTTCATCGCGGTCGAGGAGGGGCGGCCGGTGGTGAACTTTCCCGCGCCGCCGCGCGCGGTGTTCCGCGCCGACCAGGATGACGTCCTGTATTACCAGATCGCCAACGAATATGGCGAGATGCTGAGCGGCGACGTCGACATCCCGCCTGCGCCCAAGCCGCCCGTGCCCATCATCGACGAGGTGCTGTTCCGTGACGAGATGATCCAGGGCGAGGAAGTGCGCGTCGCCTATCAGTTCGTGCGGGCTCCGGGCGGACGCGGCCTGCCGTTGCTGGTCGTGCAACTGGCCGAGACGCGGAACAAGCGTACCGACCTGGCATCGCGCGTGGTGACCGGCGTGCTGTTGCCGCAGTTCGCGATCATTCCGCTCGCGGTGGTGCTGGTGTGGGTCGGGCTGTCGCGCGGCATTGCGCCGCTCAACCGGCTGCAGAGCCTGATCCGCATGCGACGGCCAACCGACCTGTCGCCGGTGGAGCCGGCGACGGTGCCCGAGGAAGTGCGCCCGCTCATCGTCGCCTACAACGGCATGATGGCGCGCCTCGAGGAGAACCTGCAGGCGCAGCAGCGTTTCATCGCTGACGCGGCGCACCAGATGCGCACGCCGCTCACCGGCCTCAAGATGCAGACGGATCTCGCGCTGCAGGAGACCGATCCCGACCAGTTGCGCCGATCGCTGGCCCATATCGCCGAGAGCACCGATCGCGCTGCCCACCTGATCAACCAGTTGCTGTCGCTGGCGCGTGCTGAGGCGAGCTTCGAGAAGCTCTATGTCGTGGAGTCGCTCGACCTCGCCGCGGTAGTGCGTGAAGTGGCACAGGATCTGTTTCCGCGTGCGCTCGCCAAGGGCATCGACCTCGGCGTGGAAGATGGCGGTCATCACCTGCAGATCGAGGGTAACCCGGTGCTGCTGCGCGAGATGATCAAGAATCTGATGGACAACGCCATCAAGTACACGCCGCGCGGCGGCAGCGTGACCGCGCGCACCCGGCATGCCGGCGCACCCATCTTCGAGGTCGAGGACACCGGTGTCGGCATTCCCGAAGCGGACCGCGAGCGTGTCTTCGAGCGTTTCTACCGCGTGCTGGGCAGCGGCGTGGATGGCTCCGGGCTGGGCCTGCCCATCGTGCGCGAGATTGCCGAACTGCATCGTGCGACGGTATCGCTCAGCCCCAGTCCCCGCGGCAGCGGAACGCTGGCGCAGGTCGTCTTTCCTCGCAGCCAGCGGCAGCTTCCGCCGCCGGTGCACGGCGACTTCTACCCGCTGGGCTGAGTCTTTCCTCGGCGCCATCGCCGGCCGCAGGGCACGCGTACCGATGCCGTCGCCCCGTGCCTTTTCCTGCACGACATTCATCGAATTTCTTTTTCGATAAACGAATGTTGCATTTCGTAAGCCGGTCGTAAGTCTCCGCGGCTAACTTGTCAGCGTCCGGGCGAGAGTCCGGTTCATCCAAATTGCAAGTGGAGGGAGACATGGAAGACGATCTGGTGAAGAAGATCACCGCCAATCCGAAGTATCACAAGCTGGTGGGAACGCGCACCTCCTACGGCTGGATGCTCACCCTAATCATGCTGATCGTGTATTACGGCTACATCGCCCTGATCGCGTTCGACAAGGAGTTCCTGTCCGCCAGGCTCGGTGCTGGCGTCATGACCGTCGGCATTCCGGTCGGGCTCGGCGTCATCTTCTTCACGATCATCATCACCGGCATCTACGTCCGTCGCGCGAACTCCGAGTTCGACGCGCTGACCCAGGAAATCGTCAAGGAGAGCGGCAAATGAGCGGACGCTTCATGCGGGTTTCTGCAGGCCTGACGCTGGCCGCCCTGTCGGCGGCGGCGCTGGCGGCGGGCGGTGACCTCGGCCAGGCCGAGAAGCAGGCCACCAACTGGACCGCGATCATGATGTTCGCGGCGTTCGTCGTGTTCACGCTGTTCATCACCAAGTGGGCAGCGGCCAAGACCAAGTCGGCGGCCGACTTCTACACTGCCGGCGGCGGCATCACCGGCTTCCAGAACGGCCTGGCGATCGCTGGCGACTACATGTCGGCGGCTTCCTTCCTCGGTATTTCCGCAGCGGTGATGACCAGCGGCTACGACGGCCTGATCTACTCGATCGGCTTCCTCGTCGGCTGGCCGGTGATCACCTTCCTGATGGCCGAGAAGCTGCGCAACCTCGGCAAATTCACCTTCGCCGACGTCGCCGCCTACCGCTTCAAGCAGACCCCGATCCGCGCCTTTGCGGCCTCGGGCACGCTGGTGGTGGTGGCCTTCTACCTCATCGCGCAGATGGTCGGTGCCGGCCAGCTCATCAAGCTGCTGTTCGGCCTGGAGTACTGGATGGCGGTGGTCATCGTCGGCGCGCTGATGATGGTCTACGTGCTTTTCGGCGGCATGACGGCAACCACCTGGGTGCAGATCATCAAGGCCTGCCTGCTGCTCGCCGGCGCATCCTTCATGGCCTTCATGGTGTTGCTGCACTACGGCTTCTCGCCCGAGGCGCTGTTCGCCGACGCCGTTCGCGTCAAGGTGGGCGTGGCCACCTCTGCCGGCAAGACGCCGGAAGAGGCAGGTGTGATCGGCCAGGCGATCATGGGCCCGGGTTCCTTCATCAAGGATCCGATCTCGGCGATCTCCTTCGGCATGGCGCTGATGTTCGGTACCGCCGGCCTGCCGCACATCCTGATGCGCTTCTTCACCGTGCCTGACGCCAAGGAAGCCCGCAAGTCGGTGTTCTGGGCGACCACCTGGATCGGCTACTTCTACATCCTGACCTTCATCATCGGCTTCGGCGCCATCGTGCTGGTGTCCACCAACCCGCAGTTTCTGGACGCCAAGGGCGGCCTGATCGGCGGCGGCAACATGGCGGCCATCCACCTCGCCAACGCGGTCGGCGGCAACGTCTTCCTCGGCTTCATCTCCGCGGTTGCGTTCGCCACGATTCTGGCGGTGGTGGCGGGTCTGACGCTGTCGGGTGCCTCGGCGGTGTCGCACGACCTGTACGCCACGGTGTTCAAGCACGGCAATGCGGATTCGGCTTCCGAACTGCGCGTGTCGCGCATGACCACCATCGCGCTGGGCGTGATCGCGGTAATCCTGGGTATCGCGTTCGAGAAGCAGAACATCGCCTTCATGGTGTCGCTGGCCTTCGCGATCGCAGCCTCGGCCAACTTCCCGGTGCTGTTCATGTCGGTGCTGTGGAAGGACTGCACGACCCGCGGTGCGACCATCGGTGGCTTCCTCGGCCTGATCGTCGCGGTGGTGCTGACCGTGGTGTCGCCGTCGGTGTGGGAAGCCACGCTGGGCAATCCGAAGGGTTCGGCGCTGTTCCCCTACACCTCACCCGCGCTGTTCTCGATGGCCGCCGGCTTCATCGGCATCTGGCTGTTCTCGATCCTCGACAACAGCCAGCGTGCGAAGGAAGATCGCGCCGGCTACCTGGCGCAGCGCGTCCGCTCGGAAACGGGTATCGGTGCCTCTGGCGCGTCGGGCCACTAAGCAGAAGGCTCGGCCGGACTCCCGAGGAGGGAGGCTCGCAACCGGGTGATCAAAAGACGGCGGGCGTCCCTTTGGCGCCCGCCGTGTTCCGTTGGGGCGCCAGCATTTCATCTTCGCGCAGGCGGGAAAAAATCAGAATGTGTTTGACAGGGGGCGAAACCCCGCTATAATGCGCGCTCTGTTGGCCAGTTAGCTCAGTTGGTAGAGCAGCGGATTGAAAATCCGCGTGTCCGTGGTTCGATTCCGCGACTGGCCACCAAACAAATACAAGCACTTAGCCCAGTCCACAAAGCTGGGCTAAGTGCTTTTTGTGCCGTGTTCTGACGTTTTTCTGACATTGGCACCGGTGGCCGATTGCGTTTGCATGCGCTCCATTGCGCAGTTGCAGCGCTTGTCGACGGGTCATCCTCGCTCTGCGTGCCCTCTGCGTGCCTATACGCAACTCCTACTTTTTTTGGAGTTGCTCATGTCTCTGCACACATCCGTCTTCATGACCCCCTGCAAGGCGCTTGCCGCCGAAGGCGGGCGCCATGGCTAAGCCCTACCAGGAAGGCGCTGGCTGGGCCTTTCGGATGCGTATTCGGGGCGAGGATATCTATCGCTCCGGCTTCAGGAACAAGACCGAGGCGATGCGCTGGACGACTGCGACTTGCAGCGCTGGATAGAGCGCACCCAGGCGCTCACGACCCGCTTTGCTGCAGTCCGCATGGATGCAGCAAAGCTCCTCAAGCCCAACGTGGTTCAGGTCAAGCTGCCGCAGCGCACCCTCAACGATGCCGATGAGGTCAGGGCCTGGCTCACCGAAGTTGAGCAGCTTCTCCTGACTCAGGTAGCCAAGGGCCCGCTCACCTTCTAAACTTGTATATCCAGTATATACATTACAAGGAGGTCGCCATGCTGACGCGTATGTTCAAGAGCGGCAATTCGCTCGCGGTTCGCATCCCCAAGGAACTCGCCTTTCTAGGACCCGCCGATGAGGTCGAAATCGAGCGCGTCGGCAACACCCTGGTGTTGCGTCCGGTGGAACATGAAACCCTGGCCGATCTGCCGGCGATTTTCGCGTCGTTCAGCCCGGATTTCATGGCGGGCGGGCGCGAGTTTCACGAGCAGAAGGAACGCGAATGGGGCGGTGTATTCGACAACACCGACACGGATGCGGATGAACCGCCAACGTCCGTCGGCGGAGCTTGAGCGTCATGCCCTACATGCTCGACACCAACATCTGCATCCATCTCATCCAGCGTCACCCGCCGCAGGTGTTGCTGCGCCTGAGTGCCTTGATGCAGGGCGAGGCGCTGATGTCGGTCGTCACCTACGCCGAGCTGCGGGCCGGCCTGGAGATGCAGCAGCGTAACCGCGACCATGACGAAAAGGTGCTCGCGCTGCTGGTGCAACGCATCCCTGTGCTGCCCTTCACCGAAGCTGCCGCCGAGCAGTTCGGCATCTTGCGCGCAGCCATCCGCGACCGCCGCCGCGACGCGCTCGACCGCCTCATCGCCGCCCACGCCATCGCCGTCGGCGCGGTGCTCGTCACCAACAACGAAGACGACTTCCGAGACTACCCCGGCCTGCGGCTGGAGAACTGGGTCGCTCCCTGACTGCGCCCATCGCATATGACATCAAGGTTCTGCATGACCCAAGCCAGCCTCGCCAAGCCCCTGCGCACCCAACTCGAAAACACCGTCAAAGCCGCCCGCGACATCGCCGAGACCGCCGCCCGTGCCGCATTGCAGCAGCTCGCGGTGGGTGAGGGCAGGGCGCCGGACTACCTGAACGACGCCCAGCGCGCCCTGCGCCGCCGTCTGCGCGCCCACGGTCGCAGCCTGGGCGATGCCAAGCACGGCGACGACACCCAGGAGCTGCGCCGGCTGGTGTGGGAGGTGGCTTACGAGCACTGGCACCGCATGCTGTTCGCCCGCTTCCTTGCCGAAAGCGGCCTGCTGCTGTGGGAGCCGCGCATGTGGCGAGGTTTCCGACCGGGGCTGAGAGCCTACTGATATGTGGGTTTGGTTTTCTGTTACACTCCACCACCAAAAAACAAGCAAAAACGCCGATCCTCTCGATCGGCTTTTTTGCGTTCACGCAGCGCAGCTCTTACGTGGCTGCGCCTTCCCATTACGAATGCAGGTTGCCGGACCATGTACAAAGCGACGCGGGATTTCATCAATGCTAGGCAGAAGTTCGCCCGCTTCGAGGTGAAGGCGGTCAGCGTGCAGCAGATCGGAGGGGGCACTGCAGACAGCAGCTACATGAATGCCCATGGGCGTATCGATCGCGAGTGCAACATCAGGATCGTCAGCGGCTGGCTGGTGAGGCCGTACAACCGGATGCTGAAGAAAACCGAGATCCTGCAGCACTGGTGGAACGTCGACGCGAGCACGCGGACCTATTTCGACGTTTCACCGGATGTCGGCCGCGACTGCGAATACGTGCTGGACATGGATCTGGCCGAGTACGGCATCAATCACTTCGATGATCCCGCAGGTAACGTCTGTCATGCGGTGGAACTGCGCGACGGCAGCTATACGATGGTGGATCGGATTTTCGGCGAACTGTTCCACAAGCCGATCGCGGCGCTGGAGACGGCCGCCCTGTTCAAGAAGGCCATCTGAGCTGCCGGCGCCACGCGGCTTGGTGTCTTCGATGGCTGCTATACTGCGCCCGCCTGAGCTATTTCCGCCGCTTCCGTTGCCGCTCGGATGGCGTCCGGTTGCAGGCTGTTCGTGATTGCGCTTCGCGTGCGCTTCCGCATCGAAAAACGGGTCGGCCGTTGCCGGCCCGTTTGCTTTCGCTGGCCAGAGCGAAGAAGTGGCTGATTTTGCTCAATTTTTGTGCGGCTTGCGGGGTGCTATAATTCCTCTCCGATCGGTTGCCCCTTGTCACGCATGCAGCTCTACGCACTTGGCCTGAACCACCACACCGCACCGCTTGCGATTCGCGAGCGGGTGGCGTTTCAGCCCGAACACATGGCGCAGGCCTTGCACGACTTCGCGCGTGCCGATTCGGTGCGCGAAGCCGCCATCCTCTCCACCTGCAACCGCACCGAGCTCTACTTCGCCGCGGAACACCCGCAGCACGCCGCCGACTGGCTGGCGCGCTTCCACGACCTGTCGCTGAACGACATGTCGCCCTACCTGTACGCCTACCCGCAGCGCGATGCGATCCGCCATGTGTTCCGCGTTGCCAGCGGGCTGGATTCGATGGTGCTGGGCGAGCCGCAGATCCTCGGCCAGGTGAAGGAAGCCGCGCGCCGCGCGGAAGAGGCGGGCACGGTCGGTACCCTGCTGCACAAGCTGTTCCAGAATACCTTTGCGGTGGCGAAGGAAGTGCGCTCGACCACCGCGATCGGCGCCAACACGGTGTCGATGGCCGCGGCCGCGGTGCACCTCACCGAACGCATTTTCGAACGCGTCTCCGACCAGCACGTGCTGTTTATCGGCGCCGGCGAGATGATCGAACTCTGTGCGGCGCACTTCGCCGGCGCCAGGCCGAAGTCGATGATGGTGGCCAACCGCACCGCCGAGCGCGCTGCCTTGCTGGCGTCGCGCTTCGGTGCCGGCACCATGCGCATCGACCAGATCGGCGACATGCTGCCGCGCTTCGACGTGGTGGTGTCCTGTACTGCCGCGCCCCTGCCCATCGTCGGCCTGGGCATGGCCGAGCGCGCAGTGAAGGCGCGCCGCCACCGCCCGATGGTGATGGTGGATCTGGCGGTGCCGCGCGACATCGAGCCCGAGATCGGCGAACTCGACGACGTGTTCCTCTACACCGTGGACGACCTTGCGCAAGTGGTCGATGCCGGCATGGAATCGCGCCAGCAGGCGGTGGTGGAGGCCGAGCAGATCATCGACACCCGTGTCGACGGTTTCCTGCACTGGATGGAGGCGCGCGATGCGGTGCCGACGATCCGCGCGCTGCGCGAGCACGCCGAGGCCTTGCGCCAGCACGAAATGGAGCGCGCGCTGCGCCTGCTCGCCAAGGGCGAGGACCCGCAGCGGGTGCTCGAGGCGCTGTCTCATGGCCTCATGAACAAGCTGATGCACGGGCCGTCGCGCTTCCTGAACCATGCCGAGGGCGAGGCGCAGGCAGAGGCTGGACGCCTGGTGCAGCGGTTGTTCAATCTGCCGCGCAACGGCTAGCCGCGCAGGCTTCGAGTCGCCCTTTGCCGCGGGCGTGGCTGCCGCGTCGCCATCCCGACCCTGATCCCGAGACGATGAAGCAAAGCATCCGAGACAAACTCGAACACCTCGCCAGCCGCCTGGAAGAGCTCGACCGCGCGCTCGCCGCGGAGACGGCGGCGCAGGACATGAACGCCTTCCGCGAGCTGTCGCGCGAGCGCGCGGAGATCGAACCGGTGGTGTTGCTCTATCGCGCCTACCGCCAGGCCGAGGCGGACTGCGACACCGCGCGCGAGCTGCTCGACGACCCCGACATGCGCGAACTTGGCGAGGCCGAGCTGCAGGCCGGAGAGGCGCGTATCGCCGAGCTCGACAGCGAGTTGCAGCGCGCGTTGCTGCCGCGCGACCCCAACGACGAGCGCAACCTGTTCCTCGAGATCCGCGCGGGCACCGGCGGCGACGAGGCGGCGCTGTTCGCCGCCGACCTGCTGCGCATGTACGCGCGCTACGCCGAGCGCCAGCGCTGGAAGCTGGAGATCGTGTCGGCCAGCGAATCCGACCTGGGCGGCTACAAGGAAGTGATCGCCCGCGTCGTGGGCGCCGGCGCGTATTCCAGGCTGAAGTTCGAGTCCGGCGGGCACCGCGTGCAGCGCGTGCCGGTCACCGAGACGCAGGGGCGCATCCATACTTCGGCGTGTACCGTGGCCGTGCTGCCCGAGGCGGACGAAGTCGCGATGGTGGACATCAATCCGGCCGACCTGCGCATCGACACTTTCCGGGCCTCGGGCGCCGGCGGCCAGCACATCAACAAGACCGATTCGGCGGTGCGCATCACCCACATCCCCACCGGCATCGTCGTCGAGTGCCAGGACGACCGTTCGCAGCACCGCAACAAGGCGCAGGCGATGTCGGTGCTGGCGGCGCGCATCCACGATGCCAAGGTGCGCGCGCAACAGAGCGCCGAAGCCGCGACGCGCAAGAGCCTGGTCGGCAGCGGCGACCGCTCCGAGCGCATCCGCACGTACAACTTCCCGCAGGGGCGCGTCACCGATCACCGCATCAACCTGACGCTGTACAAGCTCGACGCGGTGATGGCGGGCGAGCTCGACGAGCTCATCGCTGCCCTGACGCTGGAGCACCAGGCCGACCAGCTCGCCGCCCTGGCCGAAGAATGAACGAGCCGACGACGAGCGACGGCCTGCCGGACGAGCTGCCCGACATCGCGCGCGCACAGGCGTGGGCGCGCCAGCGCATCGACGTCATGGATGCGCGCGTGCTGCTGCGCCATGTGCTGCAGTGTCCGGCCTCGCGTCTGGCGGCCTGGCCCGAGCAGATCCTCGATGCCGAGGACTGGGCCCGTTTCCGCGAACTGGTGGAGCGTCGCGTGGCGGGCGAGCCGGTGGCCTATCTCACCGGCGAGCGCGAGTTCTACGGGCGGAATTTCATGGTCACGCCGGCGGTGCTGATCCCGCGGCCCGATACCGAGCTGCTCGTCGAGCTCGCGCTCGCCCACGTGAGTGGTCGGCGCCAGGTGCGCGTGCTCGACATGGGCACCGGCAGCGGGGCGCTGGCGGTCACCCTGGCGCTGGAGCTGGGCGAGGCCGAGGTCACCGCGCTCGACCGTTCGCGCGAAGCGCTGTGGGTGGCGATGGCCAATGCCGCGCGCCTCGGCGCCAGCGTGTCGTTCGTGCAGAGCGACTGGTTTTCCGCTCTGGGCGAGGAGCGCTTCGAGCTCATTGTGTCCAACCCGCCCTACATCGCTGCCGCGGACCCGCATCTGGAGGAGGGCGACCTGCGCTTCGAGCCGCATGCCGCGCTGGCCGCCGGTCCGGCCGGGCTCGACGACCTGGCGGAGATCGTCGCCGGTGCGGCGCGGTATCTGGAAGCGGGCGGCTGGCTGTTGTGCGAGCACGGCTACGACCAGGCCTTCGCGGTGCGCGGCCTGCTGGCGGATGCCGGCTTCGCTTCGATCACGTCGTGGAAGGATCTTGCCGGCATCGAGCGGGTGTCGGGCGGGCGCTGGCTGGGACGCGCGTGAGATCGATGGCGGGCTCGCGCTGTTGACGCCGGCCGACTCGCTCCCTAGAATTACCCGACTAATTCACTCAGCTTTTCAGAGGCATCAGATGAGCATTCAGGACGTCATCCGCGATCAGGTCACCAGCAACGACGTGGTCCTTTACATGAAGGGTACGCCGCAGTTCCCGCAGTGCGGCTTTTCGTCCGCCGCCGTACAGATCCTGAAGGCCTGCGGCGTGCCGGACGTGCTCGCCGTCAATGTGCTGGCCGACGACGAGATCCGCCAGGGCATCAAGGAATACTCCAACTGGCCGACCATCCCGCAGCTCTACGTCAAGGGCGAATTCGTCGGCGGCAGCGACATCATGCGCGAGATGTACCAGAACGGCGAGCTGCAGCAGATGCTGCAGGACGCCGGGGTGGTTTAAGCAGTTTGCGACGGCTCGGGTGCCTGCCCGAGCCTCAGGGGGCGCCGTCTTCCGTCGGTGCCTCCGCCCTGCGATCCAGCCGCGCCTTGAGGCGTCGCAGGGTCTTGCGCGCCAGATGCGGCACGAGCAGCTGCAAGGGCATGCGCAGCAGGTGATAGCGGGTCCGCATCAGCGTGCGCGCCACGCGCACGTGCAACGACGGCGGAAAATCCGGGTCCGGTGGCAGCATCGCCAGCGGCACGAGCGCATCCATCGCCGCGCGGCTCAAGGTGTGCGGAGCCGGCAGCGCATCCGGCACTGCCGAAGGAACCGGGCAATCGAGCCAGTTCCGCGCGAAATGCAGTCCATACCATAGCGGCCGCTGCAGCCCCAGTTCCGCGGCACGCGCCAGCAGCCGATCCCAGAATCCTCCGCGCGCGGCGAAAGTCCGCAGCAGCCCGTCGATGTCGACCACCTCGCGCACCCGCAGGTCCAGCTCACCGTCGTGAAAGCAGTGCAGGCAGGCGTGCAGCACCTGGTCTTCGGCGCACAGTGCGCGGAAGGGCGTGCCAGGTATCGGCTCGCTGCGCGCGAACAGGCTGGCCGGATCGAACGCCAGCGAGCCGGTCACCGGCGTGATCGCGTGGTGCAGATCCACTTCCAGACTGTGGCCGGGGAAGCGCATCGGTGGGGTCTCGTGGCTCCAGTCGCGGTAATAGCGCTCGTCGTACGGGTCCAGCTTCTCGGGCTGCCAACCCGCCGCCCGCAGGCGGCTTTCCATCGCGCGCAGGTGCGCGTTCGGCACCAGCAGGTCGACATCGGACACGAAACGCCCCTCTGCCAGTGCGCGCCCCTGCAGGATGTAGGCGCCGCCCTTGAGCACGATCACCGGGAAGTCGTCGGTGACGAGCGGGGTGAGGTGGAACAGCTCGGCACGCACCATTTGCGCGCGATAGGCGGCGATGCGCGCCGACGACAGCAGATGGCGGCGCACGACGTCGGTCGTGGTTGCCTTGTCGAGGTTGGCGGCGGCCAGCCGTGCATGCAGTCCGCTGGCGCGCGCGATGCGCAGCAGGCGCTCCCAGCGGGCTTCGTCGATGCTGAGCGGCTCGCGCAGGCCGCGCATCAGCAGTGCGATGTCGGACTGGCCGTTGCTGCTCAAGAGACGTCCCCGAACAGGGTCTCGATGTGGGCGATGGCGTCGTCGAGATCGCCGTAGACCAGCTCGAAGGCGGCCGTACGTCGCGCCAGCGCGACCGCGGCCTGGAAGCCGAGCGGGCCCAGTGCCTGGTAGTTGAAGCTGTTCAGGCCGATCCGCATTGCCGCCTGGGCGCGATGCACAGGCGTGCATTGCAGCGCCGCGCCGGCCTGGAAGCGCGGGAACACCACCAGGGCGGGCGTCGCGCGGCGGTGGCGGGCGAGGAAGCTGTCGCGATCCGGCACGAAATGCGACACGTCGCCCTTGCGCGTCTTCGGGAACAGCGGCCCGAGCATGGCGCCTGGACGCATTCCGATGACGTCGATCGAGCGATTCTTCAGCGGTGCCGGCCGCACCATGGGCAGCAGTTCCCCGCTGTCCATGTCGATGACGCCGAACTCGTCGGACAGGAATCGCCAGCCGGCCAGATGTAGTGCGCAGGTCAGCGTGGTCTTGCCCGAGCCGGGTGCGGCCGGCAGGATCAGCGCGCGATCGCCGCGCGCGACCACGCCGGCATGCAGCAGCAGGTAGGCGTTCAGGCGCCGCGAGAGCAGGTAGTTGCTGCCCCATTCGAACAGCGGTAGCGCGCAGTCGTACGGGTAGGGCTCGAAAGGACGCAAGCCGTCGGCCCACAGAGCTACTTGCCGTCCGCGCAAGCGAAAGCGGGATCCGGGTAGCAAGCGCACCCGTACGTCCGCGAAGACGCCGTCGGCGCCTGCCTCGTGGTGCGGATATACGAGATCGAGGTGCGCATGGAAACTCTCGATCTCGGAAGCGACGGCTAGCTGCGCCGCGCCGACATCCAACAGGCGATACGGGCTACTGCTCATCCGGCAGCGGGCGAGGTTGTGCTGTTGACCGTGGTTAATCCGCGGGCGAGAAACTCCAGTTCCGCCGGCCAGCCGCCCGCTTCGTCGATTTCGGAAAGGAATGCCCTGAATCTATGCTGCTCGATTGCGTCTGCCGCTTCGCCCAGAACTGTTGTCGCGCCCTTGGTCAGCTGGAAGGTTTGCCAAGATACTGGGTCAAAAAAAAGAAACTCGCCTTCGATCAACTGGCAAAAATCCTGCAGCCATTCGGTTGGAGTGAGTGGGGCGCGAAAGCTCATCTTGAGAATGTCAGCCGTCAAACCAAGTATTAGTTATATTGCCGGGAACCTGAAGGTGAGGATTCAGAGAGCTGAGGCACGAGCCCGTTGCAGGCTGACTGAGCACGGGAGCGGAATTGGTATAGACGCCGGCGTAGCTGCCGTCCTGCGTGAAATAAGCGAGCAGGTAGATGAACTGGCCCGACAGCGCATTTCCACAAATCCCTCCCTTCGTAATCGGATTGGCAAGGAGTAGGGCAGCCCCCGCGCCACTGCTTTGAGAATCATCGAGCGCCAAATATATGGTGTCGTTCGTCACGATCTGCACGCCACCCAGCACTGAGTACTGCTTAGAGTTGTAGGTGTAGCTCTTGAGGATTTGACCGTTATTGCACGCTTTGGATGTGTCTGCCGTATACGCGTAAAGCGGAACCTTCAGGTAGCGTAAATCAGACGCAGAAGTTGGGGCGGTGAATCTTGCCTTAATTGCGGGTGTGGTGACGGTTGTCGACGAGATACATTGAAAGGACGCCAGCGCGGCACCGCTGTATCCCATCGACACGACGCCCGATGCCGCCAGCGCGCCTTTCAGGAGCTTGCGTCGCTGCTCGGTGGAATTCGTCGATTGGGCCTGTTCCATTTTATTCCCCGGGGGAGTGCTGAATTCTTTCCCCTGATTATATCGATGGGCCCGGGTTCGGGCCCTTTTCCTGCCCGAAGGTGATGCAAATTTCACGCCTGATGCAACGTAGGTCTGCAAGTCAATGATTTAAAAGGGGCGACGGCGCCGCGCGGGAGCGGTCTGCGCAGTGCGTGTCAAAATCCCCGACAGCTTTCGACCGGTGTTGCCCCTGGTTCGAAGAGCCGGTGGGCGATCAGATGTTCGCGATCCGTGCGCTCGCCAGCGACAGGCGCGTCGCCAGCACTTCCAGAAAAGCCTTGTAGAAGTGCATGCGGCAGGTGTTGGATGCACGCTGCAGCGCGCGGGCGCGGATGGTGATGATGGAAACGTCGGTTTCCGCCTCCACCGAGGCCGAGCGCACCCCGCTCGCTGCCGAGAACAGCGCGACTTCGCCGAAGCACTCGCCGGCGGTCAGCACGTTCAGCAGGCGGCCGCGCTTCCTGACGCGCGCCTCGCCGCTCGCGAGAAAGCACACGTGGTTGCCGGCCTCGCCTTCCTTCATCAGCACCGTGCCCGGCTGCGCCCGGCTCCAGTGCGAAAGGCCGACCACCTCCCACAGCTCGGCGTCGGTGAAGTCGCGGAAGAAGGGCATGCCGCGCAGGGTCTCGAATTTCTCCGTGTCGGGCACGCGCTCGCGGTCGGCGTGGATGCTGCGGTTGCGGAACGCCAGCGCGAGGTCGTGCGAGAACTCCGCCCAGCTCTGGTAACGGCGGTCCAGATCCTTTTCCATCGCGCGTCGCACGATGGCGTCCAGCGGTTCAGGCACCTCCGGTCGCAGGGCGGAGGGCAGCGGCGCCGGCTCGTTGGCGATGCGGTACAGCAGGCTGTAGTTGTTGTCCGACTCGAACGGCAGGCGCCCGGTCAGCAACTGGAACATCACCACGCCGAGCGAATAGATGTCGGTGCGGTGGTCGAGCGGCATCTCGCGCACCTGCTGCGGCGACATGTAGGCCGGCGAGCCGACGCCGGCGACCTGGGTGG
>JAFEFM010000481.1 GCA_018240585.1 Pseudomonadota bacterium
GCGGGCCGGAAGATGTCGGCCGGCATCTGATATGCGTGCGTGTGACGGCCGACTTCCTCGACTTCTCCAGGCGCGTGGGTAACGATCTTTCCACGCCACGGCCGGAATACCGTTTCAAGGGCTTGAAGCCGGGAGATCGGTGGTGCCTGTGCGCCCTGCGGTGGAAGGAGGCCCTGGAAGCGGGGATGGCTCCACCGGTGGTGCTGGAGGCCACCAACGAGCTGACCTTGCGCCTCATCGACATCGATACCCTGAAGGCGCATGCGCACGGCGCACCGATGGGGCCCGCGTCTTGAGGCGGGCGGAGGCGCCAATCCTGATCGCACGCTGCCGTTGAGGCACTCCCGCACGGTTCCGGAGGTCACAGGCTCATCTACGACGTGCGGAGGGAGCCATGACTCCGGAGACGATTGCGATCTTGATCGCCGAGATCGAGGCAGGCGATGCGATGGACTTCAGCGCCCTCGCCATCGACGCCGACGCTGCGCGATCCCTGATGGCGGCGCATTTTTGCGAAATCGATCGTCAGCTCGAGGAGCTTGGGTTGCCAGCTGACCAGCGGCTCGAGATGATGGCGGCGATCGCAGCGCATGCGATGGTCGAGAACATGCTGCTGCACCTCGCAAGATTGCGTCGCGATCCCTGTGACGCCGGCTTTCATGCATGGCTGGAGCGCTATGGGCTCCGGCCGGGTGGCGCGACGCCGCCCTGAGCAGTGCGCTGTCAGTACGCCGCGCGAGTTTCCTACCTGCCGCCAAGATCTTCCAGTGCGTCCACCACCAGGCCGGTACCGAGCGCGATCAGCAGGATGTCTGCGCCCACGCGCACGTACTTGTGCATCACCGGAGGCTGGCCGAGTTCCAGCACCAAGGCGGGAGGCAGATCGTAATACCGCACGTCGCGCGGCAGGCGTTCGCCGACGCGCCACTGCCTGGCGAGGCCCGGCGGTATGCAGCCATTGCGCTTTTTCGCCAGCCCCGGAGGACAGTGGCCGCGCCGGAACGCCGACGCGTAGTAGTTGCGGACGATGACGCGCTGGCGATCTTCGAAGTGGCGTCGCTCGGGGCCGATCCTGTGGCGGTCGTCGTGCTGGTCTCGCGCCGCGCGGTGCTCACGATCGACGAGCTGCCCGTTCCTGCCGCGGGGGTCGTGACCGGCCTTGGCACGGGGCTCGCCCGTGTCTCGTTCTCGATGACTGTCGTGTCGTCCGGGCTTGTCGTTGCCGGCAAAATCCGGCTTGTCCGCCTGCGCGGGCGTCGTCGCCAGCAGTGACAGGATGCCGAGTGCAATCACGCCGTGGCGCGTGAATGGTGAGCGCAACATGATTCATTCTCCCTCGGTTCGCGCCCCGCGGTCGGGGCGAAAGTCAGGAGTGCATGTTACGCGCATGAGTCCGGCTGCTGGCAGGCTCTTGACGTCCCTCGTGTCGCTTCGCCGCCTCTCGGCACGACAGCGCGCGTGGCCTCTGGGAGTAACCGCGCGCTCGTCCGCACGGGGCGGACATCGGGGCTGCGTGCGAGCGGATCGGCTTGCCGTCAGCGCAGACCCATGACGATGCTCATGACGAGTGCCAGCACCACCAGCAGGGCAAGCCAGGCGACCACACCGAGCGCGAGGACGAAGGAGCCCATCAGGCGTCCCTTGCCATGATCGGTAATGCCGAACAGGGGGCACACTCCATGAAGGATCAGCGCTGCGGATGCCAGCCATGCCACGGCGACGGCGAGGCCGACGACCCACGGTGATGGCACGAACAGCGCGAGCGACGACAGCCAGAGCGGTGTCGGTGCGATGGCGGCCAGCATGAAGGCGTCGTGATAGCCGGGTGCTGCATCGACCAGTTCGCCCATGTCCTGGATGATGGATGCCATCAACAGGACCATCAACAGCTCGGCGATGTAGAACGCGACGCCGACGGCGAGCGCCTCGCCGCCACTCAGTGCCGGCACCATCTGCGGAAACACCGCGCCGGGCGAGACTTCCATCGAATACGTGACCATGGCGGGCGGCAGCAGCGACAGCGGCATCGCATACAGGACGAACACCCGTGCCATCGTCGGGTGGATCCGAATGAGTTCCGACCAGCCGTCGGAATATGAATGGAACATTTTGGGCAGATCGTGCAGGGTCATGATCGTCTCCCCGATCCTCGATTTCCCCTGGAAGCCCCTCCCCGCGTCGGAGATTCGTCTGAACCCGGAACGCCGGCGAGCGTGCCCGCTCCGGCGCGTTCCTCGAGGGCGAACCTCCGACGAAACAGTAGACAAGCTTCCGTCGTTTCGGTGCCCGTGTCAGTCAGGCCGCCCCCGGGGGCATCAGTCGCACGCGATGGGAAGCCGCACGCTCACCCGCAAGCCACCGAGAGCCGGAGCCCGTCCGTAATGGACGCTGCCTTCGTACTGACTGACGATGTCACCGACGATCGCCAGCCCCAGGCCGTGCCCGGGGCGGTTTTCGTCTCCACGCAGTCCTGCGGTGCCGAGTCGTTGCAGCATGTCTTCCGGCACGCCGGGGCCGTCGTCGTCTACGTGAAAGGCAAGCTCGGTGGGTGAAACGGTGGCGTCGATCGACACCCGAACGCGCCGTTGTGCCCATTTGCACGCGTTGTCGAGGAGATTGCCGAACAGTTCCAGCATGTCCTCCCGATCCACCGGGAAGCGGCAGTCCGGGACGTCGAGTTCGATCGTGACGTCCTTTTCACCATGCAGGCGATGCAGCGCGTCAGCAAGCGCTCCCAGTTGGCTGCGGGCATCGAAGTATTCCCGCGTCGGGCCGGCTCCGGCCAGCCGCGCACGATGAAGCTCGCGCTCGATGGTCGAGCGCATGGAGTCGATCTGTGCTTGTAGCGCAGCGGCATGGCCCGTCTCTCCGCGCGCGGCGACGTCTTCGGCGGTCTGGGCAAGCACCGCAAGAGGGGTTTTGAGGGCGTGGGACAGGTTTCCCGCCGCATGGCGGATGCGGCCCAGGCGCTGGGTGTGATGGTGCGCGAGCCGGTTTACCGCATCGATCATCGGCTGGACCTCGACCGGCGCTTCGCCGTCCAGGGTCGTGGCTTCGCCCCGCTCGAGTCGGCGGCAGGCGTCCACCGCCTCGCCGAGTGGGGCGAGGCCGCGTACCAGCAGCCTGCGTTGAAGTAACAGAAGCAGGGCGAGTGCGATACCGACGCCTGCCAGCATGCGAACGCGAAATGCCGCGATGGCTTCATCGATGGCGGCGACGTCTTCCGCGACCGCGATCGCGATTTCCTTGCCTTGGGCGTCGGATGCATAGCGGCGCGCCAGTGACAGCAGGCGTTGCCCTGCCGGACCGGGAAGGTGAGTGATCGACTCTTCGTTGCGGTCGTCTGGCAAGGGCAGCGGAACATCCGCATCCCACATGGAACGCGACCGGTATGTCTGCTCACCTCGTCGAAGGAGGAAGTAATGTCCGGAAAGCGGTAAATCGTATATCGGTCCGGTGGCGCCACGGATGGCGGCCTCGAAGTCATCGGCGGCGGCGGGGGCTTCGATCGCGCGCACATAGAGCTGGTCCGCGTCGTGGCGCAGCCGGGACACGACGTAGTCCTCGACCATGGCGCGTGGAAAACCCTGCAGGCCGAGCGCGAGGCCGGCGCCCGCCAGCACGAGGACGACCGCGAGTGATAGCGAGAGGCGGCGCAGCAGGGAGTTCATCGTGTCGGTCGATTGCTGGTTCCGCGTCAGCCATCCCTGCGCAGCAGGTAGCCCTGGCCGCGGCGCGTCTCGATGCAGTCGTGCCCGAGCAGGGAGCGCAATCGCTTCACGTACACCTCGATCACGTTGCTGTCGCGCTCGCTGTCGTAGTCATAGACGTGGTCCGCAAGGCGTGTCTTGGAAAGGACTTCTCCCCGATGGCGCATGAAATAGCGCAGCAGGCGAAACTCCGTGCCGGTCAGTGCCTGCTCGCGCCCCTCGTCGCTGACGAGGCATTGGCGCCCCTCATCCAGGCGCCATCCGCCTGCGCGCAGCACGGGGGCATTCACCGGCGCGGCGCGGCGCAGCAGCGCCTGGATGCGAGCCACCAGTTCCTGGGCGTGGAAAGGCTTGCCGAGGTAGTCGTCGGCGCCGGCCTGCAGGCCCTCGACGCGCTCGGCCCAGCCGTCGCGTGCAGTGAGAATGAGGACCGGGACGGTGTTGGCTGCGGCGCGCCAGTCACGCAACACGGCCAGACCCGGCTTGCGCGGCAGGCCGAGGTCGAGGATCACCAGATCGTAGGGCTCGGTGGCGCCCAGGTGGGCCGCGTCGATCCCGTCGGTGACCAGGTCTACCGCATAACCTTCCTGTACAAGCCGAGTTCGCAGCCTGTCCCCGAGCACGGGATCGTCTTCGGCAAGCAGCACGCGCATCGCTTATCTCGTCTTTCGGCTCAACACTTCGCCCGTGCTGGCGTCAAGCTCCAGCTTGTGCACGCGGTTGGCGTCGTCGATGAGCTTGACCTCATAGGTGTAGCGGCCACCGCCGCGATCGAGCTCGACCTCGACCACCTGGCCAGGTTGCGCGGCGCGACTGCGGTTCAGGATCTCTTCCATCGGCAGTATCTTGCCTTCTTCGCGCAGCTTGCGGACTTCGTCCGCACGCGGCCGATCGTCCGCCCGGGCCGGCAACGCGTGAACCGAGACCAGCCCGGCGACGACGGCAAACAGGACTGAGGAAAGCTTGGCGGAAAGGGAAGGAATGGCAGGGCGGGCTTTCATGGACAGGCTCCTGGAACGCGCCACCGGACGGTGGATGGAGCACATTGTGAAACAGGGTGCCTGAACCCTGCCTGAAAGCCGCCGGGCGGAGGATGGCGTTTCGGACGCGCCGGAGGAGGATGGGTCAAAGCAGGGCCACATTGTCCTTCTCACCACGCTCATAGACCACGTTGGCGCGGCCCACAATCAGCGGGTCCAGCGGTCCGATGCGCTCGAGGCTCTTGTTGGCGTACGGCAGCTTGTGCAGCACGTAGCGCAGGGCGTTGAGGCGTGCGCGCTTCTTGCAATCGGATTTCACCACTGTCCACGGCGCATCGGCAGTATCAGTGTAGAAGAACATCGCTTCCTTCGCCTTCGTGTAGTCGTCCCACTTGTCGAGCGAAGCGAGATCGATGGGCGACAGCTTCCATTGCTTGAGCGGATGGATCTCGCGCTCCTTGAAGCGGCGGCGCTGTTCCTCGCGGCTCACCGAGAACCAGAACTTGATCAGATGGATTCCGCTGCGCACCAGATTGCGCTCGAATTCAGGCGCCTGGCGCATGAATTCGGCGTATTCGTCCGCTGTGCAGAAACCCATGACGCGCTCGACTCCGGCACGGTTGTACCAGGAACGATCGAAAAGCACGATCTCACCGGCGGTCGGCAGATGCTGAATGTAGCGCTGGAAATACCACTGGCCGCGCTCGGTTTCGGTCGGCTTCTCAAGTGCGACCACACGCGCACCGCGCGGGTTAAGGTGCTCCATGAAGCGCTTGATGGTGCCGCCCTTGCCGGCAGCGTCGCGGCCCTCGAACAGGATGACGACGCGCTGGCCGGTTTCCTTCACCCAGGCCTGCAGCTTGAGCAATTCCACCTGCAGCCGGTACTTCTCCTTTTCGTAGTTCTTGCGCGACATCAGGTTCCGGTACGGGTAGCCGCCGCTGCGCCAGTCGTCGGACAACTCGTCGTCCGGGCTGACCGGACGCTTTGTCACCACGACTGGCGCTTCCTGGAACAGCGAATCGCGCAGCGCCGCGATATCGTCTGCCGACGAGCCGGCGAGGATCGCCTCGAGCGACTTCCTGATCGTGCCGATGTCGCGCCTGCCCGACTGCAGGATGTCGGTCACTGCAGTGATCTGTGAATCGGTCGCGGCGGAGATGGCCTGTTCGATTTCGAAGCGTTCGATCGCGGGCGGGGTGAATTCGGGCGCGGTGTCTCCCGCGCCAACCCGTCGTGGCTGCAACGATCCGACCACTGCGGTGCGCCCGGAATCGGTGGCGGTGGGCGCCGAAGCGGGGCTGTCTGGGGGAGTGGCTTTCCTGCGCGTCGCCATTGAATCTTCTCCTGATGCAGTCGGGTAGCTGTTGGATGCTTGCTCCCGCGAGATTGTAATCCGCTCGCCAACGCCTGGCGGCGTGCGATTCAGCCGCCATTCGCGGTCAATCTGCATCGGCCAGCGGGTAGAATTCGCCCCCGTTCATCGATCCGCACAGGCCGGCGCGACGGCCGCACGAACTCCATGCCCCTCACTCCAGAAGCCCGATCCCTGCTCGACATGGCCTACCGCGTCGGTGCGCCGCGCTTTCATGACCTGTCGGTCGACCAGGCTCGCCGCTCGTTCCAGAAGCTGCATTTCGCCTTCCGCGGTGAAGCGCCGGCGGTCGCCTCGACGATGGAGGTGCCGGTTCCACGCCCCGATGGCACGACGCTGTTCGCGCGCCTCTATCGTCCGCTGCAAAGCCACGCCGGGGAGTTGCTCCCTGCGCTGATCTGGTTCCATGGCGGCGGCTGGTGTGTGGGCGATGTGGTAAGCCACGACGTCCTCTGTCGCGAGCTCTGCAATCAGTCCGGCTGCGCGGTGCTGTCCGTCGAATACCGGCTCGCGCCGGAGCACCCCTTCCCCGCGGCAAGCGACGATGCGCGACTTGCCTTCGATTGGACTCATGCGCACGCTCACCTGCTGGGTGTGGACCCCGCGCGTCTCGCCTTGGGTGGCGACAGCGCCGGCGGCAACCTGTCGCTGGTGACCGCGCTCGCGCTGAGGGACGACGGTGCGCATCAGGCGCGCTTCCTGCTGCTGATTTATCCCAGCACCGAGATCGTCAGCGCGCGGCCGTCCCGAAGTCGCTACGCCGAGGGATATTTCCTCGACCGCGGCACCTTGGAGTGGTTCTTCCGACACTATCTGCCGCGCGGCAACACCGAGGACTGGCGTGCGTCGCCGATGCGCGCAGCCTCGCTGTGCGGTCTGCCTCCAATGCTGCTCATGAGCGCCGAATTCGATCCGCTGGTGGATGACTGTGCGGCCTTCGCAGAGCGCGTCAGGGCCGAAGGCGGAGAGGTGGAATACGAGGAGGTGGCCGGGGTGATTCACGGCTACTTCAGCCTCGGCAAATGTTTCCCCGAGGCACGCAGCAGTGTTGCGCGTGCAGCACGTGCGCTGGGCGAGCGGCTGAAGGGTGCGCACCCGGTGTAAGATGCCTTGGCGTCGTGGTCGTCTTTCAGACTGCCGAGAAAGTGCGTCGCGCGATGGAACCCTGAGAGGCATCGCGAACCTCCGGAAGGATGCATCATGCACACACCGACCGTCGTACAAGTGCCTCCTGAGCAGGGTGCAGCACATGCCCATGAGCACAAGGGGGGCATCGTCGGCCTCGTGGTTTCCGCGATTGGCGTGGTGTATGGCGACATCGGCACGAGTCCGCTGTATACGCTGAAGGAAGTCTTCAACGGCCCGCATGCGGTCCCCGTCACCCAGGCGAACGTGTATGGCATCCTGTCGCTCATCTTCTGGGCGCTGATGCTGGTTGTCTCTGCGAAGTACGTGATGTTCATCACGCGCGCCGACAACCGTGGCGAGGGCGGCATCATGGCGCTCATGTCACTGGCGCTGCGGGTGGTCGAGCCGGGTCGCCGGGCCTGGCTGCTTTCGGTGCTGGGGGTGTTCGGCGCCGCACTGTTCTACGGCGATGGAATGATCACGCCTGCCATTTCGGTCTTGTCCGCGGTGGAAGGGCTGGAAGTGGCGACGCCGGCATTCCGTCCCTTCGTCATTCCGGTTGCCCTGGTGGTGCTGATCGCGCTGTTCCTCATGCAGCGACGCGGCACGGCCAGCGTCGGAGCGATCTTCGGCCCGGTGATGTTGTGCTGGTTCTGCGTACTGGCGGCGCTCGGGGTCAGCGGCATCATGCTCCATCCCGAAATCCTGAGGGCGCTGAACCCGGCATGGGCGTTCGGTTTCCTCGGCGAGCGACCGCTGCTGGGCTGGCTTGCGCTCGGCGCGGTGGTGCTGGCCATCACCGGCGGCGAAGCCCTATATGCGGACATGGGGCACTTCGGCAGGCGGCCGATCAAGCTGGGCTGGTTCCTGTTCGTCTTTCCGGCGCTCTACGTGAACTACCTCGGGCAGGGCGCGCTGATTCTCGATCACACCGACAACGTCAGCAATCCGTTTTACATGCTGGTTCCCGATCCGCTGCTGTATCCGATGGTCGGCTTGTCCACCCTGGCAACGATCATCGCGAGCCAGGCCGTGATTTCCGGTGCCTTCTCGCTGACGCGGCAGGCAATGCAGCTCGGTTATGCGCCGCGGATGCGTACGCTGCACACTTCCGAGAGGGAGATCGGGCAGATCTACGTGCCCGGGATCAACTTCATGCTGCTCGGCGCGGTGGTTGCGCTGGTGGTGGGCTTTCAGTCCTCGAGCGCGCTGGCTTCCGCCTATGGCATCGCGGTCACGCTGACGATGATGATCGACACCGTGCTGGCGTTCGTCGTCGTACGCGGGCTGTGGAAGTGGGGCAAGCTGCCCTCCATCCTGTTCCTCGCGGTCTTCCTGACCGTCGATATCGCGTTCTTTTCTGCGAACCTGATCAAGATTCTGGCCGGAGGCTGGTTTCCCCTGATGATGGGGGCGGCCATCTTTACGGTGCTTACGACCTGGAAACGCGGACGCACGATCCTGAACGAGCGCGTCCGAAGCGACACGATTCCGCTCGAAGCCTTCATCCGCTCCATGTTTCATGAACCGCCACCCCGCGTCGCCGGGACGGCGGTGTTCATGACCACCTGGATCGACGGGGTGCCGCGCGCGCTGCTGCACAACCTGTTGCATAACAAGGTGCTGCACGAGCGCGTGCTGCTGGTGAAGGTCGACACCGCCGACGTACCCTATGTCCCCGAGACGGAGCGGGTGCAGGTCACCGAGATGGATTTCGGTTTCTTCCAGGTGCGCATCCGTTACGGCTTCAAGGACGAACCGGACATCCCGGCCGCCCTGCAATTGTGCGAGGCCAAGGGGCTGCGCTACAAGCCCATGGAAACGTCCTTCTTCCTCGGGCGCGAGACGCTCGTTTCGCGCGTCGGTTCGGGGATGGCACGCTGGCGTGAGCGGCTCTTCATCGTGATGTTCCGCAACGCCGGCAGCGCGGCAGACTATTTCCGCATTCCGCCCAACCGCGTCGTCGAGATGGGAACCCAGGTCGAGCTGTAGCCGGCAAGGCGGGCTGCACCCTCGATCATCCGCAGACCGCAGCCAGCATCTCCTGCTTGGTTGCGCGCACAGCTTCGATCACCGGTTCGAATTCGGCACCGTCGACGCCACCCGTGCAGATGCTGAGCAGGTCGGGGCGGCGGGTCGAGCCGAGCATCGTTTCGAAGGGATTCGGCGTTTCGGCGGCCAGCGTCGCGATGAAAAGCACATCGTTCAGATTGGCGGGCGGCCAGACGTCGCCGTACAGCTCGGTGTCGTCGAATGCGTCGACGATGGTCCCCGGCAGATCGAAGGTGTCAAGCAGGGCGCGACCCACTGGGCTGCCCCAGGTGGCGACGAACTCGGCGAAATGATTCATGTCCCGCTCCAGCGCCGGATAGTCCGCAGCCCGAGCAAGCAGGTAGAACTGGCCGATGGTCCGCATCAGGCCTGCAAGCAAAGCGCTGTCCGGATTCCCAAGCTTGAATTGTGCGGACAGCGCGTACGACCAGCAGGCCACATCCACGCTGTGCAGCCACAGGCCCGACGCGATGAGCCGCATGCGCCCCGAGCGATGATCCTTGGCAAGCTGCTCGGCGGCCACGGCATAGGCGAGGCAACGTACGGCTGCGAGCCCGACGCGCCTGACCGCATCGTTGACGGTGGCGATCTGTGCCTGATAGGGGTTGAGCTGCACCGTGTTGGCCATGCGCAGCGTCTTGGCGCTCAGCACGGGTTCCGCACGTACCGCGTTGGCAATGTCGCCGAGCGAGGAGTCCGGGTCGTCGGCAAGCTGCTTGATGCGCATCGAGAGTTCGAGGACGGTCGGGAAGCTGAGCCGACCATCCTGCAGCTCCTGCTCGATCTGCGCCTTGAAGGCGGCCAGTTGCAGCTCAAATTCGTCCATGAGGATGTTGTCGCTCGAAAGAATCCGGAAGTTTAACCCGTTAGAATTGCTGCGAAGTGCGAAAGGTCACATCCTTCGTGCGACGCCCTATGGTGTCTGGCGAGCGGCGCGAGGACCACTCGTCGATGCTGCTGCAGTGCAGGGCCCGTGCCGCCGGAAGCTGTCCGCGAGCTTGGGCGATGCCGCACAACAGTGCTAAGGTCCGCTCCCGTCGCGACAGCCGCAGCGGCGTGGCGAGACCATCAGGTCGGATTCGCCCGATTGCAACCGGAATGAAAGACGAGGGAATGAAGGACGAGGACTACATGCGCGCGGCGCTCGATCAGGCGCGTGAGGCGGGAGCCTGGGATGAGGTGCCGGTAGGGGCCGTGGTCGTGCTCGACGGCGAGATCGTAGGGCGCGGCTTCAACCAGCCCATCGGCCGCCACGATCCGACGGCGCACGCGGAGATTATGGCGTTGCGCGATGCAGCGGCGCGGTTGGGCAACTACCGGCTGCCCGGCTGCGAACTGTACGTCACCCTGGAACCATGCGCGATGTGCGCAGGCGCGATCATGCACGCGCGTGTCGCCCGGGTGGTGTTCGGAGCGCGTGACCCGAAGACGGGCGTGGCCGGCAGCGTGATCGATCTCTTCGCCGAGGAGCGCCTGAACCACCATGCCGAAGTCAGTGGCGGCGTGCTGGGTGAGGAGTGCGGAAGCCTGCTGTCGAACTTCTTTGCCAGCCGGCGGCGCAGGACGCTGACGGCTTGAAGGCGGACGACATGCGACTGCGCATCGAGCTTGGCCGACAGACGCTGCAGTTGTATGCGTCAGATGGTGCCTGCATCCGCCGTTACCGCATCTCGAGCGCGCTGAAGGGTGCCGGGGAGGTGGAGGGCAGCGGCTGCACGCCGCGAGGGCACCATCGCATCCGGGCAAAGATCGGCACCGGCGCTCCGGCCGGCATGGTGTTCCGTGGGCGCCGCCCGACGGGCGAGCGGTGGACGCCTGAATTTGCGGCCGAGCATCCGGGCCGCGACTGGATCCTCAGTCGCATCCTCTGGCTATGCGGCGAGGAACCGGGCCGCAACCGGCTCGGCGCGGTCGACACGATGCGCCGCTACATCTACATCCATGGCACTGGCGACGACCAGCCGATGGGCGTGCCGCTGTCGCACGGCTGCATCCGCATGCGCAACCGGGACGTAATCGAACTTTACGACCTCGTGCCTGCCGGCGCGTCAGTGGAGATCGTGGAATGAATGGCTTGAAGCATGAATTGCAGATCGACCTGATGGACTGGCGCGAGGCAGCGCCGCTGGCGGCGCCACTGCGCCAGCGGGTTTTCGTCATCGAGCAGGGCGTGCCGCCGGAGCTGGAAATGGACGAGCTCGATACGGTCTGCCGGCACGCCATCGCGCGCAATGTTGCCGGGGAAGTGATCGCCACCGGCCGCCTGCTGCCCGACGGGCACATCGGGCGCATGGCTGTCGAGGCGGCCTGGCGCAAGCGCGGTGTCGGCGGCGTCGTGCTCGAGGCACTCGTTGCCGAGGCTGCCGCGCGCGGCATGCGAGAAGTGGCGCTGAACGCGCAGGTGCATGCCGAGCCGTTTTATCGCCGGCACGGTTTTGCCGCCGAGGGCGAGGTCTTCATGGAAGCGGGCATTGCCCATCGCACGATGCGCCGCCAGCTCAGCGCGCGCGCCTGAAGTCGTGGCGCACCTGGCCGCGTAGCTCGCCGGCCGCATCCCAGGTCCATTCGCTGAGTTGTGCACGGCCCTCGCGATCCATCGTGACCAGGCTGGAACAGCGGGTGCCGTACCCTGGTGCCTGAATGAAGGTGGGAGACAGCAGGCGCTCCCATTCCAGACTGACGCCGGTGCGCGGCAGATCCTCGTCGGCGGCGACGGTCCGGTCGCGCAACAGGGCAAGCACCGCCGCGTCGGACGGAACGCGCGGCAGGCACTCGGCCAGCAGGCTTCGTGCGCGCGTGAGCTTGGGCCACGGCGTGTCCAGCAGGTGGTTCGATAAACCATACACGCCGGGCCCGAGCAGGCGTACCGAGCCTGTGGTGCTTTCGTGGATGCCCATGGTGTCGCCATCGCTCACCAGCAGGTTGAAGCCGGCATAGTGCACGCTGTCGGCGGCAACGGACCGAAGCGTTGCGAGCGTGTCCGCATCCGCCTCGAGCGCCCGGCGCACGAGCGCGCCGCGCGACGGGGCATTCGTGTGTCGTCGGCTCGGGTCGCGGTAGTTGGTGAGCGCGGCGAAGCGTCCGCTGCGCGTGACCCCCATCCACGTGCCCCCGGCTTCCAGGTCACGGCCGGCGAGCAGATCGGGCGCATCCTGCCACCAGTGGGCAGGCATCGCGGGCCGGTCGAGGTACTCGTCACGGTTGGCGACCACCACGAGCGGGAAATCGGCATCGGCGCGCCAGGCGAAGGCGATCAGACACATGGTGCGAATCGCTCCACATGGCGCATGCTGTCGAGAGCCAGCAGGCTGGTGATGCCGGCGGCTTCTGCTTCGTCGCGCAGGGCCGCGTCGAAGGCGGCAGCGTCGCTGACGTCGTCGTAGACTTCCATCCAGGTAGAGGGATCGTCGGCGCGTTGCAGCAGGCGTCCGGCCACGCCGCTGCGGCGCGCGAGCGCCGCCTGCAGCCTGCCGATCGCCTCGACCGCGACCGCGCGCGGGATGTCGTCTCGCACCCGGTAGTAGATGTAATAGCTGACCATCGGCTCATGCCTCCTGCACAAGGGCGCACGTTCAAGGCGTTTCGCGGCTGCCCCGCTTCAAGCGGGGCAGGCGTCGGCGCAAGGGGACGGTCTCAGGCCAGCGAATACGGCAGTTCGAGGAGGGTAAGCCGCACGCCGTCGGGTGCGCCGAGGCGGATCTGGCCGGATTCCGCGCTGCTCGTCTGCAGCACTGCGAGCGCTTCGAATCCGCCATCGGACGCGGGGGCGACGTTGACCAGCTTGCCGGCGGACTGCTCGCCGAATTCTGGCGCGAACAGGTCGGTCCCCGGCAAAGGATTGGCTCCGGCCGGAATGGCGACCCGGTACATGCGCTTCTTGAGTTTCCCAAGGTACTGGGTGCGGGCGACGATCTCCTGCCCAGGGTAGCAGCCCTTGTGAAAGCTAACGCCACCGATCAGCTCGTAATTGAGCATCTGAGCGACGAACTCCTCCTGCGTCGCCGCCGTGACCAGTGGCAGGCCGGCGCGGATCGTGGCGAGTTGCCAGGCTGCCGTCCCCGCCTTGACCGCGCCAGCGGCGACGAGCGCATCGAACACCCGCGGCGCCGCCCCAGCGGGCGTTGCGACGATGAACAGACCGTCGCCGATGCGGATGCAGCGGCTGCCTTCCGCATCCCTCGTCAGCGTCATCGTATCGGCGGGAACGGCCAGGCCTGCGGCCTGCAGCAGGGCGGGGGCGTGGGCACCGGCCACGCCGATCAGCGCGAGGTCGGCGCTGGCGTCGACCAGTTTCACTTTGCTGCGCAGCACGTACATCGACAGCTTCTTGAGGACGGCCGGCAGGATGTCGCCCGAAAGCGCCAGCCCATGTCCATCCGCCTCGCGCCACATCAGGAAGCTGGCGATCATGCGCCCCTTGGGCGAATTGAAGCTGTTCCAGGCGGCGGCGTCGGCGCCGAGGTTCTGCACCTCGTTCGAGACAAGGTTGTGCAGGAACGTGGCGGAATCGGGTCCTGCAGAGCGGATCACGCCGAGGTGCAGCAGAGGTACGGCGATGCTGCCGTTGGCGGGGGCGCTGGCGTCGGTTTCGACAAAGGAGACAGTGGCACCGTCGAGGCGGGCGCCGTGGTGGGCAAGATGATCGGTCCAGGCAGTCATGATTTGTGCGTCGTGTTCTCTGGCAGGGAGTACTGAGACCGGTTGGCCTCGTGCTTGTTTCACATGGTGCGGCGTGCACGCCAGCGCGGGCGCCGGCCAGCTTGCGCGATGCAGTATTATAAGTCCCCGCCGCACGGCGACAGACCTCGTTGCCACGTGTTTCACCCGCCGCCCCGCTCGGCTTCGCGGCTCCCTGCAGACGAATTTGCATGAAACGCTTCCTCCGACGTGCCACGCCCTTCCTGCTGATGATGGCCGCGCTGGTTGCCGCGCTGGCCAGCGCGGCGGTGTGGTACGCCCATCGGCCCATCGAACTGCGTGCTCCAGTGGTCGATTTCACCGTCCAGCGCGGCTATGGAATGCGCCAGGCGGCCAATCACATCGCCGCGTCGGGAGTCGCCGTGCAACCTCGAGTCCTCACCTGGCTGGCACAGATCTCGGGCCGGGCGAATCACATCAAGGCCGGCAGCTACGAGGTTCATGCCGGCATCACGCCGTGGCAACTGATCCTGAAGCTGTCGGATGGCGACGTCTCGCAAGGCGCCGTGCTGCTGGTCGAGGGCTGGAATTTCCGCCAGGTGCGCCAGGCGCTGGAAACCGCACCGGATCTGGTCGCCGATACTGCGGGGTTGTCGGATGCCGAGATCCTGCAGCGCATCGGTGCCGGCGAAACGCACCCGGAAGGGCTGTTCTTCCCCGACACCTACCTCTTCGACAAACATTCCGGCGCGCTCGCCGTGCTCAAGCGTGCCTATGGCGCGATGCAGAAACGTCTGGCGGCGGCGTGGGCCGAGCGCGACCCGGCCTCCCCGCTGAAGAGCCCGTACGAGGCGCTCGTGTTGGCCTCCATCGTCGAGAAGGAAACCGGCCGCCCGGACGACCGAGGGCTCGTCGCGTCGGTTTTTACGAACCGCCTGCGCATCGGCATGCCGCTGCAGACAGACCCGTCGGTCATCTACGGGCTCGGGCCCGACTTTGACGGCAAGCTGCGGCGCAAGGATCTGGACAACGATCATCCGTGGAACACCTACACCCGCCCCGGATTGCCGTCGACGCCAATCGCGATGCCCGGCCCGGACGCACTGCGTGCGGCAGTCAGGCCGCAGCCGAGCGAGTTCCTGTATTTCGTCGCCCGCGGCGACGGCAGCAGCCAGTTCTCGCGCAGCCTCGACGAGCACAATCGGGCAGTGGACCGCTTCATCCGCAACGGGAGAACGAATTGACGCTCAGGGGCCCGGCCGCGCGCGGCCGCTTCATCACCTTCGAGGGAATCGACGGCGCCGGCAAGAGCAGCCAGATCGCTGCGGCGGTTGCGGCGCTGCGTGCGCGAGGCCTCGACGTCGAGCAGTCGCGCGAGCCGGGCGGCACGCCGCTGGGAGAGCGGCTGCGCGAGTTGCTGCTGCACGAGCCCATGCACCTCGACACCGAGGCGATGCTGATGTTCGCCGCGCGGCGCGAGCATCTGGCCGCCCGCATCCTGCCAGCACTCCAGGCGGGGCGCTGGGTGGTGTGCGACCGCTTCTCCGATGCCACCTATGCTTACCAGGTGGGCGGACGCGGCCTTGCACGTGGCAAGTTCGATGCACTCGAGGCCTGGGTGCATCCGGATTTTCAGCCCGACCTGACGCTGGTGTTCGATCTGTCGCCCGCAGTGGCCGCGGCGCGCATGTCGGCCAGCGGCACGCATCCCGACCGTTTCGAGCGCGAGCAGCGGGATTTCTTCGAGCGTGTGCGCGATGCCTACCTGGAGCGCGCGCGCAGCGCGCCGCAACGCATTTGCGTGATCGACGCGGACCGCCCGCCCGAGCGCATCCAGGCGGAGATCGAGCGCTTGCTGGCGGAGCGTTTCTTCACATGATGCCGCCCTGGCTGCAGCAAACCTGGGTGCGTCTCGTCGATCTCGGCGAGCGCCTGCCGCACGCGCTGCTCTTCGTCGGCCCGCCCGGGCTGGGCAAGCGCCTGCTGGCGGAGACGCTGGCGGCGCGGCTGCTGTGCGACGCGCCCGCTGCCGACGGCCAGGCTTGCGGGCACTGCGAGGCCTGCCTGTGGCGCCTGTCGGGAAACCATCCGGATCTGCATGTGCTGATCCCCGCGGCCGATGCCGAGGATGGGGAGGGCGCCGACGGTGAGGGCGGACGCGAAACCCCGGCCGGCAAGGCGAAGTCGAGCCAGATCGTCATCGACCAGATCCGCGAGCTGCAATCCGCCCTCAGCGTCACCGGACACCACAGCGCGCGGCGCGTCGTGCTGATCGACCCGGCCGAGGCGATGAACGTGTTCACTGCCAATGCCCTCCTGAAGCTGCTCGAGGAGCCGCCTGCCGGCTGCGTGTTCGTGCTCGTCTCCTCCGAGCCACGGCGGCTCTTGCCGACCATACGCAGCCGCTGCCAGCAGTGGGCGTTCTCGCGTCCGGACGACGCCGCACTGGCGCGCTGGCGTTCTGACGCAGGCAAGGAGGTGTCGGCGCTGCTCGGCGTGTGCGGCGGCATGCCGCTGGCGGCCGAGCGGCTTGCTGCCGCAGGGGGGGCTGGCCTGCTGGCTCGCTTCGTGCGCGATATCGGGCAGGTCAGCACGTCGACCGCGCTGCGGGTTGCGGCGCAATGGGAATCCTGGCTGAAGGCGAAGGAGTCGGCGGCCGCGGGCTTCGGCCTGCCGCAGCTCGTCGCCTGGATGCAGCGCTGGGTCAGCGATCTTGCGGCGCTTCGGCTCGGCGGTCGGGTCCGCTTCTTCCCCGCCCAGGAAGGCGTGCTGTCTGCACTCGCGACTCGCTGCAGCGTGTCAGCGGCGAGCAACTGCTACAATGAGTTCGCGCAGATCGCCCGCGTGGCACAGCACCCGCTGAATCTCCGCCTGTTCCTTGAGGACATGCTGCTGCGTTACGCCAGAGCCATATCCGGAGCGCGCGAATGAGCGACAAACCCAAGGCCCAGGTGGCGCGGCCCACGGTGCTGTCCCTGAACATCAGTTCCAAGTCCGCCCTCTACGCGGCCTACATGCCGTTTCTCAGCAACGGCGGCATCTTCGTCCCCACACCCAAGGCCTACAACCTGGGTGATGAGGTGTTCATGCTGCTGCAGTTGATGGATGACCCGACGAAGCACCCGATCGCCGGCACGGTCGTCTGGATCACGCCTGTGGGCGCGCAGGGTGGAAAGACGCAGGGCATCGGCGTGCATTTTTCTGGCGACGACTCGGGAAAGGTGCTGCGCGGCCGGATCGAGCAGATCCTGGCCGGCCATCTGGGCACCAACCGACCGACTCACACCCTTTGAAAGCTGCGGATGTTCATCGACTCACACTGTCATCTCGATTTTCCCGACCTTGCCGCGCGCGAGGACGAGATTCTGGCCACGATGGAGGCCAACCGCGTCGCCCACGCGCTGTGCATCAGCGTCAGGATCGAAGACTTCCCGCGTGTGCGGGCACTTGCCGAGCGCCACTCCAACTTGTGGGCGACGGTCGGCGTACATCCGGACAATGCCGACTGCCACGAGCCGGACGAAGCCGAGCTCGTCCGCCTCGCGGAGCATCCGCGTGTGGTGGGCATTGGCGAGACCGGTCTGGATTACTACTGGAACAAGGACGAGCCTGAGTGGCAGCGCGAGCGTTTTCGCACCCACATCCGGGCAGCCCGCGCCTGCGGCAAGCCGCTGGTGGTGCATACGCGCAATGCTGCAGCGGACACGCTGCGCCTGATGCGCGAGGAAAGCGCGCACGAGGCAGGCGGCGTGATGCATTGCTTTACCGAGAGCCGCGACGTGGCAGAGGCGGCGCTCGAACTGGGCTTCTACATTTCCTTTTCGGGCATCGTCACTTTCCGCAATGCCAAGGAACTCAAGGAAGTGGCCAGATGCATTCCGCTCGACCGCCTGCTGATCGAGACCGATTCTCCTTATCTTGCGCCGGTGCCGCATCGGGGCAAGACCAACGAGCCGGGTTGGGTCGTGCATGTGGCCGAGGAGCTGGCCCGCCTGCGCGACGAACCGCTCGAGCGCATCGAACAGGCCACTACCGAGAATTTCTTCCGACTCTTCCGCCATGCACAAATCTGAACGCTTCTCCCGCCCCGCGCTGCGCATGCTGCTGGCCGCATCCGCCTGCGTCCTGTTCGGCGTCACGCCGGCCCGTGCCGGCAGCTACGAGGATGCCCTGAGTTCGGCGAGGCTCGGCGACACGTCGCAGCTCGTCGGGCTGCTCGAACGTGGCATCGATCCCGATACCGTCGACGCGCAGGGCAACACGCTGTTGATTCTTGCCGCGCGCGAAGGGCAGCTCCCCACCGTCGAAGCCTTGCTGAAACATCGCGCCGCGGTGGGTAAGCGCAACCTTGCGGGGGATTCCGCGCTGATGCTGGCCGTGCTGGCTGGACACGACAGGGTGGTGGACACGTTGCTGAAGGCAGGCGCGCCGGTCAATCAGGACGGATGGACGCCGCTGCACTATGCGGCGTTCGAGGGGCGGCTTGCGCTGGTGGACAAGTTGCTGGCTGCGGGGGCCGACGTCAATGCGCTCGCCCCGAACAAGTCGACGCCGCTCATGATCGCTGCGCGCAACGGCCATATCGAGGTCGTGCGCCGCTTACTGAAGCTGCGGCAGGTCGATCTCGACCTGGTCAATGATGCTGGCCTCACTGCGGACAACTGGGCGCTGCAGAATTCGAACTCCGACATCGCGGACCTGATCCGCGCCGAACGCCGGCGCCGCGGCGGAAAGAATCCCTCGATCACGATCGAGATCGAGTAGGGCGCGCGCCTGCAGATACGCGATTTTTCATCTTGAATCGGACATCCTCGGCGGCTATTGTAAATATAAGCAAACGATAATAAAGTGCTTGTGAGCGGCTTGGACGGCGGACCAGGCAGCCGGTTACCCAACGGACGAATACGACCGCCCCGGAGGAGATGGAGATGGCACATATCGTCGTAGTGGGGGCCGGTATCGGCGGCATGCCGGCGGCTTATGAGTTGCGTGCGAAGCTGGGTTCCGGGCATCGGGTGACGCTCGTCAATGCCACCGACTATTTCCAGTTCGTGCCCTCCAACCCGTGGGTGGCGGTAGGCTGGCGCAAGCGCGAGGACGTCATCGTCCACGTTCGGCCTCACCTGGAAAAGAAGGGCATTGATTTCGTCGTGCAACGTGTCACGGCGCTGGAGCCCGAAAACAACCGTCTGCAGCTCGCCGACGGGAGCATGCTGGACTACGACTATCTGGTGCTGACGACCGGCCCGCGGCTGGCATTCGAAGAGGTGGTCGGAGCGGGGCCGGATGGCGGTTACACGCAGTCGATCTGTACCGTCGATCACGCGGAAAGGACGCTTGCCGCCTATGAGAAGTTCCTCGCCGATCCTGGCCCGGTCGTCATCGGTGCGATGCCGGGCGCCAGTTGCTTCGGGCCGGCATACGAATTCGCCTTCATCCTCGACGCCGACTTGCGTCGTCGCAAGATCCGCAACAAGGTGCCGATCACCTTCGTCACGAGCGAGCCCTACATCGGGCACCTCGGACTGGGTGGAGTGGGGGATTCCAAGTCCATGCTCGAGAGCGAGTTCCGCAATCGCGACATCAAGTGGGTCACCAATGCCCGCACGACGCGCGTGGATGCGGGCAAGCTCTTCAGCACCGAACTCGACGGAATGGGCAATCCGCTGCGCGACCATGAACTGCCTTTCCGCTTCTCGATGATGCTGCCCGCCTTCAAGGGCGTGGATGCCGTGGCTGCGGTGGAGGGCTTGTGCAACCCTCGCGGATTCGTGCTGATCGATGAGCATCAGCGCAGCAAGAAGTACCACAACATCTTTTCGGCTGGCGTCTGTGTCGCGATTCCGCCGGTCGAGGTCACCCCAGTGCCAACCGGGGCGCCCAAAACGGGTTACATGATCGAGACCATGGTGAGCGCGATCGTTGAGAACATCGCGGCCGACATCGAAGGCCGTGCGGCAACGGCGAAGGCTACCTGGAACGCGATCTGCTTGGCCGACATGGGCGACACGGGAGCCGCGTTTGTCGCCTTGCCGCAGATCCCACCCCGCAACGTGAACTGGTTCAAGAAGGGCAAGTGGGTGCACATGGCGAAGATCGCCTTCGAGAAGTATTTCCTGCACAAGATGAAGACCGGCTCGACCGAGCCCGTGTACGAGAAGTACGTGCTGAAGGCGCTGGGCATCCTGCGCCTGGAAAACGACTGAACCCCGAATGCCTTCCGCGCTGCAAGCGGCTGCGCGGAAGGCAGGAAGGTTTCAGTTCTCGACGTGGCGCAAGGACAGATCCAGCGCCTTGACGTCCTTGGTGAGGCTGCCGATGGAGATGCGGTCCACACCGGTTTCGGCGATCGCGCGCACGCGCTCGAGGCTCACGCCACCGGAAGCCTCGAGTTCCGCGCGGCCGGCATTCAGGCGCACCGCGTCGCGCATCTGGTCGAGATCCATGTTGTCGAGCAGGATCATCTTCACTCCGGCATCCAGCGCTTCTTCGAGCTGGGCGAGGTTCTCCACTTCCACTTCGATGAACACGTTGGAGGGTGCAAAGGCGCGCGCCTCGCTGACCACCTGATGGATGCCGCCCGCGGCGATGATGTGGTTTTCCTTGATCAGGATGCCATCGTAAAGCCCTACGCGATGATTGGTGCCGCCGCCGACGGTCACGGCATATTTCTGCGCCAGGCGCAGGCCAGGCAAGGTCTTGCGGGTGTCGACGATCTTCGCACGGGTGCCGGCGACCGCATCGACGAAGTGCCGCGTGGTGGTCGCCGTTCCCGACAGCAATTGCAGGAAATTCAAGGCGGTGCGCTCTGCGGTGAGGAGCGTGCGCGCACCGGCGACGATGTCGCACAGCACCTGGTTGGGTTTGACCCGGTCTCCATCCTTCACATGCCAGACCACCGCTGCGCTCGGGCTCAGCGCGGCAAAGGTGGCGTCGAACCACGCTGTGCCGCAGATGACCGCTGCCTCCCGCGTGATCACCCGCCCGCGCGCGTCGGAACCTGCAGGAATCAGTAGCGCCGTCAGGTCCCCGGTGCCGATGTCTTCCGCCAGCGAGGCGGCCACGTTGCGCTGGATTTCGACGCGAAGCTGATCTGGGAGCATGGCGATGAATCGCTTTGAAGGGTGTGAAGCGCACGATTTTAGCATCGCGCGGACCGGCCGGCAGGCAAGCATGACGCATGCGGTCGGCCTACGGTGCGGCTCGGCGCGTGGGCGGCTAACCGGCGATGCGCCGCCCGCATGGCGAAGACGCCCTCGTGCGACGCTGGTTGCGTCAGCGCATCGGGGCAGCGGTCTTCAGCCAGTCGTTGAATACGCGGCGCGCGGCGCCGATCACTTCTCCCGCGGCCAGTCCGATCGGTCCGATTCCCTCGTTTGCCAGCAGATCGGCGGCCGCTCCGTGCAGGTGGACAGCAGCGATCAACGCCTGCTCGGCCGCCCAACCCTGGGCGATCAGACTCGCGACGAGACCGGTGAGCACGTCGCCCATGCCAGCGGTGGCCATTCCCGGGTGGCCGGTGCCGTTGATGTACCAGCGGCGCTCGGGCGTGGCGATCACGCTGCCACAGCCCTTGAGCACGATGCACGCATTGAAATTCGATGCGATTTCGAGCGCCGCGCCAAGACGATCGGCCTGCACCTCGGCGGTGTGGCGGGCAAGGAGTCTTGCCGCCTCGGCCGGGTGCGGTGTCAGCACGGTCGCCGCGCTTCGTCCGGCGACCGCAGCATGCAGGCTCGAATCGGCGGCGAGCAGGTTGAGGGCGTCGGCGTCGAGCACGAGCGCCGCGTCACTGCGGATCGCCGCCGAAAGTTCGGCGCGAGCCGCTTCGCTTTTGCCGAGGCCGGGGCCCAGGGCGAGGGCGCCGAGCTGACGCGGCAGGTGCGTGGCGGAGCGGAGCATGAGCTCTGGATGCAGCACGTCTACGGTCGGCGCCTGCCGGTCCATCAAGCCCACATAGACGCGTCCCGCGCCCAGTATGAGCGCAGCGCGGCCGGCGAGCAGGGCCGCCCCGGCCATGCCGCCATCACCACCGAGAATGCCCACGTCACCATATCGTCCCTTGTGCGTGTTGCGTGGGCGGGGCACGAGGCAGGCTGCGAACAGGGCCGGGCTGACGACGAATCCCCGCGGGTCGAGGCACGCAGGGCAGTCGATGTCGAGCGACTGCACCGAAATCTCGCCGCAATAGTCCGGCCCATCGTTGGTCAGCAGCCCCGGTTTCAGGGCGATGAAGGTGGTGGTGTGGGTGGCACGAAAGCACGGCCCCGTCGGGTGACCCGTGTCCGCGTCCAGGCCGCTGGGCACATCCAGCGCCATGCGCACGACGGGATGGGCATTCAGTCGTGCAATCCATTCTGCGTAACGACCCTCGATTCCGCGCTTCAGGCCGATGCCAAAGAGGGCATCGACGACCAGCGCCCAGCCGTTTGCCGGGGTGGGCGGGAGCTCTGGGGTGATCGTGCCGCCGGCATGGATGAAGTCCGCGTGAGCCTTGCCCGCATCGGTCGGCAGTCCGGCCGGATCATCGGCAAAGGCGACCACCACCTCGCGACCGGCCTGCCGCAGTTGCCGCGCCATGACGAATCCGTCGCCGCCATTGTTCCCCGGGCCACAGGCGAACAGGATGGGGCCCGGACGATCGATGGTCAGGCGTACCGCATCCTCGGCGGCCGCACGCCCGGCGCGCTCCATGAGCGGCGGTTTGGCGGAAGGGATGAGTTTCTGCTCGATTTCCCGGATGGCAGCGACGGAATAGATGGGCGGGGCAGGCAAGAACATGTGAGCACTCCGGCGACGATCACCCGATTCTAAGTCCGTACGGTGCAGTTGCCGTCTGCGTTCTGCCCTCAGTTCTCCCGACCGTTGCGCCGTCGTTCGGCCCGCACTTCATGCACCAGCTCGCGGCGCCCAGCGTCGTCGATCGTTTCCAGCCGCACGGTGAAGCCCCACAGCCGGGCGATGTGCTTCATCACCTCTTCGGTGGATTCGCCCAGCGGCCGGCGCTGGTGCTGCTGGTGGCGCAAGGTCAGCGAGCGGTCGCCGCGCAGGTCGACGTTCCAAACCTGGATGTTGGGTTCGCGGTTGCCCAGGTTGTACTGCTCGGACAGGATTTCACGTACACGCTGGAAGCCGGATTCGTCGTGGATCGCGGAAACCTTGAGCTTGTCCTCGCGGTCATCGTCGAGCACCGCGAACAGGCGGAAGTCGCGCATCACCCTGGGCGACAGGTACTGGGCGATGAAGCTCTCGTCCTTGAAGTTGCGCATCGCGAAGTCGAAAGTCTCGCGCCAGTCGCTGCCGGCGATCTCGGGGAACCAGCGGCGGTCTTCCTCGTCGGGGTCCTCGCAGATGC
>JAFEFM010000482.1 GCA_018240585.1 Pseudomonadota bacterium
GACTTCGGCGTGATGATGATCAGCGGCTTGCGCAGCTTGCGCAGCATCTGCCGGCGCAGCAGGTGGAAGATCTGCGCCGGCGTGGTCGGCACGCAGACCTGCCAGTTGTTCTCCGCGCAGTTCGTCATGTAGCGCTCGAGGCGCGCCGACGAGTGCTCGGGGCCCTGGCCCTCGTAACCGTGCGGCAACATCATCACCAGGCCGGCGAGGCGGCCCCACTTGGCTTCGCCCGAGCTGATGAACTGGTCGATGACGACCTGCGCGCCATTGGCGAAGTCGCCGAACTGCGCTTCCCACACCACGAGCTCGTTGGGCTCGGCCGTCGCATAGCCGTATTCGAACGCCAGCAGCGCCTCCTCGGACAACACCGAGTCGTAGCACTGGAAGCGCGCCTGACCGTCCTGGATGTGCTCCAGCGGCTTGAAGCTGCCTTCGTCCCAGCGCTCGCGCTTCTGGTCGTGCAGCACCGCATGGCGATGGAAGAAGGTTCCGCGACCGACGTCCTCACCGGAGAGGCGCACGCCGTAGCCCTGCGCCAGCAGGCTGGCGTAGGCGAGGTTCTCGCCCATGCCCCAGTCGAGTGGCAGCTCGCCACGGCCCATCGCGGCACGGTCGTCGATGATCTTCTTGACCCGCGAGTGCATGGCGAAGCCTTCCGGCGTGGAAGTCAGGCGTTCGGCAAGGCGCTTGATCTCCTGCACCGGGATGGCGGTGTCGCACTCGTCGGTGTAGGGCTTCTTCATGTAGGGCGACCAGTCGGTGGAGAACTGGCGCTGGTAGCCGGAGAGCACCGGGTTGTAGAGGAGCTCTCCCTTGTCCAGGTGCTCGCGGTACTGCGCAATCATCTGCTCGGGCTCGTCGGCGCTGCAGGTGCCTTCGGCGATCAGGCGGTCGGCGTACAGCTTGCGGGTGCCCGGGTGCTTCTGGATCTTGCGATACATCAGCGGCTGCGTGACCATCGGCTCGTCCTGCTCGTTATGGCCGAGCTTGCGGAAGCAGATGATGTCGACGACGACGTCCTTCTTGAACTGCTGGCGGAATTCCACCGCCAGCGCGGTGACGAAGGCGACCGCCTCCGGATCGTCGCCGTTCACGTGGAAGATCGGCGCCTCGACCATCTTGAAGATGTCAGTGCAGTACAGCGAAGAGCGGTAGTCGCGCGGGTCGGAGGTGGTGAAGCCGATCTGGTTGTTGACCACCAGATGGACGGTGCCGCCCGTGCCGTAGCCGCGGGTCTGCGAGAAGTTCAGCATCTCCTGGTTGACGCCCTGGCCCGCGACCGCAGCGTCGCCGTGGATCAGCACCGGGATCACCTGGCTCTTGTCGGCATCCTGGCGGCGAAGCTGGCGCGCGTAGACCGAACCTTCTACCACCGGGTTGATGATCTCGAGGTGCGACGGGTTGAAGGCGAGCGTGAGGTGCATCGGGCCGCCCGGCGTCATGACGTCGCTCGAGAAGCCCAGGTGGTACTTCACGTCGCCCGCGGTCAGGTCGAGCGCAGCCTTGCCCTCGAATTCCGAGAAAAGCATCGCGGGCGACTTGCCCAACGTGTTGACCAGCACGTTCAGGCGGCCACGGTGCGCCATGCCGATGACCACTTCCTGTCCGCCGAGCGTGCCGGCGACGCGGATCAGTTCATCCATCGCCACGATCGCCGATTCGCCGCCTTCGAGCGAGAAGCGCTTCTGGCCGACGTAGCGAGTGTGCAGGTAACGCTCCAGCGTCTCGGCGGCGGTGGTGCGCTCGAGCAGGCGCTTCTTCGTTTCGGTCGAGAACCTGGGCGTGCCGCGCACGCTCTCGAGACGGCTCTGGATCCAGCGCTTCTGACCGATGTCGGTCATGTACATGTATTCGGCGCCGATCGAGCCGCAGTAGGTCTGGCGCAGCGCCTCGAGGATCTCGCGCAGGCTGGCGTGCTCGGTCGAGAAACCGTGGAACGAGCCGACATTGAAGGTCTGCGACAGGTCGGCTTCGGTGAAGCCGTAGTAGGACGGCTCGAGCTCGGCGATCTGCGGACGCTCGGTGCGCTTGAGGGGGTCGAGGTTGGCCCAGCGATTGCCGAGGAAGCGGTAGGCGTTGATCAGTTGCAGCACCGATACCTGGCGCTTGTCCTCACCGGCGGTGACGACGGTGCGGACCGGGCCGCGCTTGGCCATCTGTTCGAAGGCGGCGATCACCGGGCCATGGGCCACGTCGCGCGTCGCAGCTCCCGCCTGCGCCTGCAGCGCGTCGAAATAGCTGCGCCATTCGTCCGGCACCGAAGCCGGGTCGGCGAGGTAATTTTCGTAGAGCTCTTCGATGAACGGCGCGTTCGCACCGAACAAGTGCGAAGTCTGTTCGAGTTGCTTCATCATGATGAAAGCCACCTTTGGGTCTTCTGTTGCCCCGCATGGGGTGTTCTGGCGGACGGCACGGCCCAGCCCTGCTGTCCGAAGGAAAAACGGGATGGCCGCGCACGCGCGACCATCCCGTTGCAGCTATGTTCGACGGAGCCTCCCCTCCCTCTCCATCGACGCTTACGGACGCTGCCCGATCGCCGGCACGTCGCGACGGGCCGAGCCGACGTAGAGCTGGCGCGGACGACCGATCTTGTATTCCGGGTCGGTAATCATCTCTTCCCACTGCGTGATCCAGCCCACGGTGCGGGCCAGCGCGAAGATGCAGGTGAACATCGAGGTCGGGATGCCCAGCGCCTTCTGCACGATGCCCGAGTAGAAGTCGACGTTCGGGTAGAGCTTCTTCTCGACGAAGTATTCGTCCTCCAGCGCGATGCGCTCGAGTTCCTTGGCGAGCTTGAACAGGCGGTCGTTCTCCAGACCGAGCTCACCCAGCACGTCGGCGCACACCTTGCCCATCAGCTTGGCGCGCGGGTCGAAGTTCTTGTACACGCGGTGGCCGA
>JAFEFM010000483.1 GCA_018240585.1 Pseudomonadota bacterium
CGAGCAATTTGGCCATCTGCTCGCGCTCGATCGGCTGCTGCAGGATGATCTTGCCGGAGCGGAAGTCGCAGCTCTTGGGTGCGCCGACGGATTTCTCGCACACATACGCCATGCCGTGCTCGAACACTCGGCTGGCGCACTTCGGGCAGGCGCCGATCGGCTGCTGGGCCGAGAAATCGACCGCTTCGGCTTCCTCCCCTTCCTTGGGCTGGCCGAAGTCGAAGGTGGGCTGCTTTTCGTCGTTGAGCACGATGTCGGCGTTGAACAGCCGGCCCATCTTGTTGCGGAAGCCCAGCAGCGGACCGACCTTGCCTTCGCGCAGCAGGGTCTCGATCTCGTCGATCTCGAACTGGCGGCCGGCGACGATCTTCCAGGTGCTCCAGTCGCAGGCCTGGCAGGCGAACTTCTTGTAGTTCTCCTTCACCACGCCGCCGCACCTGGGGCAGGGCGTCTGCAGCGTGGCGAAGTCGCCGGGCACGGTGTCGGATTCGTAGCGCTTGGCGCGCTCGACGACCTCGCGCGCCATCTCGGCGATTTCCTGCATGAAGGCTTCGCGGCTGAGCTTGCCGTGTTCCATCTGCGCCAGCTTGTATTCCCAGCCGCCGGTGAGTTCCGGTGAGGTCAGCGCGGTGACGCCCAGGCCCTTCAGCAGCGTGATCAGCGAGAAGGCTTTGGCGCTGGGAATCAGCTCGCGGCCTTCGCGGTGGATGTACTGCTCGGTGATCAGGCCCTCGATGATCTGCGCGCGCGTGGCTGGCGTGCCCAGGCCGCGCTCGGCCATCGCCGCGCGCAGTTCCTCGTCGTCCACCATCTTGCCCGCGCCTTCCATGGCCGAGAGCAGGGTGGCTTCGTTGAAGCGCGCGGGGGGCTTGGTCTGCAGCGCCTTGACGAGGATGTCCTCGGTGGACACCGTCTCGCCCTGCTTCACCGGCACCAGTTGCGGGCCGCCGCCTTCCTTCGCATCCTTGTCTTCGCTGACGCCTTCCTTGCCGTAGATCGCCAGCCAGCCCGGATTGACCAGCACCTTGCCTTCGGTCTTGAAGGCCTCGCCTTCGACGCGGGTGATGCGGGTGGTGATCTGGTATTCGGCCGCCGGGTAGAACACCGACAGGAAGCGCTTGGTGACCAGGTCGTAGATCTTGTATTCGGCCTCCGACAGGCTCTTGGGCAGCGTGCCGGTCGGGATGATGGCGAAGTGGTCCGAGATCTTGGCGTTGTTGAAGATGCGCTTGTTGGGCTTCACCCAGCCCTGCTTCGTGATCTCGTTGGCGAAGGGCGCGTACTGGTCGGGCAGGGTGCGCATGACCTCGCTCACCGTGCCGAGGTAGTCCTCCGGCAGCGCGCGCGCGTCGGTACGCGGGTAGGTCAGCACCTTGTGCTTCTCGTACAGCGCCTGCGCGAGTTGCAGCGTGACGCGGGCGGAAAAGCCGAAGCGGCCGTTGGCCTCGCGCTGCAGGCTGGTGAGGTCGAACAGCAGCGGCGACAACTGCGTGGAGGGCTTGGATTCCTCGGTGACGACGCCCGGCTTGCCTTCGCATCGGCTGCGGATGGCCTCGGCGCGGGCCTTGTCCCACAGGCGGAAGGCGGTGGCGTGCTCGTCGCCTTCCGGCTTCCGGAAGTTCTCGTCGAACCAGCGGCCCGCGTACTGCCCGGCAGCGCAGCCGAACGTGGCCTCCAGCTCCCAATAGTCGCGCGGCCGGAACTGGCGGATCTTCTCCTCGCGCTCCACCACCAGGGCCAGCGTCGGCGTCTGCACGCGGCCGACCGTGGTGAGGTGGAAACCGCCGGTCTTGGAGTTGAACGCGGTCATCGCCCGCGTGCCGTTGATGCCGATCAGCCAGTCGGATTCGGCGCGGCAGATCGCGGCGTTGCGCAGACCCTCGACATCCTGTGCGGCACGCAGGCGGGTGAAGCCGTCGCGGATCGCCTGTGCCGTCATCGACTGCAGCCACAGGCGCTGCATCGGCTTTTTCGTGCCCGCATGCTGGGCAATGAAGTTGAAGATCAGCTCGCCCTCACGGCCCGCGTCGCAGGCGTTGATCAGGCCGGTGACGTCCTTGCGCTTGATGAGCCGCGTCAGCAGCTTGAGGCGGTCCTCGGTCTTTTCGATCGGCTTGATCGCGAAGTGCGGCGGGATCACCGGCAGGTGGGCGAAGGTCCATTTGCCGCGCTTGACTTCGAACTCCTCCGGCACGGCGAGCTCGAGCAGGTGCCCCACGGCTGAGGACAGCACGTAGTGCTCGGACTCGTAGTAGTCCTTTTCCTTGGTGAAGCCGCCCAGCGCACGGGCGATGTCCTGCGCAACGGAAGGCTTTTCCGCGATGATCAGTTGCTTGCTCATGCTCGGGGCCAGCTTGGAGACGCCGGAAGGCATCCCGCATAGGGGTTCGGAAGCGGCGGATGATAAGGAGCGGCCCGGCGCACAGGCAAGAGGGCTGACGCTAGCGGCCGGTCAGTGCAGCACCGGCTGGAACTCGGCTTCGCCGTCATCGTTGAGCAGCTCGTCGACGATCAGGGTGTCCATCGGGTGCTCCTGCTGCCACAGCACCATCAGCACGATCACCTTGAGCCGCTCCAGCGTGATGGCAAAGCCTTCGAGCGCCATGGCGCGTTCGATGATCAGTTCGCGGCTGGCGGCGTCGAGCACGCCGGAGCTGCCCAGGAAGGCCAGGAAGCCGCGGCACTCGGTGCTCAGGCGCAGGCATTCGTCGTCCGAGTACAGCCGTACGGAATCTTCCGCCGGCGCGATGCCCGGCTGCAGTTCGCGCGTGACGCGGCGCAGGCCCTCGAGCCATTCGAGCGCTTCGGAGATTTCTTCGTCCTCGAAGCCGGCGGCCGCAAGCTTGCGTGCGAGCTGCTCGGACTCGGGGCAGGCGTCGGCGTGGATGTAGCTTTCGAAAAGATAGACGAGGATGTCGAACAAGGAGGCCTCCTGAATTGCCGTCGCGTACCTTGGCGACGGTGCCCGCCTGCAAGCCCGGCGAGTCGTGCGGTTGCTGCGCCGTTCAGGCGCGCTGGAAGCGGCCGCCCGCCAAGCGGGCGATGTGACCATCCAGTTCCAGGGCAAGGAGGATGGCGTAGAGGGCGTCCACCGTCAAGCTGCAGCGGCCGGCCAACTGGTCGATGTCCGCCGGATCGTGGCCCATCGCCTGCAGCACCCGGGCCCCGTCGCCATCGACCGGAAGCGGTGCCTGGGGGGGCGCCGATGCGACCGCGGCGGCGGTGGTTCTGTCGGCCGTGAGTTGTGCCCGGGGCGCCCGGGGCGTCCGCGCCGGCCAGCCGAGGCGGCCGCGAAGTTCCTCCAGTACGTCCTCGGCCGTCTCGACCAGCTTGGCACCCTCGCGGATGAGCCGGTGGCAGCCGCGCGACAGCGGCGAGTGGATCGAGCCGGGGATGGCGAACACCTCGCGCCCGCTCTCGGTCGCCAGCCGCGCGCTGATCAGCGAGCCGCTGTCGAGTGCCGCCTCCACCACCAGCACGCCCTGGGCGAGGCCGGCGATGATGCGGTTGCGGCGCGGGAAGTTGTGGCGCAGCGCATTGGTGCCGAGCGGCAGCTCGCTGACGATGGCGCCGTGAGCGGCGATGTCGCGCGCGATGGCGGCATTGCGCGCGGGGTAGATGCGGTCGGCGCCGGTGCCGATCACCGCCACCGTGCCGCCCTGGCCCGCGGCCAGGGCACCGCGGTGCGCCGCGGCGTCGATGCCCAGCGCGAGCCCGCTGACGACGGTCAGTCCGTGCCCGCTGAGCGCGCGGGCAAAGGCTTCGGCGTTGGCTTCGCCTTGCGCGGTGGCCGAGCGGGCGCCGACGATGGCGATCGCGGGCCGCTGCAGCATGGCCGGATCGCCCTTCACGTAGAGCAGCACCGGCGGATCGGCGATGTCGAGCAGGGCGCGGGGATAGCCAGCGTCGGCCAGCGTCACGACGTGGTTGCCCGGCTCGGCTGCCCAGGCCAAGGCTGTGTCGATGACCGCCTGGTTGGGCGGCGACAGCAGCAGATCGGCCGCCTCACCACCGACGACGCCCGAAAGCGCGGCACGGCCTGCGGCGAAGATATGGCCGGGCAGGCCGAAGGCCGCCAGCAGGCGGCGCTGCGATTCGCCGCCCAGGCCGGGGATGGACGTCAGCCGCAGCCAGTCGGCAAGGTCGTCGGCGGGCGTCAAGCGCAGCAGATCACTCGGGTTCAGGGCTTGCGCACCATGTCGCCGATCACCACCGGGCCGTCGGATTCCATCACCAGCGCGTAGGCGACATGGTCGAACACGCGGAAGACGATGCCGAGCCCATAGCGCTTGTCCGGCAACACGAACGTTTCCTTGCCATCTTCGCCCTTGAATTCGGCGACGCCGCGGTTGCGGTGCAGGGCCAGCACGTGGCCGCGCTCCAGCCCGTCGCGCTCACCGATGTTCAGTGCCACGACGTTCAGCCGGCCGGTCTCGGTCACGCCGCGGTAGATCGACATCACGCGGCCGTCGATCTCCTGCGTGGGGGCGTGCGGCGCATAGGCGAACACGGAAGGCTGCTCGCTCGGCACCATGAGGTCGCCGACCTGGATCTCTTCCACCGCCGACACGATTTCCAGCGTGGCCGGCGTGCCGAACTCGGTAACGCGCGCCGTGCCCAGGTGATTCGCCTCGTACGCCACCACCTGGTGCGTCACGGGATCTTCCAGCGGTCGGGCGGGACGCAGGATCTGCCACACCTTGACGTCGTCGCGCACGTTCTTGGCGAACACGGTGTCGCCCGCACCCATCAGCACGCGGCTGGTCTCGGTGGCGACGATGGTTGCTGCGCCGTCGAGGCGCGCCTGGTCGACGACCAGCGGCTTGGTCAGGAAGGGCTCGATGACCTGCAGCGGGATGGTCGGCACCGCCTCGCCTAGGGCTTCGCTGTAGATCTGCGGATGGAGCTTGTCGTCGCGGGTGCCGCCGATGCGCCGGCCCACGCTCAGCCAGGGGCCGCTGCGGTCGAGCAGGATGACCTGCCCCGGATAGATCAGGTGCGGATTGCGGATCTGGTCGCGGTTCATGCGCCAGACTTCCGGCCAGCGCCAAGGCTCGTTCAGGAAGCGGCCGGAGATGCCCCACAGCGTGTCGCCCTTCACCACGACATGGCTGTCGGGTGCATCGCTCCTCAGGGTCGCGCCACCTGCGGCCGCCGCGTTTCCGGCGAGCAGCGTCGCGATGCCGACGAGGAGAGGGAATATAATTCGCACCATTGTTCGCTTCCGGTTGGTGGGGGGAGCCCGGGCTGGTCCGGATGCTTCCGGAACGCCGCCAGCCCTCACGAGTCCAAGGCTCGTGAAAACGCGATCGTTTGAACCGGCCTCGGTGCGTGGCGTATTCTCGCCGCCACGACCCTGCGCAGCACATGCGAATGCATGTCAAATCGCTTGAAATTCTGCACTCAAAGGCTTAACCCGGCAAGCATTCATGGCTCTCCTACCCATCCTCCGCTACCCCGATCCCCGGCTGCACACCAAGGCTGCGCCGGTGGCCGTCGTCGACGACGAAATCCGTCAACTGATCAAGGACATGGCCGAAACCATGTACGAGGCGCCGGGCATCGGCCTGGCTGCTACGCAAGTCAATGTGCATAAGCGCGTGGTCGTGATCGATGTCACGGAAGACAAGTCGGGCCTGATGGCCTTCATCAACGCCGAGATCGTCGAACGCTCGGGAGAGCAAGTGTGCGAGGAAGGCTGCCTGTCGGTGCCCGGCATCTACGAGAGCGTGCGGCGGGCCGAACGGGTGAAGGTGAAGGCGCTCAACGAGAAGGGCGAATCCTTCGAGCTCGAGGCCGAAGGCCTGCTCGCGGTGTGCATCCAGCACGAGCTCGACCATCTCGACGGCAAGGTCTTCGTCGAATACCTGTCCTCGCTGAAGCAGACACGCATCAAGTCCAAGCTGGCGAAGAAGTCCCGCATCACCGCCTGAGCGCGGCCGCGTCCCGCCCGCTTTCCTGCACACCGGCCCTCCCTTTTCCCTCCGCCGATGACATCTCCGCTCCGCGTCGCCTTCGCCGGCACGCCCGAGTTCGCCGCGCGCGCGCTCCAGTCCATCCTCGACGCCGGCTACGACGTGGCGCTCGTCCTCACCCAGCCCGACCGTCCCGCCGGGCGCGGCATGAAGCTCACCGCCAGCGCGGTGAAGCAGCTTGCCCTGGCGCACGGCATCGCGGTCGACCAGCCGGAGAAGCTGCGTACCGACGAGCAGCGCGCGCGCCTGGCCGCCTGCGCGCCCGACGTGCTGGTGGTGGCCGCCTACGGCCTGATCCTGCCGCAGGCGGTGCTCGACCTGCCGCGCCTGGGCTGCCTCAACATCCACGCCTCGCTGCTGCCGCGCTGGCGCGGCGCGGCGCCCATCCACCGCGCGATCGAGGCGGGCGACGCCGAGACCGGCATCACCATCATGCAGATGGACGCCGGCCTGGATACCGGGCCGATGCTGCTCAGGCGCACCCTGCCGATCCTGCCCGGAGACACCACCGCCACGCTGCACGACCGGCTCGCGGTGCTGGGCGGCGACTGCATCGTCGGCGCGCTGGCCGCCCTGGCCGCGGGCACGCTTACGCCATGCCCGCAGCCCGCCGACGGGGTCACCTACGCGGCGAAGATCGGCCGCGCGGAGGCGACGGCGGACTGGACACGGCCGGCAGTCGAACTGGAGCGCGCGATGCGCGCCTTCGATCCTTTCCCCGGGCTGGCGTCCTCGCTGCGCGATACGGTGATCAAGTTCTGGTCGGCGCAGGTGGTCGATGCCCATGGCGTGCCGGGCACGGTGCTCGCGGCCGCTGACGACGGCATCGTCGTCGCCTGCGGCAGGGGCGCGTTGCGGTTGACGCTGTTGCAGCGGCCCGGCAGCCGGCGCCTGCCCTCCGGGGAATTCCTGCGCGGTTTCGCGGTCTCTGTCGGCGAGCGTTTCTCCACTGGCGGAACGCATGCCGCTTGAGATTGCGGCGCAGCGACCCCACATGGGGCACTGAAACGGACTCATTCGAGAGGAACGCAGCAATGTTCGGAAACTGGATCAAGACCTCCATCCTGATGGCAGGCATCGTCGCGCTGTTCGGCGCGATGGGCGCCGCGATCGGCGGCCGCCAGGGCATGCTGCTGGCGTTGGCGATGGGCGGCGCGATGAACGTCTGGGCCTACTGGTTCTCGGACAAGATGGTGCTGCGCATGTACAACGCGCGCGAAGTCGACGCCACCACCTCGCCCTACCTGTACAACATGGTCCAGGGTCTGGCGCAGCGCGCGGGCCTGCCGATGCCGAGGGTCTACATCATCGACGAGGACCAGCCCAACGCCTTCGCCACCGGCCGCAACCCGGAGCACGCCGCCGTTGCCGCCACCAGCGGCATCATCCGCATGCTGTCGGAGCGCGAGCTGCGCGGCGTGATGGCGCACGAGCTCGCGCACGTGAAGAACCGCGACATCCTGATCTCGACGATTTCGGCCACCATCGCCGGCGCGATCTCGATGCTGGCCAACTTCGGCATGTTCTTCGGCAATCGTGACAGCCAGGACCGGCCCAATCCCGTCGTGTCGATCGCGATGATGATCCTCGCGCCGCTGGCCGGCATGCTCATCCAGATGGCGATCAGCCGCACGCGCGAATTCGGCGCCGACCGTGGCGGCGCGGAGATTTCCGGGGACCCGGAAGCGCTCGCCGGCGCGCTGGCCAAGATCGACGCCTACGCGCGCGGCATCCCGATGCACACCGCCGACGAGCATCCCGAGACCGCGCAGATGATGATCATGAACCCGCTGTCGGGCGGGGGGCTGCGCAACCTGTTCTCCACCCATCCGGCCACCGAGGAGCGCATCGCCAGGCTGCGCGCGATGCGCTGAGCGGCCCCGCGGCGGGGTGTCACGGCACGGATCGTGCTCGTGATACATCGAGGCGAGGCGAAGCGGGGCAGATTGTTCAATAACGGGACAATCTGCCCCTTTTTTTTTGCGCTCCATGCCTGCAAGAGCCCTGAATTCGCGCCTCTCGGAGAAGGTACGGAATTTGCTGATATGTCAATGCAGTTCCGTCCACATCCAGGAGGAAACGAGGCAATGCAAGTCTCCAGACGCGGATTCTTCAAGGTCTGCGCCGCGGGCATGTCGGGCTCCAGCCTGGTCGCGATGGGGTTCGCCCCCACTGCGGCGCTGGCCGAAGTCCGTACCTTCAAGCTCGCGCGCACCACCGAAACGCGCAACACCTGTCCGTACTGCTCGGTCGGGTGCGGCATCATCATGTACAGCCTGGGCGACGGAGCCAAAAACGTCCATGCGAGCATCATGCACATCGAGGGCGACCCGGACCATCCGGTCAACCGCGGCACGCTGTGCCCGAAGGGCGCCGGCCTTCTCGACTTCGTGCACAGCAAGAACCGCCTGAAATATCCGGAAGTGCGCGAGCCGGGCAGCAAGGAATGGAAGCGCATCACCTGGGACGAGGCGTTCTCGCGCATCGCCAACCTGCTCAAGGAAGACCGCGACGTCAACTTCGTCGCCAGGAACGATGACGGCGTCACCGTCAATCGCTGGCTGACCACCGGCTTCCTCGCCGCCTCCGCCTCCAGCAACGAATCCGGCTACATCACGCACAAGGTGGTGCGCAGCCTGGGGATGCTCGCGTTCGACAACCAGGCGCGTGTCTGACACGGCCCGACGGTGGCAAGTCTTGCCCCGACGTACGGCCGTGGCGCCATGACCAACCACTGGAGCGACATCAAGAACGCCGATGTCATCCTGATCATGGGCGGCAATGCAGCCGAAGCACATCCCTGCGGCTTCAAGTGGGTCACCGAAGCGAAGGCGAAGAACAAGGCCCGCCTCGTCGTCGTCGATCCGCGCTTCACGCGTTCGGCGGCGCTGGCCGACCTGTATGCGCCCATCCGCACCGGTACCGACATCGCCTTCCTCGGCGGCGTGATCAACTACCTGATCGCCGGCGGCAAGGTGCATATGGACTACATCAAGTCCTACACCGACATGAGCTTCCTGGTGAAGGACGAGTTCGCCTTCAAGGACGGCTTCTTCTCCGGCTATGACCCCGAGAAGCGGCGCTACGACAAGTCGGGCTGGGAATACCAGTTGGGCGAGGACGGCTACGTCAGGACCGATCCGACGCTGCAGGATCCGCGCTGCGTGTGGAACCTGATGAAGGCGCACTACAGCCGCTACACGCCGGAAATGGTCGAGAAGATCTGCGGCACACCGAAGGACAAGTTCCTGCAAGTGGCGGAGATGCTCGCCTCCACGCACACGCCCGATCGTGTGATGACGATCCTGTATGCGCTGGGCTGGACGCAGCACTCCACCGGGTCGCAGATCATCCGCACCGCGGCGATGGTGCAACTGCTGCTCGGCAACATCGGCCGCGCCGGTGGCGGCGTGAACGCCTTGCGCGGCCACTCCAACATCCAGGGCCTCACCGACCTCGGCCTGCTGTCCAACCTGCTGCCCGGCTACATGACCCTGCCGGGCGAGAAGGAGACCGACTACGACAAGTACATCGCCGCGCGCGCACCCACGCCGATGCGGCCGGGCCAGCTCTCCTACTGGCAGAACTACGGCAAGTTCCACGTCAGCCTGATGAAGTCGTGGTTCGGCGCCGCCGCGACGAAGGAGAACAACTGGGCCTTCGATTACCTGCCCAAGCTCGACAAGACCTACGACGTGCTGCAGGTCTTCGAGCTGATGCACCAGGGCAGGATGAACGGCTACGTCGCGCAGGGCTTCAACCCGCTGAACTCCTTCCCCAACAAGGCGAAGGTTGGCGCCGCGCTGTCCAAGCTCAAGTTCCTGGTCATCATCGATCCCCTCGCCACCGAAACGTCCGAGTTCTGGCAGAACTACGGCGAGTTCAACGACGTCGACCCGACCCGGATCCAGACCACGGTGTTCCGCCTGCCCTCCACCTGCTTCGCCGAGGAGGATGGCTCCATCGTCAACTCCGGGCGCTGGCTGCAGTGGCACTGGAAGGGCGCCGAGCCGCCGGGCGAGGCGAAGTCCGATCCGGAGATCATGGCCGGCATCTTCCTGCGCCTGCGCGACATGTACCGCAAGGACGGCGGCGCCTTCCCCGAGCCCATCCTGAACCTGACCTGGCCGTACCGGGTTCCGCACGAGCCGGCATCCGACGAGCTCGCCAAGGAGTACAACGGCAAGGCGCTGGCCGACCAGCTCGACCCCAAGGATCCGACCAGGGTGGTGAAGAAGGCGGGCGAGCTGCTGGACGGCTTCGCCCAGCTCAAGGACGACGGCTCCACCGCCTGCGGTTGCTGGATCTTCTCCGGCGCGTGGACGGAAAAGGGCAACCTGATGGCCCGCCGCGACAACGCGGACCCGTACCACAACGGCCAGACGCTGGGCTGGGCCTTCGCCTGGCCGGCGAACCGCCGCATCCTGTACAACCGCGCCTCCGCCGATCCCGCGGGCAAGCCCTGGGATGCGAAGCGCAAGCAGGTGTGGTGGGATGCCGCGCAGGGCCGCTGGGCGGGTTCGGACGTGCCCGACTACAAGGCGGACTCCGCGCCCGAGGACGGCATGGGGCCCTTCATCATGAACCCCGAGGGCGTGGCGCGCTTCTTCGCCCGCGGCATGATGAACGAAGGGCCTTTCCCCGAGCACTACGAGCCTTTCGAGACGCCGATCGGGGTCAATCCCATGCATCCGGAAAACCCAGGGGCGACGTCGAATCCGGCGGCGCGGGTGTTCAAGGGCGACATGGAAGCTTTCGGCAAGGCGAGCGAGTTCCCCTACGCGGCGACGACCTACCGCCTCACCGAGCACTTCCATTACTGGACCAAGCACGTCGAGTCCAACGCCATCATCCAGCCCGAGCAGTTCGTCGAGATCGGCGAGGCGTTGGCGGCGGAGAAGGGCATCAAGGCCGGCGACCGCGTCAAGGTGAGCTCCAACCGGGGCTACATCAAGGCGGTGGCAGTGGTGACCAAGCGCATCCAGCCGCTCACGGTGGACGGCAAGACGGTGCACCACGTCGGCATTCCGCTGCACTGGGGTTTCAAGGGCGTGGCCAAGAACGGCTTCATCACCAACACGCTGACGCCGTTCGTCGGTGACGGGAACACCCAGACGCCGGAGTTCAAGTCCTTCCTGGTCAACGTCGAGAAAGCCTGAGGAGACCGCCATGGCATTGCAATCGCTCGATATCGCCAAGCGCTCGGCCACGAGCACCGAGTCGCCCCAGGCGCGCAAGACCCCGCAGGTCGCCAAGCTCATCGACGTCTCCCAGTGCATCGGCTGCAAGGCCTGCCAGGTGGCGTGCATGCAGTGGAACGACCTGCGCGACGAGGTCGGCAACTGCGCGGGCACCTACGACAACCCGCGCGACCTCACCGATCAGTCGTGGACCGTCATGCGCTATGCCGAAGTCGAGACCGAGCGCGGTCTCGAGTGGCTCATCCGCAAGGATGGCTGCATGCACTGCGAGGATCCCGGCTGCCTGAAGGCCTGCCCGTCGCCCGGCGCCATCGTCAAGTACTCGAACGGCATCGTCGACTTCCACCAGGAGAACTGCATCGGCTGCGGCTACTGCGTCACCGGCTGCCCCTTCAACGTGCCGCGCATCTCGAAGAAGGACAGCAAGGCCTACAAGTGCACGCTGTGCTCCGACCGCGTCGCGGTCGGGCTCGAGCCGGCCTGCGTGAAGGTCTGCCCGACCGGCTGCATCAGCTTCGGCACCAAGGAGGACATGCACGAGCGGGCCGAGGAGCGCGTCGCCGAACTGAAGGAGCGCGGCTTCACCAACGCCGGCCTGTACGACCCGGCCGGCGTGGGCGGCACGCACGTCATGTACGTGCTGCACCACGCCGACAAGCCGGGCCTGTACAGCGGGCTGCCTGCCGACCCGGCGATCTCGCCGACGGTGTCGTTGTGGAAGGGCATCACCAAGCCGCTGGCGATGGCCGGCATCGCCGCCGCGGCGCTGGGTGGGCTTTTCCACTACGTCATGAAGGGTCCGAACGACGTGTCGAAGGAAATCGAGGCCGAAGTCGACAAGGAACTGGAGGGCGAAAAATGATCCGCGATCCGTCCGACCTGCAGCGCTACACCGCGTCCGAGCGCGCCAACCACTGGGTGGTCGGCATCTGCTTCATCCTGCTCGGGCTGTCGGGCCTGGCGCTGTTCCATCCGGCGCTGTTTCCGATCACCTACCTGTTCGGCGGCGGCACGTGGACGCGCATCCTGCACCCCTTCATCGGGGTGGTGATGATGCTGTTCTTCGTGGTGATGTTCTTCCGCTTCCAGCACCTCAACCGCATGACCGATACCGACTGGCAGTGGGTCAGGCGGGCGAAGGAGATGGTCAACGGCGACGACCACAACATGCCGATCCAGGGCAAGTACAACGGCGGGCAGAAGCTGCTGTTCTGGTTCCTCGGGCTGGCCATGGTGGTGTTGTTCGCCTCGGGCATCGTCATCTGGCGCGCGTATTTCTCGGCCTACTTCGGCATCGGCACGATACGCCTCGCCGCCCTGCTGCATGCCGGCTTCGCCACGCTGATGATCATCGCCATCATCGTGCACGTGTATGCCGCAATCTGGGTCCGTGGCACCATCCGCGCCATGCTGTACGGCACCGTCACGCGGGCGTGGGCGAAGCAGCACCACCGCGCCTGGTACCGCCAGATGACCGGCAAGTGAGCCCGTCTCCGCCCGTCCGCGCGCGATCCGGAGCGTGGGGATGGGCGGATCCCGTTTTTCACGGGGCCGCAGGGCCCCGTTTTCCTGGACAGACATGCAGAAACTGCTCTCCGCCGAAGAGATCGCCGTCCAAGCCGCCGGCGAAGCCAGCCCCAATCGCCTTCCTTCGCTGCAAGTGTTTGCCGATCGTGCCGCGCGCCTGCGCACGCTGGCCAGCGGACATTCGATGCGCGACTTCCTGCTGTTCGCGGCGCACATGGCCGACGCCCAGCACGCGCTGCTGCAGCGTCGATCACCGGCCGCGCGGCCGCAAGCTGCCCATCTGGCCCGTTGCCGCCAGCACGGCATGCCGCCGCTCGACGCCCAGGGCGCGCCGCTGCCCGACGACTGGCGCGAAGTGCTGCTTGCCCTCGCTGCCTTGGTCGCGCCCCACGCGCCGGCCAGCCTGCAGGCGGTCATCGCCGACCTGCCGGCACACCCGGCGGCCCGGCTGGAGGCGCTTGCGCACGCCATCCTGCGCGCCGACGAACGCCTCACCGATGCGACCGAACTGGCGATCGCGCCGCTGCTCGGCGCCACGCTGCAGGTGCTGTGGACGGCGCGCGCACTGGCGCTGCAGGCGGCCGATCTGCCCGCCGGTTTCGAGGACAGCCTGTGCCCCGTCTGCGGCTCGCATCCGGTGGCCTCCATCGTGCGCATCGGCGACGCCGGCCACGGCGTGCGCTACGCCACCTGCAGCCTGTGCGCCTGCGAATGGCATGTGACGCGCATCAAGTGCGTGCCCTGCCACAACACCCGTGGCATCACCTACCAGCACCTCGAAGGCGAAGGCGGCGCCCTGCACCCGGCCGTCAGGGCGGAAACCTGCCCCGAATGCCATGCCAACCTGAAGATCATGTCGATGGAAAAGGACCCGATGGTGGACGCCTTTGCCGACGATCTGGCCACCCTGGCGCTGGACATGCTGGTCGATGAGGCCGGCTTCGAGCGCGCCGGCCGCAACCTGTTCCTGTTCACACCTTAGCGGCTGCGCAGCCGCCCTGCGGCTGATTGATCGCCCCCGCCATCACCTGTCCGAGCTCTGCCGATGTCCCTGCTGCGCGGCTGCGAATTCCCCGATGACCTGCTGTACCACCCGGAAAGCCACCTGTGGTTCGCGCCGCGGGGCGCGCGACGCTACCGCGTCGGCGTCACCCGCTTCGGCATCGCACTGTCGGGCGAGATCCTGCTGTTCACACCCAAGCCGGCCGACGTAGAACTGGCGGCGGGGCGCGGCTTCGGCCTGCTCGAAGCGGGCAAGACGGTGTTCCCGGTCAAGACGCCTTTCGCCGCGCGCCTGCTGGCTGCCAACCCGGCACTGGACCCTTCGGCGCGCGCGCTGAACCGCGAGCCCTTCGCCGCCTGGCTGGTCGAGCTCGAAGCGATCGCGCCCGTCCCGCAAGGCCTGCTGCCGGGCTGGCCCGACGCGCGCCCGCAGATCGAACGCATCATGGACCGCTACGCCTTCCGCGACCTCGCCGATTTCGCCGCGCCGCTGTTCCACGAGGACAACCGTGAGTTCTGATGCGTACGCGGACAAGCTCGCCATCCTGGTGTGGGCGGCCGATCCGTCGCGGCCCGAGCTGTGTGCCACACCCTTCTATTTCGCCGCCGCGGCGGCGGCGATGGATGTCGAGGTGGAGATGTACTTCACCGCGCGCTCGGTCGAGCTGTTGCGCCAGGGCTGCGCCGAGCGCATCGAGGCCGCTGCGGGCAGCGGCAAGTCGGTGGCCGATTTCCGCCGCGAGGCGCTGGCCCTCGGCGTGCGCCTGCTGGCCTGCCCCACCGCGATGGCCAGCCATGGCATCGCGACCGATGCGCTCATCCCCGAGGTCGCCGCCCAGGCCGGCGCCGCCGCCTACCTCGGGCGCGTGATGGATCCTGCTTGGAGAACCTTGAGTTTCTGAGAGGGTGGTCGTGTCCTTCTGGACAAAGCCGGCCGCCTGTAGTCTGATCCGGCCCGCGGGCCGTTCGACGGCACGCACCCCTTGCCGGCGCCGGGTGCCGCCCTTGCGGCACGCCGGACCATGAGCACCACCGGACACATCCGGCCGATCTGCATATCGGCTGTCCGGACCGGCGGTCTTTCGTCCGCCACCCCTGCCGGGCCTCGCGCCCGGCCGTTAAGCCCCGGCGGCATCCCGCACCGGGGCGGCTGTGTTTGATCGGGAGACTTCGATGACGCACGACCATAGCGCCTCGCGCAGGCGCTTTCTGGCATCGGCCGGCGCCCTGGCCGGCGCCGCCGCGGCCTCGCCCGCCCTGGCGCAGGGCGCGACCCCCAATCCGCCGACGGCGGGCAAGCTGCCCTTCCTGATCGGCCGTTCCGGCGACACGCTGATTCCGCGCGGTAAGGTGCCGAGGGTGGTGATCTGCGGCGGCGGCTGGGGCGGGGTCACCGCGGCCAAGTACCTGCGCCAGCTTGCACCCCATCTGGAGGTGGTGCTGCTCGAGCGCAACCCGGTGTTCTTCTCCTGCCCGATGAGCAACAAGTGGCTGGTCGACGTGGTGGACACCCAGTTCCTCACCCACGACTACCTCGGCGTGTCGGAGACGTACGGCTATCGCTTCGTGCAGACCGAGATCCTGGAGATCGAGCGCGATCGCAAGCAGGTCGTCACCGCGGCCGGCAGCCTGCACTACGACTACCTGATCCTGTCGCCCGGCATCCGCTACAACTACGAAGCCTGGTTCGCCGCCGATCGCCGCATGGCCGAAGCCACGCGCGCGCGCTTCCCGGCGGCCTACATCCCGAGCGCCGAGCACTTCCGTCTCAAGCGCGCGCTGCAGGATTTCAAGGGTGGCCACCTCGTCATGAGCCTGCCGCCGCCGCCGCATCGCTGCCCGCCCAGCCCCTACGAGC
>JAFEFM010000484.1 GCA_018240585.1 Pseudomonadota bacterium
ACGTTGATGTCGTTCGGCACGTCCTTGCCGGCGCTGACCAGATCAAAACCCATGGTTCCCTCCCGTGGAAAAAGTCCGCGAATTATAGGGGAAATTCCCTAGTGCGGACGCGGTCACGACGGCCGTTCGCGGCGGCCGCGCCATGCCAGCCATCATGCGCCGTCGCGTGCTGCTCAAGCCGGCGCATCGAACCCGGCGCCCTCCACCGCGGCGCGCATCGCATCCACCGTCACCTTCGCCGGATCGAAACGCACCTGTGCCTGCGCCGCCTCGAGAGAAACCTCGGCGTCCGCCACGCCGGGCAGCGCCTTCAGCACCCCCGTCACGCTGCGCACGCAGCCACCACAGGTCATGCCTTGAACCTTGATCGTCACTTCGTCCATTGCTTCCTCCGTTGTCAGCATCCATGAATTGAAGAAACACTCGCGGCGCCTCCTCCAGCCCTCAGCGGCCGGGGCGCCAGCGCTTGAGCAGCAGCGAATTGCTCACCACCGAAACCGAACTCATCGCCATCGCCGCCCCGGCGATCACCGGGTTCAACATGCCCGCCGCCGCGAGCGGGATACCGAGCACGTTGTAGATGAAGGCAAAGAACAGATTCTGGCGGATCTTCGACAGGGTGGCGCGCGACAGGTCGATGGCGTCGGCCACGCCCTGCAGGCTGTTGCGCACCAGCGTGATGTCGGCCGCCTCGACCGCCACGTCGGCGCCGACCCCGATCGCGAAGGACACGTCCGCTGCCGCCAGTGCGGGCGCATCGTTGATGCCGTCGCCGGCCATGCCGATAAGCTCGCCCGGTGCCGCCAGTGCCTTCACTGCTGCAGCCTTGTCGCCCGGCAGCACGCCCGCACGCCACTCGCGGATGCCCGTTTCGCGTGCAATCGCCTCCGCCGTCGCAGGATGGTCGCCCGTCAGCATCACCACCCGCAGCCCCCGCGCCTGCAAGCGCGCCACGGCCGCGGCGGAATCGGCGCGCACGCGGTCGGCAACGCCGATCAGTCCGGCGAATTCCCCATCGCAAGCCACCGCAACCAAGGTGTGGCCCGCCGCCGCCATGTCGCCCAGCATCGCCGGCGGAACCGTCACGCCGCGTTCGGCGAGGAAACCGGGGGAGCCGAGGACCACTTCGGCCCAGCCCTGTTCATGACGCACGCGTCCCTCGACGCCCTTGCCCCCCAGCGCGCGGACGGCATCCGTTTGCGCCAGCGCCACACCCGTCTCCCTGGCTGCGGCCACCACCGCAGCGGCGATCGGGTGCCCGCTGCTCTGCTCCAGCGCGGCGGCAACGCCCAGCACGCTCTCGCGAGTCCAGCCTTCTCCCGTCCTCACTGCTGTGACCGCGGGTTTGCCCTCGGTCAGCGTGCCGGTCTTGTCGACCGCGAGCACGCGGATGCGCTCGGCCAATTCCAGCGCCTCGACGTTCTTCACCAGCATGCCCGCACGCGCGCCCTGGCCGGTACCGACCATGACCGCCGTCGGCGTGGCCAGCCCCAGCGCGCAGGGACAGGCGATCACCAGCACCGCGACCGCGTTGATCAGCGCCTGCTGGAAATCGCCGCTCCAAAGCCACCAGCCCCCGAAAGTCGCCAGCGCGACCAACACCACTGCTGGCACGAACACCGCGGCGATGCGGTCAGCCATGCGCTGCACCGGCGCCTTGGAGCCCTGCGCCTGCTCCACCAGGCGGACGATCCCTGCGAGCATGGTACTCGCCCCCACTCCCGTCGCGCGGCAGCGCAGCACGCCCTCGCCATTGATCGTCGCAGCGAACACCGTGTCGCCCGAGTGCTTGTCGACGGGCAGGCTCTCGCCGGTCAGCATCGCCTCGTTAAGCGCAGAAGTGCCGCTCACGATCACTCCATCCACCGGCACCGCATCGCCCGGGCGCAGCAGGAAGGCATCTCCCGGCTGCAGGGTATCGACCGGCACCTCGACCACCTCGCCGTCGCGCTCGATACGGGCCATCTTCGGCTGCAGCCGCAGTAGCGCGTCAATCGCCGCAGTGGTGCGCGCCTTCGCACGCGCTTCGAGCAGCTTGCCGAGCAGGATCAACGTGATGATCATCGCCGAAGCCTCGAAATAGACGTGCAGGTCGTGCCTGCCGGCGAGCGTCACCGCGAGGCTATAGACGTAGGCGATGCTGGTTCCCAACACCACCAGCACGTCCATGTTCGCGCTGCCGCCGCGCAGCGAAGCCCACGCGCCGCGGTAGAAGCGCGCGCCGATCCAGAACTGCACCGGCGTCGCCAGCAACAACTGCAGCCAGCGCGGCACCAGGTCGTGGTGGCCTTCGGCCATCGGCCACAAGCCGAACATAGCCGGCATCTGTGCGGCCAGCGGCAGCGTCAGCAGCGCAGCCGCCCAGAAATGCCGCAGCCCGGAGCGCCACTCGGCTTCATGCCGCAGCCGGGTCTGCTCGCGCTGCATGGCGCCGGTTTCGGTCGCACCGAAACCGGCGCGCTGGACCGCAGCCTTTGCCGTCTCAAGCGAAAGCGCGCCGGGCGCGTAGCGCAGCGTTGCGCGCTCGGTCGCCAGGTTGACGGTGGCCTGCACGCCAGGAAGGCGGTTCAGCACCTTCTCCAGTCGGGTGGAGCACGAAGCGCAGGTCATGCCGGAGATGGCAAGTTCCAGCGTCTCCTGACTGTCCCTGGCTGCGGTTGCCGGAGGCGCGCCGAGCGTCGTGTCTGTCATGGCATCCTCTTGCAGTACTTCATCGTGAAGCGCAGTGTAAACCCCGTACCTGACTACGGAGTCAACCCCATGGACCGCAAAAATACGCCGGAATTCAGCGAGGGAGACGCACGCACCCGAGCATTCACGATCGGCGCGCTGGCCAGGGCCGCCGACGTCAGCGTGGAGACGATCCGCTACTACCAGCGGCGCGGTCTGCTGCCGGAACCGAGCACGACCCGCGGCGCCTACCGCGTGTATGGCGAGGATGAACTCGCGCGCCTGCGCGCCATCCGCCGCGCCCAGCAGCTCGGCTTCTCGCTCGACGAGATCAACGGCCTGCTCGCGCTCAACGCCGAACGCGACCGCCAGCGCGCACGCGCGGCAGCACAGGCGAAGATCGAGCTGATCGATTCGCGCATCTGCCAGTTGCAGGACATGCGCGACGCGCTGGCCGAGCTCGTGCATTGCTGCGAGCACACCGACGGCGCAGCGCCCTGCCCCATCCTGCGCGCCTTGTCCAGCGAGTGAAGGTCGCCTGGGCAGGCCGAGTCGATGAAGGACGGTGGTTCAGACCGCGCAGACAACGCCGCTCCACAAGTCCCCGCCCAGCGTCGGCGCGTGATACAGGCCGAACAAGCCGAAACCCAGCACCAGCAGGCCCGACACGAAACGCACCTTGCGGTTGCGGGTGAAATCGCGGAAGCGCTTGAAGAGCATCCCCGCCAGCAGCAGGTTGGGCAGCGTGCCGAGGCCGAAAGCGAGCATCAGCCCTGCGCCGCGCAAGCCCGATCCGGTGACCAGCGCGGTGGCGAGGATGGAATAGGTCAGGCCGCAGGGAATGAAGCCCCACAGCAGGCCCAGCGGCAAGGCCTGCCGCACCGAGTGCGCCGGCAGGAAGCGCCGCGTGGCGGGCTGGATCTTCCGCCACAGCACATGACCCACACGCTCGATCGGTGTCAGCAGCCGGGTGAAGCCCGTCAGGTACAGGCCGAGTGCGACCAGCATCACGTTGGCCAGCACGTATAGCGTCATCTGCACCGGCAGCATGCCGTCGTAGAGCATGCCGACCGACCCGAGGGCGCCGACGAGACCGCCAAGCGCGGTGTAGGTGGTGATGCGGCCCAGGTTATAGGCGAGGTGCAAGGGCCACTGGGGCTTGCCGCCCGGTGTGCGGACCTGCACCGTGAGCGCTCCGACGATGCCGCCGCACATCGACACGCAGTGCGTGCCGCCGAGCAGGCCGATGAGGAAGACGGCGAGATAGCCGGTTTGGGGCATGGGCGATCAGCGCATGAGACAAGGTGGCAAAACAAGGCGACACGGCCGCGAGCGTCGGTGTCGCCATTGTACGCCGCAGCGCAACATCCCGCCGCTCAGATCACGCGGGAGTAACGCGTCCTCTCACGGTCGGCGCGCAGGTAGCGGTCGAACACCATCGCGATGCCCCGCACCAGCAGGCGGCCGGCGGGCTGCACGCTGATCCAGTCGCCTTCGACCTTCAGCAGCCCGGCTTTCTGCATCTCCGCGAGATCCTCAAGCTCCTCGGCGAAATACTCGCGGAAGTTGATCAGGTGGGCGATCTCGATCGACTGCATCGACAACTCAAAATGGCACATCAGCGCCTGGATCACTGCGCGCCGCAGCAGGTCGTCGGCAGTGAGCTCGATGCCGCGCAGCACCGGCAGTTCGTCGCGATCGAGCGCGTCGTAGTATTCGTCCAGCGTCTTCACGTTCTGTGAATACACCGGCCCGATCTTGCCGATCGCCGACACGCCGAAAGCCAGCAGATCGCATTCGGCGTGCGTCGAATAGCCCTGGAAGTTGCGGTGCAGCCGCCCCTGCCGCTGCGCCACCGTCAGCTCGTCGTCCGGCTTGGCGAAGTGGTCCATGCCAATATAGACGTAGCCCGCCTCGGTGAGCCGACGGATGCCGAGCTGCAGCAGTTGCAGCTTGGTGTCGGGAGTGGGCATGTCGCCCGTCGAGATACGGCGCTGCGGCTTGAACAGCCCCGGAAGGTGCGCATAACTGTAGAGGGAGACGCGATCCGGTGCGATCTGCAGCACCTGCTCCAGCGTTCGATTGAAGCTGATCACGTTCTGCTTGGGCAAGCCGTAGATCAAGTCCATGCTGACCGACTTGAAACCGGTCTGACGCGCCGAGTCGATGACGAGCTTGGTCTCGTCGTAGCTCTGGATGCGATTCACCGCCTTCTGCACGTCCTCGGCGAAGTCCTGCACGCCCACGCTCATGCGGTTGAAACCGAGGTCGGCGAGCAGCTTCACCGTGTCGAAATCGACTTTGCGCGGATCCACCTCGATCGAGTACTCGCCGTTGGGCACCAGCGTGAAATGCTCGCGCACCGCCCCCATCAACTCGCGCATTTCATCGTGCGACAGGAAGGTGGGCGTCCCCCCGCCGAGGTGCAATTGCGTGACCTGGCGACTGCCTTCGAGGCAGGCGGACTGCATCGCGATCTCTTTCGCGAGATATTTCAGGTACTTCGCCGAGCGCCCATGATCCTTGGTGATGATCTTGTTGCAGGCGCAGTAGTAGCAGATCGTGTTGCAGAAGGGGATGTGGAAGTATAATGAGAGCGGTTTGCTCACGCCGCCAATTGCCCGCTTCGCCAGCCATGCCTTCAAGGCGTCGGCATTGAAGGCTTCAACGAAGCGGTCGGCGGTCGGATACGACGTGTAGCGCGGGCCGTTGATGTCGAAGCGGCGAATCAGTTGCGGGTCGAAGATGAGATCGGTCTGACTGGTCATTGTCGTGCTGCAGGCTCTGCTGCCGGGATGTGCCTAACAATGGCAGATCACCCCGATTTTGTGGTTGACGTGGATCAACGGTGTCCGGAATCTGCCGGCATCACCAATGCTGACAAGGGAAACAAGAACTCGTGCAGATGAAGGCGGCAGTCCCCATCACCGTCAGTGGGCTCAAGGCATCCTGCTCGCAGTGTAACCTCGTTGAGCTATGTCTGCCGTTCGGGATGTCCGAGCACGACCTCAACCGCCTCGACGAGCTTGTCGGTGCCCGCCGCAAGATCAAGCGCCAGCAGAGCCTTTACCGCGCGGGCGATCCCTTCGAGGCGATCTACGCCATCCGCGCAGGCTCCTTCAAGACCGACGTGCTGCTCGAGGACGGTCGCGACCAGGTCACCGGCTTCCAGATGACCGGCGAGATCCTCGGCCTGGACGGCATCAGCGCGGAGACGCACTCCTGCAACGCGATCGCGCTCGAGGACAGCGAGGTCTGTGTCATTCCCTACGGCAAGCTGGAAGAGATGTCGCGCGAGGTCGAAGGCCTGCAACATCAGTTCCACAAGGTCATGAGCCGCGAGATCGTTCGCGACCACGGCGTGATGATGCTGCTCGGTTCGATGCGCGCCGAGGAGCGACTTGCGGCCTTCCTCCTCAACATGTCGCAGCGTTTCACGGCGCGCGGCTTCTCGCCGGCGGAGTTTCACCTGCGCATGACGCGTGACGAGATCGGCTCCTACCTGGGCCTGAAGCTGGAAACGGTCTCGCGCGCCTTCTCGCGCTTCCAGGAAGATGGGCTGGTGAGCGTGCAGCAGAAGCACATCCGCATCCTCAACGCGGGCGGTCTCAAGCGCCTGCTGCAGCATCAGTCCGGCGGACGTTGACACGCCCGGCATCGCGGCCTGCGCTGTCGCAGGCTGCGAATCACGCCGTGGCGCCGAGCACCGCCAGATAGCCCAGCGGATTCTTCGTCAGGGCGACCGACACGATCCACAGGAAAACGGCGATGGCCGCGACGAACGCCGCAACCCGGACAGCCGGCGTGCGCCCGCGCTTGAGCGCGACCGTACCGAGCAGGATGTAGGCGATCAGGCCGAGCACCTTGGCGGTCACCCATGCGGCGACGAAAGGGTATTGCCCGATCAGGGCGGCCAGCGCGAGCGCGCTACCGAGCAGCAGCGTGTCGACGATGTGCGGCAGCACCCGGGTCAGGCGGTGACGCAGCAGCGCGCTGCCGCCGACCATCCAGGCGCCGCGCAGCAGAAACCCCAGGCCGCTGAGGATCACGCAGGTGACATGCAGATGTTTGACCGCAAGGTACATCTCGACTCTCGAATCCGGAATCCGGCACTTTTCATCAGGGAAGCGACCCTAACACGAGCGAGTTAAAATTGCTTCTCACTACGGAGAGCATGCTGATGGCCCCCCCACCTGTCGATATTCCCGCCCTGTTGCGCCGCATTCCCCTTTTCAGCGAACTGGCTGACGCCGATCTCGAGCACGTGCTGCGCTTCGCGCGCGAGCGGCGCCTCGCCCGCGGCGAGGTGTTGTTCCAGCGTGGCGACATGCCGCACGGCTTCTACTTCCTGGTGAGCGGCCAGGTCAAGCTTGCATTCTCATCGGCCCACGGCACCGAGAAAGTGGTCGAGATCCTGGGCCCGATGCAGAGCTTCGGCGAAGCGGTCATGTTCATGAACCGGCCCTATCCGGTTTTTGCCGAAGCGCTGAGCGAGAGCGTGCTGCTGCACATCGGCCAGGCGGTGGTCACCGAACTCATCGAGCAGGATCCGAAATTCGCGCTCAAGCTGCTCGCAGGCATGTCGGTGCGCATGCACGGCTTGGTGAGCGACGTCGAAACCTACTCCCTGCGCTCCAGCGTGCAGCGGGTGATCGGCTATCTTCTGCAGCAGGCCGACAGCGACAAACCTTGCGAATTCGCGCTGCCCACCAGCAAGCAGGTCATTGCCTCGCGGCTGAATCTCACGCCCGAAACCCTTTCGCGCATCTTCCACGATCTTTCCGATGCGGGGCTCGTCACCGTCCAGGGCAAGCACATCACCCTGCACGACCCCGCCCGGCTGGCCCGCTACCAGGGCTGAGCAGATGCGCCCGCACTGACCGGTTGCGCCCGCTGCGAGGGGCCCGCCAGAGCGGCACTGCGTCCCGCGCGTCACCGGATGGTATAGGCCAGCCCCCGCTCGGGTATCACCGGTGCTGGCCACCCGAGGGCCGACTGTATGGCCTCGCCGAACGTGGTGGAGGCCGTCATCTCTCCGTGTACGACGAAAACCCGGCGCGGCGGGAGGCGCAGATGGCGCAGCCACGCAAGCAGCGCCGGCTGGTCCGCGTGGGCAGACAGACCACCTATCGTGTAGACCCTCGCGCGCACGGGAATACGCTCACCGAACAAAGTGACGTAGCGCGCCCCATCGACGAGGCGCCGACCGAGGGTGCCGCTCGCCTGGAAGCCGACGATGACGATCGCGCATTCACGGCGATCGAGGTTGTAGCGCAGATGGTGCTTGACGCGGCCCGCTTCGCACATCCCCGATGCGGAGATGATCACCAGCCCGCCGCGGCACTCGTTGAGGGCGATCGACTCTTCCACGTCGGCCACGAAGCGCACATGGAAGCGATCGGTGTTGTGTTGCGCCCAGCGGTACAGCTCGCGTGTCTCCTCGTCCCAGAGCTCCTCGTGCTTCACCGTGAGCGCTGTAACCGCCGACGCCATCGGCGAATCCACCACGACCTGCAGCCTGTCGATGCGTCCCAGGCGCACCAGGTCCGCGAGCACGAACAGCAGCTCCTGGGTGCGGCCCACGGCGAACGACGGGATGATCACATTGCCGCCATCGCGCTTCAGCGTCTGCTGCAGCGCCTGCGTTAGTTCATCCATGGTCTGCGTCATCTGCCTGTGCGCACGATTGCCATAGGTGGATTCGATGCACAGGATGTCGGCATGATCGGTGAACTCCGGATCGCGCAACACCGGTCGCATCGGCTGACCGAGATCGCCGCTGAATACGATCCTGCACAGCGCGCCCTGCGCTGACACGTCGACCTCGATGAAGGACGACCCAAGAATGTGCCCCGCATCACGGAAACGGCAGCGCACGCCAGGCCCGGGCTCGAAACCCTGTCCGTATTCGATCGCGCGCAGGCGCGAAAGGCTCAACCTGGCCTGCTCGACGGTATAGAGCGGCGCCACGTCCCAGCCACGTCGGGCGTGGCGGACGCGGTCGTGGCGGTTGGCCCACTCCGCCTCCTTTTCCTGGATATGGGCGGAGTCCAGAAGCATCACCCCGAGCAGGTCCACCGTCGCCCGGGTGGCGTAGATCGGGCCCTTGTAGCCGAGCGCGACGAGCCTCGGCAACAAGCCGGAATGGTCGAGATGGGCGTGTGTCAGCAAGACGAAGTCGATGCCCTTGACGTCCAGATCCAGCGCGCGCACGTTGCGCACCGCAGCGTCCCGCCCGCCCTGGAACAGCCCGCAATCGACGAGAAAGCTGCCCCCCTCATGCCTGACGAGCGTGCAGGAACCCGTTACCTCCCCCGCCGCACCGAGAAAACTCAGTTCCACCGTCGCCCCTCCTTTTGTCGGCACGCGCAATCGGTGCCGTTTGACGGCCGTCAAACCGCTGATCGCGCATTCGCTGGCTATAATGACTCGTCGAACACACTACCAAGGGAGACCCGCGATGTTCAAACATTTCCTCGTGCCGACCGACGGTTCCGCGCTGTCGGAGAGCACGGTTGCGCGTGCCGTATCCTTTGCCAAGGAAGCAGGGGCGCGCGTCACCTTCTTCTATTCGCAGCCGGATTTTCCGATGCCGATCTACGGTGAAGGAGCCCTGATCGACCCGACCACGCCCGAGCAGTTCGCCAAGGCTGCGGCGACCGAGGCCGAACAGATCCTGCAACGCGCAAAGGCGGTAGCCGACGCCGAAGGCGTTGCCGCCGATACCGACACGGTGGTGAACGAGATTCCGTATGAAGCGATCATCGACGCGGCCGATCGCCATGGTTGCGACCTGATCTTCATGGCTTCCCATGGCCGTCGTGGCATCGCCGGTCTGCTGCTCGGCAGCGAGACGCAGAAAGTGCTCACCCACAGCAAGACACCGGTCCTCGTCTATCGCTGAACGCCGCCGTTCGACCCCGAACACGAAACGGCCCGCTTTACGCGGGCCGTTTCACTTGCGGGTTCGATGCGACTAGCGGGGGCGGTTCACTTCCCTCGCCGGCCGCTCGAGGAAGATCGTGGTCAGGCTCGAGGCAGCACAAACCACCCAGAACCCGAGAAAGCCGATCGAGTAGGTCGCCAGCGCACTGTAATGCACCGGCTCTCCCAGCAGATAGAGCTCCTGGGGATCGATCACAGTAAAGAAGAGCCCTTCCGCCAAGGCTGCAATCAGGAAGGACGGCCACAATACCAGGATCCACTTGCGCATCGCTTCTTCTCCTGCTTCTGTGATTTGACGGATTCGGCTCAAGGCCTCCGCGTGGGATGCTGCACGACGGGTCACGAAGTGGATGCGTCCATCCGGATCTCGGTCTCTGTCGGAAGGTATGCAGCCCCATTCATTCGCCAAACTCGGGACTCGTCTTCCAGTTGGAACAACCAACGCCCGGCAGCCAGCGTCTTCATGTCGCCCTCATACACGCCGTCGACACCGCTGAGCGTCAGGACCTGGTCGAGGCCGGTGCGGGTGGGATGCGAAATCGTCACCACGAGCCTGGCGGGGAGATTTGCCCGATCCACCGCCTTGAGCTCGACGCGCAGCCGCTCGCTGCGCACCCGAACCAGGGCAGACAAGCCCAGATCACGCGCGTGCGTCGTGCGTTCTATCGTCTGCACAATCGCGTTGCCTTCCTTGTAGTAGTCATCGACCACCAGGCCATCCCAGCTCCGGATCGCGATCACCAGGGTCACCAGGCAGGCCACCACGGCGATGGCCGGTAGCGCGATCAGGAACCACGGCCATCCCTGTTGGTACCAGCGGGCGTTCTTTTGATCGATCAAGGTCGTGCTCATCATCAGCGAGGAAAGAGGAAAGTAGTTTTTTCGTGCACCTTCAGTGCCGGATCGTCCTCGGCCTTCACGTCGAAGGCGAGCTCGTTCGCACCAGGCTTGCCGGAGTCGGCGGGGACCAGCACCCTCAAGGTGACGGCTTCGGTTGCAGCGGGCCCCACCTTGATCTGGCTCTCGCCGTCGATCTTCGCGCCTTCCAGCCCGGAAACCGCAAAGTGGAACGCGCGTGGCGCCTCGGTCATGTTCATGACCTGCAGCCGGTAAACGTTCTCGATCATGCCGTCCTCGACCTCGCGCGCCAAGGAGGCGCGGTCGCGAATCACATCCACCCGCAAGGGCTCGCGCGACGCCAGACCGATCACGAAGCCGATGCAGACCAGGGCAAGGACGGCGCCGTAGAGCAGCGTGCGCGGGCGCATCACGTGCCCCAGGATCTCCTTCCTGCCCCAGTGCTGCTTGACCGCATTCTCGGTGGAATAACGGATCAGGCCGCGCGGATAGTTCATCTTGTCCATGACCTGGTCGCAGGCGTCGATGCAGGCGGCGCAGCCGATGCACTCGTACTGCAGGCCATCGCGGATGTCGATGCCGGTCGGGCACACCTGCACGCAGATGCCGCAATCGATGCAGTCGCCCTTATCCACGGTGCGCGGGTCGATCCCCTTCTTGCGGGTACCGCGCGGCTCGCCGCGCGCTACGTCGTAAGTGATCACCAGCGTGTCCGGGTCGAACATCACGCTCTGGAAGCGCGCGTACGGGCACATGTACTTGCACACCTGCTCCCGCATCACGCCTGCGAACAGATACGTGAAGCTGCCGTAGAAGAGGATCCAGAACAGTTCCCACGGGCCGAAACCGAGAGTCGACACCGAACGCAACAGCTCCTTCAGCGGCGAGAAATAGGCGACGAAGGTGAAGCCGGTCCACAGCGAGACCAGCATCCAGGCCCCGTATTTGGCGCTGCGAAGTGCCAGTCTGCGGCTGCTCATCGGCGCCTGGTCGAGTTTCTGGCGCTTGTTGTGGTCGCCTTCGATCTTCTGCTCGATCCACATGAAGATCTCGGTATAGACCGTCTGTGGGCAGGCGTAACCACACCACAGGCGCCCCGCCACCGCCGTGAAGAAGAACAGCGCGTAAGCGGAGATGATCAGCAGGATGGCGAGAAAGAACACGTCCTGCGGCCAGAAGACCCAGCCGAAGATGTAGAACTTGCGCTCGGTCAGGTGAAACAGGACGGCCTGCCGGTCATTCCACGTCAACCAGGGCAGGCCGTAAAAGACGAGCTGAGTGATCCACACCAAAGCCCAGCGCCATTTGGCAAAGACACCGGTGACCGCTCGCACGTAGAGCTTCCTGCGCGGGGCGTAGAGGACTTCTTCACGGTCGGCCGCGACATCCTTGCCGGGCGCAGGCTTGGGGGAAGCGTCTTTCATGATCGCTTTATTAGTAGATACTAATTTTTTCGCAACAAGATACCCCGGAGACGACGCTCCGGGGCATGCACTCTTACTTCTTGCTCAGACCAACGACGTAGGCTGCGAGCAGATGCACCTTGTCCTCGCCGAGGAATTCGCCGAACTGGGGCATCCGGTTGTTGCGACCGTTCGTGATCGTCTCGATGATCGTCGCTTCGGACGAGCCATAGAGCCAGATCTTGTTCGTCAGGTTCGGTGCTCCCATCGCCGTGTTGCCCTTCGCATCGGCGCCGTGGCAGGCAACGCAGTTCTGCTGGAACAGTTCGGCACCGCGTTGCGCACGCAGGGAATCATGAGCCAGACCGGACAGCGAGCGAACATAGTTGGCCACGTCCTTCACACCTTCCGCGCCAAGCGACGGACCGAACGGGGGCATCATGGCGATGCGGCCACCGGTGATCGTCGTCTTGATCGTCTCAGCCTCGCCACCCCATTGCCATTCGTCATCGGTCAGGTTCGGGAATCCCTTCGCCCCCTGCGCCGCGGAACCGTGGCACTGCGCACAGTAGGTCAGGAACATGCGTTGGCCCATGGCCTTCGCCTCCGGATCGGCCGCCACCGCGGCCAGATCCATGCCGCGATACTTGGCGAAGATCGGTCCGTACTTCTCATTGGCCGCCTTCATTTCCGCCTCGTACTGGGCGTGCTCGCCGCGCTCCTGGTTGGTCTTGCCAAAGCCCGGATAGATCGCCAGATAGACCACCGCGAAGCCGATGGTGATCCAGAACAGGTACATCCACCAGCGCGGCAGCGGGTTGTTGTACTCGGCGAGCGTCTCGTCCCAGACGTGGCCGTGCAGTTGGACCGGCCCCGCTTCCCGCTTCGTCATGTTCGACACCAGCACGAACACGCAGAACAGCAGGCTGAGGGCGACGATCACCATCACATACATGTTCCAGAAACCGCTGATAAAGTCAGCCATTTTGTCTTCCTTCTTGTTCTTGCCGGCGCATGCTGGCCGGCAGATCGTCGTCGTTCAGGGGGAGGCGCGCCGCTTCTTCAAAACCTGCCTGCGCATGCCGGCTGTACGCCCAGGCGCAGATGCCCAGGAAGGACAACAGCCCCATGACGGTGATGATGCTTCGGAAGTCGTTGATATCCACGGCGCATACTCTCCTTACTTCACGTTCTGCAGCGCGAGGCCCATGCCCTGCAGGTAAGCAACGACGGCGTCGAGCTCGGTCTTGCCCTTGATGGCAGCCGGCGCAGCGGCGATCTCCTCGTCGCTGTACTTGTGCAGGCCGACCTTGTTCAGCGCACGCATGCGGTCCTGGATGTCATCGGCCTTCACCGGACGATTCAGCCAGGGGAATGCAGGCATGTTCGACTCGGGCACGACGTCACGCGGATTGTTGAGGTGAACCCGGTGCCATTCATCCGAGTAACGGCCACCCACGCGGGCCAGATCCGGCCCCGTCCGCTTTGAGCCCCACTGGAACGGGTGGTCGTAGATGTACTCACCCGCCACTGAATAGTGGCCATAGCGTTCGGTTTCGGCGCGGAACGGACGGATCATCTGCGAGTGACAGTTGTAGCAGCCTTCGCGAATGTAGATGTCACGGCCGACAAGGCGCACCGGATCGTAGGGCTTCACGTTGAGCTGATTGCCCTTGTAGTCGACCGGACTCGTGGTCGAGTGCTGGAAGAACAAAGGCACGATCTCCAGCAGTCCGCCCACGCTCACCGTCAGCAGCGTCAGGACGATCAGCAGGAAGACGTTGCTCTCGATCTTTTCGTGCTTCGATTGAGCCATCTCGTTTTTCTCCGGTTATCAGTGAGCGGCCGCAGGCGCGAGCACCGGCGCGTTGTAGGCTTTCTCACCCGCGATGGTCTTCACCATGTTGTAGAACATGATCAGCATGCCGGTCAGGAACAGCACACCACCCGTCAGACGAATCGTCCAGAACGGATAGCTGGCCTTAACACTTTCGACGAAGGAGTAGGTCAGCGTGCCGTCCGCATTGGTGGCGCGCCACATCAGGCCCTGCATCACGCCGGCAATCCACATCGAGGCGATGTACAGCACGACGCCGATGGTGGCGATCCAGAAATGCGCGTTGATGAGCTTGACGCTGTACATCTCGGTCTTGCCGTACATGCGCGGGATCAGGAAGTAGATCGAACCGATCGACACCATCGCCACCCAGCCGAGGGCGCCCGAGTGCACGTGGCCAATGGTCCAGTCCGTGTAGTGCGACAGCGCATTGACGGTCTTCACGGACATCATCGGGCCTTCGAAGGTCGACATGCCGTAGAAGGACAGCGAGGTGATCAGGAACTTCAGGATCGGGTCGGTGCGCAGCTTATGCCAGGCGCCGGACAGCGTCATGATGCCGTTGATCATGCCGCCCCACGAGGGCGCCAGCAGGATCAGCGAAAACACCATGCCGACGGACTGCGTCCAGTCGGGCAGCGCGGTGTAGTGCAGGTGGTGCGGACCCGCCCACATGTAAGTGAAGATCAGCGCCCAGAAGTGCACCACGGAGAGGCGATACGAATAGACCGGACGTTCGGCCTGCTTCGGCACGAAGTAGTACATCATGCCGAGGAAGCCGGCGGTCAGGAAGAAGCCCACCGCGTTATGGCCGTACCACCACTGCACCATGGCGTCCTGCACGCCGGCGTAAGCCGAGTAGGACTTCATGCCGGTGAACGACACCGGAATCGCCGCGCTATTGACGATGTGGAGCAGCGCCACGGCGAGGATGAAGCCGCCGTAGAACCAGTTGGCAACGTATATGTGCGAGACCTTGCGCTTGGCGATGGTGCCGAAGAACACGATCGCATACGACACCCACACGACGGCGATCAGGATGTCGATCGGCCACTCGAGCTCTGCATATTCCTTGCCCTGGGTGTAGCCCAGCGGCAGCGTGATCGCAGCGAGCACGATGACGAGTTGCCAGCCCCAGAAGGTGAAGGACGCCAGGGCCGGCGCGAACAGCCGGGTGTGACAGGTACGCTGCACGACGTAGTAGGACGTCGCGAACAACGCACAGCCACCGAAGGCGAAGATCACTGCGTTGGTATGCAGCGGACGGAGCCTGCCGAAGTGCAGGAATTCGTGGACGTTCAGTTCGGGCCACACGAGCTGTGCTGCGGCGATGACACCGACCAGCATGCCCACTATGCCCCACACCACCGTCATGATGGCGAACTGGCGCACGACTTTATAGTTATAAGTCGCTTGCGATTGCATGTGAGTCACCTCTACGAAAGAAAACTCTTTGGGGTAAAGCCCCGCGCTGCAAGGAACGCCGCAGCGCAAAAATCGCCGCAAGAATACCGCGGGACGGGGTCCACAATTTGATACAGATCAACATTGTATTGCAGCGCGGCAGCAGGCGGAAGCAAGATGACGAAACGGCGCGGCTGCAAGGGCCGAATCGTGCCGCGGCGGATTGCGCCACCCGATTCATTCGGAATGACCCGAGCAGATCCGGCGGGCAAAAAAAAAAGGGTGCGTCTGCACGCACCCCCAACCCCAACAGAGAGACAAAAGTTCCCGGCCCTGCACACTGACCACTGGCCTCGCCAGAACCGGAACCACACGCGAATTATGCCGATCCCCTCCCGACACGTATTGACCTAGGTCAACGGATCGGCCCCGGCGCCGGCGCGACCGTCCGCAACGTGCCTGTGGCAGGCCTCACTCCCTGCCCTCACCACGCTGGCACGCCTCTTTTTCCGCCTTTTCCCCGGCTGAGGGAAGCTCGTCGCGATCGTCGAGCAGGAGGCGATACGCAGGTCCCTCCAGATCGTCGTACTGCCCGCTGCGCAAGGACCACCAGAACAGCACGCCGATGATGAAGACGAGGATCACGGACACCGGGATCAGCAGGTAAAGGCTTTCCATGTTCTTCCTTCAGCGGGCGCGCTGCAGGCGCATCGCGTTGAGCACCACCAGCAATGAACTCGCGGCCATGCCGATGCCCGCCATCCAAGGCGTCACCAGGCCCGCCATGGCAAGCGGTACGGAGATGATGTTGTAGGCGAACGACCACCACAGGTTCTGGCGAATGATGCGCAGCGTCATTCGCGCCAGCCGGATCCCCCGCCCGAGACTGCCGAGGTTCTCGTTGAGCAGCACGATGTCGGCCTGATTGCGGGCCAGGTCGGTGCCGCCGCCCATGGCGATGGACACGTGGGCCTGGGCCAGCACCGGCGCATCATTGACGCCGTCGCCTACCATCGCCACCACGGCTGCGGCGTCGTGCTGCAGATCGACGATGCGCGCCTGCTTGCCCTGCGGAGTGAGCCCTCCGTGCGCATCTCCGATCCCCAGCTCCGCCGCCACGGCATTCACCACGACGGGCGTATCGCCGGACAGCACGCTCGCGCGGATGCCGTCGGCCTTGAGCCCGGCGACGAAGGATTCGGCCTCGGCCCGCGGCAGGTCGGCCAGGCGGAACAACGCCAGCCAGCCCTCGCGCGAGCCCAGCGCCACCACCGTCCCGCCGCCCTGCTCGAAGCGCTCCAGAGACTCTGGCAGGGCCAGGCCCGCAGCGGCGGCGACGAAGCCGGGGCGGCCGATCCAGACGCTGCGTCCGTCGATCTCGCCTTCCATGCCCTGCCCCGTCTCTGCCCTCACGTCATGCACCAGGGGCAAGGCGCGCTCCCCTGCCGCTTCTCGCAGGCCCGCCGCCACCGGGTGCTCGGAGCCCTGCTCGATGGCAGCTGCCAGGGCAAGCACCTCGTCGGCCGACTGGCCGCCGAGCGGACTGGCTTCCTCCAGCTTCATGCGGCCATAGGTCAGGGTGCCGGTCTTGTCGAGCACCATGTGGTTGGTCCGCGCGAGCGTCTCGATCGCATGCCCCCGCGTCACCAGCACCCCCATGCGCGCCAGCGCGTCGGTCGCCACCGTCAACGCCGTGGGCGTCGCCAGCGACAGCGCACAGGGGCAGGCAACGACAAGGACCGACACGAACACCCACAGCGCACGCTGAGGATCGATGAAATACCACGCCACGCCAGTCACGCCCGCCAGCGCCAGCAAGGCAATGATGAAGAACACCGCGACCCGGTCGGCGAGCGTTGCAACCCGCGGCTTGTCGGTTGCGGCACGCTCCATCAGGCGGCGGATCGCGGCGAGCCGCGTCGCATCACCAACCTGTTCGACGCGGAAGACGAGCGGGCTCGACACGTTGATGCTGCCACCGGTCAGGATCGCGCCGACGTCCTTGGGCACTGGCCGGCTCTCGCCGGTGAGCAGCGCCTCGTTCACCTCGCCGCTGCCGGAAATCACCACGCCGTCGGCTGCCACCGTCTCGCCCGGCCGCACCCGCAGCACGTCACCCGGCAGCAATTGCGACACCGGCACACGCTCGGCCTCGGGCGCCGGCCAGGCCGTCAGTCGCTCGGCGAAGGACGGCAGCACCTTGCCCAGTTCCTCGACTCCGCGCACCGCCTTCTGGCGCGCAATCATTTCGAGATAGCGGCCACCCAACAGGAAGAAGACGAACATCGTGACCGAATCGAAATACACCTCCGGTCCATCGGTGAGCGTAGCCCACAGGCTGGCGAGGAAGGCGCTGCCGACCCCGAGCGCCACCGGCACATCCATGCCGAGCCGGCGCAGCTTCACGTCGCGCCAGGCACGCTGGAAGAAAGGCGCGGCGGAATAGAGCACCACCGGCAGCGTCAACAGCAGGCTCGCCCAACGCAGCAGCAGCTCGATATCCCAGGTCATGTCGCCCTCGCGCGCGACGTATACCGGGAAGGCGTACATCATCACCTGCATCATGCCGAAGCCGGCGACGAACACCCGCCACAGCATCGAGCGCCGTTCCTTGTGCGCGATCTGCTCCGAACGCTCGGCATCGTAAGGGTAGGCCCGGTAGCCGATCGCCTGCACCGCAGCCAGGATGCCGGACAGATTGATGCGGCGCTCGTCCCAGCGCACGCGCGCGCGGCGCGTGGCGTAGTTGATGTGGATCGCCGACACGCCGGGCTGGCGCGCCACATGCTGCTCGTTGAGCCACACGCACGCTGCGCAGGTGATCCCCTCCAGGATCAGCGACGCCTCGCGTTCGTGCTCGCCCACCGGGCGCACGAAAGTCTTCTGGAAATCAGGGTGATCGAACAAGCCGAGCTCCTGCAACTCGGCAGGCAGCGCCTCGCGCCGCGTCTCGGGCATCGCGTCGCGATGGCGGTAGTAGTCGATCAGGCCGCTGTCGACGATGGATTGCGCCACGGCCTCACAGCCCACGCAGCACATGCGGCGGTCGCGGCCGTCGATGCGGACGTAGTGACGACTGTCCGGCGGGATGGGGAGCCCGCAGTGGTAGCAGTCGGCGTCCGCCGCGGTGTTGTCGAGGACGGGTGCGGCGGCTTCAGCAGGCGGCAGTTCGGCTGGGTTCATCAAGGACGACAGGAAGCCGCCCCGGATGGCGGGGCCATCCGGGGCGGTCGGAACGGACGCAACCTTTTAGCACATTTCCGGCACACCGGCTATTGCACTGCAGCACGCGTCGCGACGGGCCTGCACGAGCGGACGCCGACGCCGGCCGCTCGTGCAGGCCCAAAGGTGCTACTTGGCGGCCATGCGGATCGCGCCGTCGAGGCGGATCACTTCGCCATTGAGATAGCCGTTCTCGAGGATGTGGCGCACCAGCGCGGCGAACTCCGCCGGCTTGCCCATGCGCGACGGGAAAGGCACCGTCTTGCCGAGCGAGTCTTGCACGTCCTGCGGCATGCCCATCAGCATCGGCGTTTCCATGATGCCGGGGGCAATGGTCATCACGCGAACGCCGAAGCGCGCGAGCTCACGCGCCACCGGCAGCGTCAGGCCGACCACGCCCGCCTTGGAGGCGGCGTAACCTGCCTGCCCCACCTGGCCGTCGAACGCGGCGATCGAAGCGGTATTGACGATCACACCGCGCTCGCCGTCGGCGTTGGGCGCCGCCTTGCTCATCACGTCGGCGGCCAGTCGCAGCATGTTGAAGGTGCCGATCAGGTTGATGCCGACGGTGCGCGCGAAGGAGTCCAGACGGTGCGGCGCATCGCGACCGACCACCTTCTCCGCCGGGGCGACGCCGGCGCAACTCACCAAGCCGTTCAGCCCGCCGAAGCGCGACACCGCGGTGTCGATCGCCGCCTTCGCGCTCGCCTCGTCGGTGACGTCGGTGGCCACGAACACCGCCGCCTTGCCCAGCTCAGCCGCCATGGCCTCGCCGGCCTCCCGATTCACGTCGGCCAGCACGACGCTGCCACCACCTTCCACCAGCATGCGGGCCGTCGCCGCGCCCAGCCCGGATCCGCCACCGGTCACCACGAAAACGCCGTTTTCAATCTTCATCGCAAGACTCTCCTCTCTCCCGTCCGCCCCACGCGGCGAACGCCAAGGCGCGAACATATTTCTCGTTGACGTAAACGTCAACATTCAATGAATGCCGTCGCCACTTCCATGGAACGACCGTAGTCGCGGCACCAGACTCAAACTCCACAAGAAGAACCCGGCGAGCAGCACACCCTCGACCAGCACCGCGGCCTGTACGCCAATGCGCGCCGCCAGCAACCCTGCCAGCAGGCCGCCGATCGCATCCAGCCCGAAGCGCGTCGAACTGAAGAAGGACACCACGCGCCCGCGCAGGTGATCGGGCGCCGCGGCCTGCAGCAACATGTTGACGCCGACATTGCACACCGAAATGCCGAAACCCACCCCACCCATCGCGGCCAGCGCCAGCGGCAGATAGCGGTTGTAGGAGAAGACGAGCAGCGCGAGCGCGCTCAGCCCCGCGCCACCGACCACCACCCGCACCAGGCTCTTCAGGCGCTTGCGCGTGGCGAGGAAGATCGTGCCGAGAAAGGCGCCCGCCCCCGCCGCGCCCCAAAGCCATCCAAGCATGCGCGCATCACCCACGAAGACCTCCCTGGCGAACACCGGCAGCAGCACGGCGTAGCTCGATGCAGTGATGTTCACCACCGCGAGGATCGTGATCTGCATCCGCGCCGGATATTCCGACCACACATAGCGCAGCCCTTCGCGGAACACCTCGCCGATCGACCCCGCCGCACGAGGTGGCGGCACCACGCGGATGCGCGCCACGCCCACGGCCAGGGCGGCAAACGACAACGCATTGATGGCGAAACATGCCGCCTCCGACGTCAGCCCCAGCAACAGGCCTGCGAGCGGCGGCCCGATGAAGCGCCCGGAGTTGAACAGCATCGCATTGAGCGCCAGCGCGTTGGGCAGGTCCTCGCGCCGACCGACGAAGGCGCCGATCTGCGACTGGCGCAGCGGCGTATCGAAGGCATTGAGCACGCCGAGCACAACCGACATGGCGATGATGAGCCGCGGACCGATGGCATCGAACGCAGTCAGCAGCGCCAGGCTGCCAGCCTGCATGGCCAGCAGGCCCTGCACCAGGATCAGCAGGCGGCGCTTGTCGTGGCGGTCGATCCACGCTCCGGCCAGCGGCCCGATGAACAGGATGGGCAGCAACGCAGCGAAAGTGGTGAAACCGAGCAGCGCCACCGAGCCGGTCAGGCGGTACACGAGCCAGGACAGCGCCACCTGCTGCACCCACGAGCCCAGCACCGACACGCCCTGCCCGATGAAATAGAAACGGAAGTTGCGATGCGCCAGGGCGCGGATCGGCGCCGGCCAGGGGCGCGCTACACCCTGCCCCGTCGCATCCCCGGACGTCACGTGCACGCTCCCCGGCTTTGCGTGGCTGTCCTGCGCTTCAGCACGCTGCCGAATCGTCGTTCAGGTTCAGATCGACCATCAATTCGTTGGCGAGCGCCTCGAGATCTCCGCGCAGCGCATCCAGCGACACGCTCGCCGGCACATCGAGCACGGCTGTCGCGCGGAACAAGGGCTCGCTCGACATCGGCGCGCTTTCGCAGGCCGTCTCGAGCTCCTCGATGCTGACGCCGTGGCGCGCAAGCACCGCCGAGATGTCGCGCACGATGCCGGGGCGGTCGTGGCCGACGAGCTCCAGCCGCGTGATCCGCCGTGTCGCAGCAGTGCCCGCGACGGCACCACGTTCGATGATCAGGTGCAGTCCCTCGGTCTCGAGCTCGCGAAGCGCGGCCTCGAGCCGTCCGGCGTCGCGCTCCTCCACCTCGAGGCGTACAACCCCGGCGAACTGCCCGGCCAACTGCGCCAGCCGGCTCTCCAGCCAGTTCGCACCGACGGCGGTCGCACGCGCGGCGACTGCACTGACCAGCCCCGGCCGGTCGCGGCCGATCAGGGTGAGCACGAAGGATGTCTTCATGAGGGATTCCTTTGCAGTGGCGAGCGGATTTTCGATCGTACCGCGAACCACGGCGCCCGGCCATTCACGCCGTGACCGGCAAACCCTCTGCGGCCAGCCACGCCACTGCCGATCGGCCGCATCGACCCCGTCGCGCTAATTGGCAGCTCCTCGAGGCCAGGCCGGAAAGGCGCAGCCAAAAGCACGAAAGCCCGACCTTGCGGATCGGGCTTTCGTGCTTTTGTGGTTGCGGGGACAGGATTTGAACCTGTGACCTTCGGGTTATGAGCCCGACGAGCTACCGGACTGCTCCACCCCGCGTCGGAGTTCTGGTGCTGCTGACCGGAATCGAACTGGTGACCTACTGATTACGAATCAGTTGCTCTACCGACTGAGCTACAGCAGCAAGGGACGCGCACTATACCCGAGCTTGAAATCCATTTCAACACCGCTCGCATGTCCGAGCGGGCGCCAGATCAGGAGGCGCGCCAATATTCGGGTTCGCCGTAGCGATTGCGCAGGAAATCGATGAACAGGCGCACCCGCAGCGCGAGGTTGCGGCGCTGCGGATAGACGGCGTGGATGCCGTTGGGCGGTGCGGCAAAATCGTCCAGAACCGACTTCAGGCGGCCGGCGCGCAGATCGCCCTCCACTTCCCACAGCGATCGCCATGCCAGCCCATGTCCGGCCAGCGCCCATTCATGCAGCACCGCGCCATCATTGCACTCGAAACGCCCGCCCACCTTCACCGTCACCATTTCGCCCGCCGCATCGCGAAACTGCCAGCCCCGCTGCTGGCCCAGCGACAGGCAGACGTGCCCGGCGAGTTCGGCCGGCGTGATCGGCCCGCCGTGGCGCGCCAGATAATCCGGACTGGCGACCACCACGCGGCGGTTCTCCGCCAGGCGCACCGACACCAGGCTGGAGTCGCCCAGCTCGCCGATGCGGATCGCGCAGTCGATGCCTTCATTCACGAGATCCACCAGGCGGTCGCTCAGGTCCAGCGTGCAACTGACCTCGGGATGGGCGTCGAGGAACTCCCTCACCAGCGGCGCGACATGGCGTCGCCCGAAACCCGCCGGTGCGGAGATGCGCAGGTGCCCGCTGGCCTTCACGCTTCCCAGGCTGACCGCCGCCTCGGCGTTCGACAGTTCGGTCAGGATGCGCTGGCAGTCCTCGAAGAACGCGCTGCCCTCGAAGGTGAGGGTCACGCTGCGCGTGGTGCGCAGCAGCAACCGCACCCCGAGCCGCTGCTCGAGCGCGTCCAGCCGGCGCCCGATCACCGCCGGCGTGACTCCTTCCGCGCGCGCGGCCGCGGACAGGCTGCCGCGAATAGCGACAGCAACGAAGGTTTCGATCTGCTTGAGCTGATCCATCTTTGACAAAAAGTAAAAGCCGAATTGATCATACCTGATCTGTTGTTTTATATAAGACTCGCATAGACTGCAGCGCAGCAGGACCACGCCAAGCCCCTCGCCCCGCCCTTCCAGACACGCCCCGCGAACACCCGACAAGCAACCCATGGCCGGCATGGATTTCACCCAGATCGCACTCATCGGCGTCGCCGCCTTCGCGGCGGGCGCAGTGAACTCGGTCGCCGGCGGCGGCACCTTCTTTTCATTCCCGGCCCTGCTGGCGGTGGGTGTGCCGCCGGTGGTGGCCAACGCCAGCAACTCGGTGTCGCTGTGGCCCGGCAGCCTGGCCGGGGCCTGGGCCTTCCGCCAGGAGCTGGCGCGCTTCCGGCGCAGCCTGCCGATGCTGTCGGCGGTCGCGTTCGTCGGCGGAATCGCAGGGGGGCTGCTGTTGCTGGCCACGTCCAACGCGGCGTTCGCCAGGCTCATCCCGTGGCTGCTGCTGGTGGCGACGGTGCTGTTCGCCTTCAGCAGCCAGATTTCGACGCTTGTCCGCAAGCTCAGGCCTGTGCCTGCACATGCAGACGAGCGCCACATCGGCCCCGGCGGATTCGTGTTCCAGCTCGTCGTGTCGATCTACGGCGGCTTCTTCGGCGCCGGCATGGGCATCCTGATGATCGCCGCGCTGGCCATACAGGGTTTCAAGGACGTGCATGAAATCAACGCCTTGAAAAACTGGCTGTCGGCGGTAATCTACAGTGTTGCCGTCGGCACGTTCGTCATTGCCAATGCGGTGTCGTGGCCTCACACCCTGGTGATGCTCGCCACCGCGACGCTGGGGGGCTATGTGGGCGCCGCGCTGGCACGGCGCATTCCGGCCGCCTGGCTGCGACGCTTCATCATCGCCGTCGGCGGCCTGCTCACGGCACATTACTTCCTGAAGACTCCATGAACCGCGTCATCGGCTGACCCTCCCTTCACCAGACATCACCCACCCGCAAGCACAAGGACTTCCCATGAGCCTCGACCTGCCCCAGGGCATGCAGATCAACGCCCCGCTGTCGCCCCGTTTCGACCAGATCCTGACCCGCGACGCGCTGGCGCTGGTCGCCAAGCTGCACCGCACTTTCGAACCGCGCCGCCAGGAGCTGCTGAAGGCGCGCGTCGCCCGCCAGGCGCGCATCGACGCCGGCGAGATGCCCGACTTCCTGCCCGAGACCAAGCACATCCGGGAGGGCGACTGGAAGGTCGCGCCCCTCCCCAAGGCGCTGGAATGCCGCCGCGTGGAGATCACCGGCCCGGTCGAGCGCAAGATGATCATCAACGCCTTCAACTCGGGCGCTGATTCCTACATGACCGACTTCGAGGATTCCAACAGCCCGAACTGGTACAACCAGATCCAGGGCCAGGTGAACCTCTTTGACGCCATCCGCCGCCAGATCGACTTCACCGCCGACGGCGGCAAGGCCTACAGGCTGAACGACAAGATCGCCACCCTGCAGGTGCGTCCGCGCGGCTGGCATCTGGACGAGAAGCACGTGCTGATCGACGGCCAGCGCGTGTCGGGCGGCATCTTCGACTTCGCCCTGTTCTTCTTCCACAACGCGAGGGAGCAGATCGCCCGTGGCGCCGGCCCCTTCTTCTACCTGCCGAAGATGGAGTCGCACCTCGAAGCCCGCCTGTGGAACGACATCTTCTGCATGGCGCAGGACGAAGTCGGCCTGCCGCGCGGCACGATCAAGGCCACCGTGCTGGTCGAAACCATTCTCGCCACCTTCGAGATGGAAGAGATCCTGTACGAACTGCGCGAGCACTCCGCCGGCCTCAACGCCGGGCGCTGGGACTACATCTTCTCGTGCATCAAGAAGTTCAAGAAGAACAAGAACTTCTGCCTCGCTAACCGCGCCGCGATCACGATGGAAGTGCCCTTCATGCGCAGCTACGCGCTGGCGCTGGTGCAGGCCTGCCACAAGCGCGGCGCGCCGGCGATGGGCGGCATGAGCGCGCTGATCCCGATCAAGAGCGACCCGGTCGCCAACGAGAAGGCACTGGCCGGCATCCGCCACGACAAGACGCGTGACGCCAATGACGGCTACGACGGTGGCTGGGTGGCGCACCCGGGGCTGGTGCCGATCGCCATGGAAGAGTTCGTCAAGGTGCTGGGCGACAAACCCAACCAGTGGGAAAGGCAGGTGGAAGGGCGCTTCGGCCCGAAGGACTGGCTGAACTTCCAGCCCGAACAGCCGATCACCGAAGCGGGTGTGCGCAACAACATCAACGTCGGCATCCACTACCTGGGAAGCTGGCTGGCCGGCAACGGTTGCGTGCCCATCCACAACCTGATGGAAGACGCCGCCACCGCCGAGATCTCGCGCTCGCAGATCTGGCAGTGGGTGATTTCGCCGAAGGGCGTTCTCGACGACGGCCGCAAGGTCACCGCCGACTGGGTCCGCGCACTGATCCCCGAGGAGCTTGCCAAGGTGAAGGCGACCGTCACCGCCGAGGGCGAAGCCACCGCGACCTACGACCAGGCAGCAGTGATCTTCGAGAAGATGTCGCTGACCGAGGACTTCCCCGAGTTCCTGACCCTGCCGCTCTACGAAGCGATGGAATGATGCGCTGCGGCCCGAAGCCGCGCGTAGAATCCCGGACGGCGCCTGCGGGCGCCGTTTTTTGTGCGCGCCCACGGCGCGCCGGGCATCGCCCCGAACCCAACACGGCACGCCTGATGTCTTTCCCCACCCACGTTCCCGCCTTTCGACGCCGATGATTGCCGGCCTGCTCTGTGCGCTGGGCGCCGGCCTGCTGTGGGGCCTGGTTTTCGTCACGCCGCTGGTGCTGGGCGACTATCCGGGACTGATGCTGGCGATCGGCCGCTACATCGCTTTCGGCGTGCTCGCGCTCGGCCTGGCATGGTTCGACCGCCACACCCTGGCGCGGCTCGAGCGCAGCGACTGGATCGAGGCGTTCAAGCTGGCGGCGATCGGCAACCTGCTGTACTACGCCACGCTGGCCAGCGCGATCCAGTTGGCCGGTGCGCCCTTGCCCACCCTGATCATCGGCACGCTGCCGGTCGTCATCGCCGTGTGCGCCAACCTCGTCGACCGGCGCACCGCCGGCGGCGGCGTGCCCTGGCGCAGGCTTGCGCTGCCGCTGGCGGCGATGGCGGGCGGCCTGCTGCTGGTGCATGCCGACACCGCCGGCCGCACTGGCGCTGACGGCCCCGCAGGCGCCGGCTATCTGCTCGGCATCGCGTCTGCCGTCTGTGCGCTGGCCTGCTGGACCTGGTACCCGATTCGCAACGGCCACTGGCTGCGCGCGCGCGGTGCCGGCCTGTCCCGCGCCTGGGCCACCGCCCAGGGGCTCGCCACGCTGCCGCTGGCGCTGCTTGCGGCCCTGGGCTATGGGCTGTGGGACGGGCTGGCAGGCGCCGGCGGCAGCGGTTTCCCCTGGCCACTCGGGGCGCGTCCGGCGCTCTTCGTGGGCATGATGCTCACCCTCGGCCTGGCGGCGTCCTGGCTCGGCACGCTGCTGTGGAACCACGCCAGCGCCCGGCTGCCTGCCGCGCTGATGGGCCAGTTGATCGTTTTCGAGACGCTCGCGGCGCTGCTGTATGCCTTCATCTGGCACGGGCGCTGGCCCAGTGCGGCCGAGACGGCGGGCATCGTCCTGCTGACCACCGGCGTGCTGCTGGGCGTGCGGGTCTTTGGCCGCAAATGACTCACCCGCGATCGACTGCGGCCGGCATGACGCTTACCATGCGGCATCGCAACAATTCCCTATCACCCGGACGCCGATGGACCTCCTGACCCAGACCATCCTGCAGGCCGGCCGCTCGGCCGTGGAACTCGCCCTTTTCGTGCTGCTGCCCATCATGGTGGTGATGCTCGCCCTGATGCGAATGCTCGAGGCGCGCGGGGCGCTCGACTGGATCGTGGCGCGCCTGGCGCCGCTGCTGCGCCCGGCCGGTCTCACCGGGCTGGGCGTGTTTGCCGCATTGCAGATCAATTTCGTCAGCTTCGCCGCGCCGGTCGCGACGCTCACCATGATGGAGAGCCGCGGCGCCTCGGACCGTCACCTGGCGGCCACGCTGGCCATGGTGATGGCGATGGCACAGGCCAACGTGACCTTCCCCATGGCGGCGATGGGGCTCGCGTTCGGCCCGGCGCTGCTGCTGTCGCTCCTCGGCGGCCTGGTCGCGGCGGCAGTCACCTACCACGTCTTCGGCCGCTCACTGTCGTCGATCGAAGGGCCGCTGGACGAGAGCCTGCAGCATCGCGTCGCCGACGACACGAAAGGCGTGCTCGACGTCATCAACCGTGCCGGCGCCGAAGCCTTCAAGATTGCCGTCGGCGCCATTCCGATGCTGGTGCTGGCGCTGGTGGTGGTGATGGTGCTGCGCGCCAGCGGTGCGATCGACGCGCTGACCGCCGTGCTGGCCCCGCTGCTCGCGGCGCTGGACATCCATCCGGCGATGGTGCTGCTGACGCTGACCAAGGCGATCGCCGGCGGCACCGCGATGATGGGCGTGATGGAAGACATGCTGCGGAACGGCACCGCCAGCGCGGCGATGCTCAACGCCAACGCCGGCTTCCTGATCCACCCGCTCGACGTGGGTGGCGTGGCGGTGCTGATCTCCGCCGGGCGGCGCGTGGCCTCGGTGTGGAAACCCGCCGCGCTCGGCGCCGTGCTCGGCATCCTGGCGCGCATGGCCGGCCATGCGCTGCTATGAAGCGATAAGGGGCTCCGCAGCGCGCCCGTGCCGCGGTAGCCTGCAAGCCTTGCCCTGCACATCCCCGACCTGCCTGGTGGTGCCCCGACCATGATTGCCGCCCTCACCCTGCTGCTCGTCTTCCAGTTGATCGGTGAAGTGATCGCCCGAGCGCTGGCGCTGCCGATTCCCGGGCCGGTAATCGGCATGGCGCTGCTGTTCCTGACGCTGCTGGTGCGCGGCGGGCCGGGCGAGGACCTGCGCCAGACGGCCGGCACCCTGCTGCAGCACCTGTCGCTGCTGTTCGTGCCGGCCGGCACGGGCATCGTGCTGTACGGCGACCGCCTGGCCAACGAGTGGCTGCCGCTGCTGGTGGCGCTGGTCGCCAGCACTGCGCTGGCGATCATCGTCACCGCGGTGGTGCTGCAAGCCTTGACGCGCCGCCGCGCCTCGTCGAAGGGAGCGCAGCAATGACGCCGCGGCTGGAAGAAGTCTGGGTCTATCTGTCGGCGACGCCGCTGCTCGGGCTCACATTGACGCTGCTGGCCTACCACGCGGCGTTCCGCATCTACCAGCGCGCCGGCTTCCATCCCATCGCCAACCCGGTGCTGCTCGCGGTCACCATGCTCGCCAGCGTGCTGCTGCTCACCGGCACGCCTTACCAGACCTACTTCGACGGTGCGCAGTTCGTGCACTTCCTGCTCGGCCCGGCGACGGTCGCGCTCGCCATTCCGTTGTACGCCCAATGGCCGCGCCTGAAGGCGATGGCGGCGCCGCTGGCGATCGCGCTCGTGGCCGGCTCGCTGACTGCGGCGCTCTCTGCCTGGGGCATCGGCGCGCTGCTCGGCGCCAGCCGCGAGTCGCTGATGTCGCTCGCGCCGAAGAGCGTCACCACACCGATCGCGATGGCGGTCGCCGAGCGCCTCGGCGGGCTGCCTTCGCTGACCGCGGTGCTGGTGATCAGCACCGGCATCCTCGGCGCCATCGGCGCGCGCTACCTGTACCGCTGGCTGCACATCTCCGACCCCGCGGTGCGCGGCTTCGCCATCGGCCTTGCCTCTCACGGCATCGGCACCGCCCGCGCCTTCCAGACAGGCGAGCAGGCAGGCGCCTTCGCCGCGCTGGCGATGGGCTTGAACGGTCTCGTCACTGCGCTGTCCCTGCCCTGGATCATGCCCTGGGTCGAACGCCTGCTGGGGCGCTGAGCTCGACGGCAGCCCGTCGCGAGCGCCTGCAAGCGTCCGCATCCACAGTCCCTGCAACGACACTCCGGGCCATCGAGGACATCCCCAAGTGCTGACTTCTCTTTACCGCTGGATCGACCGCAACATCCTCGAGCTCGTCCGCGAGCTGCGCGTTTCCTACCTGCCGCCGCTGATGGTGTACTGCGCCGCCGGCGTGTCCGGCCTCACCGGCATCGTCGGCACCTTCTTCGTCAAGGACTACCTCGGCCTGTCGGCGGCCTTCCTCGCCGCGCTCGGCTTCTGGGCGGGCATCCCGTGGGCGCTCAAGATGCCCATCGGCCACCTCGTCGACCTGCTTTGGCGGCACAAGGCCGGCCTGGTGTACCTCGGCGCGGCGCTGATCGCCGCCAGCCTGGCGATCATGATCGGCCTCATCGGCCAGCCGGACGCGATGCGGGCGGTGATGCCAGTCGAAGCCTGGTTCGTGCTGTCCACCCTGCTGTCGCCAGTGGGCTACGTGATGCAGGACGCGGTGGCCGATGCGATGACGGTGGAGGCGGTACCGCGCATCGACGAGCGTGGCGAGCCGCTGCCAGACGAGACCGTCCGCCTGATGCACACGACGATGCAGATGCTCGGCCGCGTCGCCATCATCGGCGGGACGGTGCTGGTTTCGCTCGCCAATGTGGTGATGTTCGCCGGTGCGGAGTCGCTTGCCGAAGCGCAGAAGGTGGCGATCTACCTGCGCATCTACGAATACGCAATGGTCATCCCGCTGCTGTCGGTCAGCGGCGTCATGCTCGCCAGCGTGCTGAAGCGGCGCGAAGCACGCCGACTCGCCGCGCTGGGACGCGACCGCGCCGAGATCGACCGCCTGCTGCACGAGCCGCAGGAGAAGACCACCCCCAACTGGTGGATTCTCGGCGGCAGCGCGCTCTTCATCGCGATCACGCTGACGGTGGGCCTGTCGGGCATCGACTACGGCGAGGAGCTGATCTTCGCCGCGTCCTTCGCCGTCATCGGCTTCATGATCTTCCGCCTGGTACGTGAGCTCGCGCCCGACGCGCGGCGCATGCTGCTCGGCACCATCATCGTCATCTTCGTGTTCCGCGCGCTGCCCGGGCCGGGCGCCGGCGCGAGCTGGTGGATGATCGACGAGCTTGGTTTCGACCAGTCCTTCCTGTCGCGCCTCGACCTCATCACCAGCGGCCTGACGCTCGCCGGGCTGTTCCTGTTCCGGCGCTTCATGGCGGAGAAGTCCATCGCGCAGATCGTCTTGTTCCTGACCGTCACCACCACCCTGCTGTCGCTGCCCATCATCGGCATGTTCCATGGCCTGCACCACTGGACCGCGAACCTGACTGGCGGCGTCGTCGATGCACGCTTCATCGCCATCGCCAACACCGCGCTGGAATCCCCGCTCGGCCAGGTGTCGATGGTGCCGATGCTGGCGTGGATCGCGAATTCCGCGCCGCGGCACCTGAAGGCGACCTACTTCGCGGTGATGGCGTCCTTCACCAACCTCGCGCTGTCGGCCGCCCAGCTCGGCACCAAGTACCTGAACGAGATCTACATCGTCAGCCGCGCGGTAAAGGACGCCGCCACCGGCGCGATCACCAGTCCGGCAGACTACAGCCAGCTCGGCACGCTGCTGGTCACCGTGACGGTGCTCGGCCTGGTGCTGCCGCTCGCCGCGATCGCGCTGACCCGCCTGCTGGGGCTGCGCAGCGCGTGAACCGCAATGCGGCGCCAGACCACGCGCCGACGGCGGGCCGGCTTGATCTGATGCATTGCCATCGGCCTGCGGCAGGCGGAAACTTGGTGCGATCGCATACACAAACACAGGGAGCACAGCGATGACACCCAGCTCGGTTCACGACATCCGCAACCTGAGCCTGCTCGGCCACGCCGGCTGCGGCAAGACCACGCTCGTCGAGGCGCTGCTGGCCGCAGCCGGCGAGATCGGTGCCGCCGGCAGCGTCGAACGCGGCGATACGGTTTCCGATCACGACCCTCAGGAAAGATCGATGGGTCACTCGCTGCACGCTTCCCTGGTCCACCTGACGTGGGCCGGCCACTGGATCAACCTGCTCGATGCACCGGGCCTGCCGGACCTCGCCGGCCGCGCGCTGGCCACCCTGCCCGCTGTCGAGACGGCCGTCGTGGTGGTGAACGCCGCCGCCGGCGTGGAAAGCGGCACGCGCCGCATGATGTCGGCGGCCAGGGGCAAGTGCCGCATGATCGTCGTCAACAAGATCGATGTCGCAGGAGCCGACTTTGCCGCGCTGATGGACGCCATCGTCGCCGAGTTCGGCCGCGAGTGCCTGCCGATCAACCTGCCGGCACCGGGCGGCGACAAGGTCGTGGATTGCTTCTTCGCGCCGGACGCCGCCGCGACGACGGCGATCTCGAGCGTGGACGCCGCGCATGGCGCGATCGTCGACCAGATCGTCGAACTGGATGAAGAGCTGATGGCGAAGTACCTCGAACAGGGCGAATCGCTCGACCCAGAGCAACTGCACGCACCCTTCGAGCAGGCGCTGCGCGAGGGGCATCTGGTGCCGGTGTGCTTCGTGTCCGCGCGCACCGGTGCCGGCGTGCGCGAACTGCTCGACATCCTCGGCAAGCTCGCGCCCGATCCCACCGAAGGCAATCCGCCCGCCTTCCTGAAAGGCGAAGGCGCCGCGGCCGAGCCCGTCGGCGTGGCGCCGGACCCCGCGCGCCACGTCGTCGCCCACGTGTTCCAGGTTTCCAACGATCCGTATCGCGGCAAGCTGGGCCTGTTCCGCATCCATCAGGGCCAGGTGAGCCCCAGCTCGCAGCTCTTCATCGGCGATGGGCGCAAGCCGTTCAAGGTCGCCCACCTGCTGCGCATGCAGGGTCGCAACGCCGTCGAGACGCCGCTCGGTGTGCCCGGCGACCTGTGCGCAGTGGCACGGGTGGACGAAATCCACCGCGACGCGGTGTTGCACGATTCGCACGACGAGGACTACTTCCACCTCGCCCCTTTCGCCTTTCCCCAGCCGGTCTATGGCCTGGCGCTGATCACGAAGAAGCCTGCCGACGAGCAGAAGCTGTCCGAGGCGCTGGCACGCCTCACCGACGAGGATCCCTGCCTGGAAGTCAGCTACGACGTGCGCGGCCGCCACACGGTGGTGCGCGGGCTCGGCGAGCAGCACCTCAAGATCGTGCTCGAGGAGCTGTCCGCGCGCTGGAACCTGCAGCTCGACACCGCGCCGCCGGCAATTCCCTACCGCGAGACGATTTCCACCGTTGCCGAGGCGCGCTACCGCCACAAGAAGCAGAGCGGCGGCGCGGGCCAGTTCGGCGAAGTCGCCCTGCGCGTCGAGCCGCTGGCGCGCGGCGCGGGCCTGCAACTGGGCGACGAGGTCAAGGGCGGCGCGATTCCCACCAACTTCATGCCGGCGGTGGAAAAAGGCGTGCGCCAGGCACTGACCGAGGGCGCCTTCGCCGGTTTCCCGATCCAGGACCTCCGCGTGGTGGTGACGGACGGCAAGCACCATGCGGTCGATTCCAACGAAGTGTCGTTCGCCACCGCGGCGCGCCATGCGCTGATCGAGGCAGTGCTCGCCGCGAAACCGCAGGTGCTGGAGCCGATGCTGGACGTGCAGGTGAAGATGGCGGACGCGCTGTTCGGCGAAGTCAGCGGCGAGCTGTCGGCCCGTCGTGGCCGCCTCACCAGCACCGACAGCCCGTCGGCGGGCTGGATGCAGATCTCGGCGCGGGTGCCGATGTCGGAGATGGACGGCTTCGAGAGCCGACTGAAGGCCATCTGCGCAGGCGAAAGCGAATTCGTGCTCGAGGCCGGGGGCTACGAGCCCGCGCCACAGGAAGTGCAGGCCGAGCTGTCGCGCAATTTCGCCGCGACGGGTAACGGCAACGGCGGCTGATGCAGCCCGCAAGCGCCACCTGCTCGGCCCGGTCGACGAGGGCCCCGGCGATGGGACCCTCGTCAATGTGCATGACGGCTACCTCGCGATGAAACTGACCGAGAAACACCGCGCCTACTGGCGCCGCAACCTGGTCCTGACCTTCAGCCTGCTGGTGGTCTGGTTCTCCGTCACCTTCGTCGCGGGCTTCTACGCACGCGAACTCAACGCCTTCAGCTTCCTCGACTTTCCGCTCGGCTTCTACATCTTCGCGCAGGGCTCCCTGATCGTGTATCTCGCGATCATCGGCATCTACGTGTTCGTGATGAACCGCCTGGACCGGCGCTATGGCGTCGGCGAGCGGCGCTGACCAACGCGATCTGCGGCGCACCCCGCTTGAGCCACCGGGCAGCAACGGCGGCAAACCTGGACATGATCGCTCCGCCGCGTGTCTCGCCGCGCCGGGTCACGCGATGGCTACCTCGTCGCTGCGGCTCTCGCCCAGGTTGTCTGTCCAGGTCACGCGTATCCGCTCGCCGGGCGCGCCGCCGCGGAACTTGAACACCACATAGGGATTGGCCGACACCGAGGGGCCGAACTGGGCGCTCAGCACGACGCGGTCGTTGTGGGACACCGCAAGATCGGTGATGAAATGGGCCGGAATCAGCACGCCCGCGGCGTTCTTGCGCATCCCCGTCTCCATGACGTGGGACAACCGGGCGCGCACTTCAGTAATGCCGTCCCTGACGGTCGCGCGGATGCGCGTGGGGTTGGTCATGTTCGAGCTCTCCGCCATCAGCCGCAGCCACCAATGGTGACCTGCACGTCCTTCCTGACGCTGTAGAAGCGCCCACTCGCCTTCACCAGCACGTGGATGGGGCAAGATTCGCTCACCTTGACCTCGGTCTGCAGATCGACCAGCGTCCCCTCGGGGATGGTGAAGATCGCAGCCAGCGGACTGGGATTCTTCTCGATCAGGATCGCCACCTGCTCGGTCTTCGGCAGGCGGCTGACGATGCCCAGCCGCACCGCCGCACCGTTTTCATTGAGGTCGGGCACGTTGAGTTCGATGTCGGAACTGGCCGCGGGCTTGCCCGCGCCGAGCGCCGACAAGGCGGCGTCGAGTGTGTGCGCATCAAAACCGGCGCGCTTCTGCGCGGCCTGCGCAAGTTCAGGGCTGATCAGCCCTGCGGCGACGAGCAGCGCGTAGAGGCCCAGCCCGCCGCCCGCTCGCAGCGCCCGCCTGCGTTGGTGATTCATGTTTCGTCTCCACAAGAATGAGGCGCCGCCGCGCTGGGCTATACTCCCTGCGCCCCATAGAGTCCCGCGCCGGCGCAATCACGACTGAGGCCAGCTCGCCGGCGCAAAAGTTCGCGTGCCCGCGTGAAAAAGGAATCCAAGGTGAAATTGTCTCCCATCCTCGCCTCGCTGTGCCTGCTCGGCGTCGGCCTCAGCATCAGCGGCGCGGCTGCCGCGGCCGACGCGAATCTCGCACGGAACCTCGCCGCCACCTGCGCCAATTGTCACGGCACCGACGGCCACAGCGCCGGCGGCATGGACAGCCTGGCAGGTGAGGCGCGCGATCGGCTGATGCAGAAGCTGCTCGCCTTCAAATCGGGATCGCGCCCGGCCACGATCATGCACCAGATCGCCAGAGGCTACAGCGACGATCAACTCGCGCTGATCGCGGGCTACCTTTCCGCGCGGCCCGCGCACGAGTGAGGAATGGACGGCATGCTGAATCGACGCACTTTCATGAAGGGACTTGCCGGCGCTGCGGCGCTGGGCGGGCTCGCCGCATGCGCGGGCAACACGCCCCGCGCGCGGCCCCATGTCGTGGTGATCGGCGGTGGGTACGGCGGCGCAACCGCAGCGAAATACCTGCGCATGTGGAGCCAGGGCGCGGTCGACGTGACGTTGATCGAGCGCAACCCGGCCTTCGTTTCATGCCCGATGTCGAACCTCGTGGTGGGCGGCTACCGCGAACTGGCCGACATCAGCGTGTCGTACGCCGCCCTGCAGTCGAAGTGGGGCGTGCGACTGATCACCGACGAGGCGACCGCCATCGACCACGCCCGGCGCACGGTGTCCACCACCGCCAACGGCGTGCTGAGCTACGACCGGCTGGTGCTGTCGCCGGGCATCGATTTCATGACCGCTGCGGTTCCCGGGCTGGAAGGCAACTTCGAGCGCCTCCCCCATGCGTGGAAAGCCGGCCCGCAGACCGTGCTGCTGCGCCAGCAACTGCAGGACATGCCCGACGGCGGCGTGTTTGCCATGCACGTCCCCAAGTCGCCCTACCGCTGCCCGCCCGGGCCGTACGAGCGAGCCTGCGTGGTGGCGAGCTACCTGCAGCGGCACAAGCCGAGGTCGAAAGTGCTGGTGCTGGACGCGAACACCGAGATCCAGTCGAAGAAGGCCTTGTTCACGAAGGCCTTCCAGAGCTACGGAAAACTGATCGAATACGTCCCCAACAGCGACCTGCGCTCGGTGGATGCCGCCAGCCGCAGCGCGGAACTGGAATTCGACCGCGTCCGCGCCGACGTGCTGAACGTGATCCCGCCGATGCGCGCCGGCAGCATCGCCGTGCGCGCGGGTCTTCCGCTGGTTAACGGCCGCTGGGTGGACATCGACTGGCTGACGATGGAAGCGAAAGGGGTGGCAGGCGTGCATGTGCTCGGCGATGCACTGCAGCCTGCGCCGGGCATGCCCAAGTCGGGCCACATGGCCAACCAGCACGCCAAGCTGGCCGCCGCCGCGGTGCTGAACCTGCTCGCGGGCGAGCCACCAAGCCCGGCACCGGTGCTGACGAACACCTGCTACAGCTTCGTCGACGATCGCAACGCCATCCATGTGGCCTCGGTGCATCAATACGATGCGGACAAGCGGCAACCGATGCCCGTCGAAGGCGCCGGCGGCCTGTCGACCGCCGCGAGCGACCTCGAAGGTCAGTACGCGTTCGCCTGGGCGAAGAACATCTGGGCCGACATGCTGTCCTGAGCCGAGCACGCGCCCGACGGCCGCCGCTCAGCGCGGCCAGCCGAGTTCCAGCATCCAGGGGCCCGGCCCGGCCTGCAGCGCTTCGCGCACATAGGGCACCATGGACTCCGGAAGGGCCGCACGATCCATCCATTCGAGGCGATCGCACTTGTCCGGCTCACGGATCGCGGCCTCTCCGCGCCAGTGCGTGGCGCGCAGGAAGAAGTCGACGCGGTTGGTGTCCGACAATCGATGCACCACCCCCATCCATTGCAGCGCGTCAGGCGCCACCGCCAGCCCGGTTTCTTCCGCCATTTCCCGCACCGCCGCCTGCAGTACCGATTCGCCCGGTTCCACATGGCCGCCCGGCAGGCTGTACAGGCCGTCGAAGAAGCCGGTGCCCGCACGCCGCATCAGCAGGATGCGGCCGTCGCACTCGCACAGCACATGGACGCCGGTCGGGATGCCGGGATGCTCCATCAATGCTGGCCCGTGCTGCCGAAACCGCCCGCGCCGCGCTCGCTGGCGCCGAATTCGTCGACGACGTTCAGCGACACCTGCAGCACCGGCACGACCACCAGTTGCGCGATGCGCTCCATCGGCTGGATGGTGAAGCTGCCACGCCCGCGGTTCCATACCGACACGAAGATCTGCCCCTGGTAATCGGAATCGATCAGCCCGACGAGGTTGCCGAGCACGATGCCGTGCTTGTGACCGAGCCCCGAGCGCGGCAGCACCATCGCCGCCAGCCCGGGATCGGCGAGGTGCATCGCCAGGCCGCTCGGCACCAACGTGGTCTCGCCGGGATGCAGGGTGATGGCTGCCGGCAGGCAGGCGCGCAGATCGAGGCCCGCCGAACCGGAGGTGGAATAGGCCGGCGGATGGCTCCTGAGCCGTTCGTCCAGGATCTTGATGTCGATTCGGTGCATGTCAGCCCTCCGTGAGTCCTTGGTGCGTTGCGCGCCGTGATCGGTGCGGCGGGGTTTCGTGTCGGCGCTCAGTTCTTCGGCGGCAGCATCGCGGCCAGGTGGTCGACGATGCCGCGCGCCACCTCCGCCTTCGATGCGCGCGGCAGCGGATGACGCCCAGCGTCGTCGTACAGGACCACGGTATTGTCGTCCCCGCCCATGCCGTCGCTCACCAGGTTGCCGACCAGCAGCGGCAGGCGCTTGTTGCGCCGCTTGCCCTCGGCGTACGCGTCGAGATCGCGGCTTTCGGCCGCAAAACCGACGCAGAACGGCGCCGCCGGCAAGGCGGCGACTTCCGCCAGGATGTCGGGATTCTGTGTCAGGGAGATGGACAGGTCCGCGCCCGTCTTCTTGATCTTGTGCTCTGCCGCCTGCAATGGCCGGTAGTCGGCCACGGCGGCCACGCCGATGAAGACATCGGCATCGGCAAGCGCCTGCAGCACCGCAGCGCGCATTTCCCGCGCACTGGCGGCCGGCACGCACTGCACGCCCAGCGGCACCGGCAGCGACACCGGCCCGCTCACCAGCACCACCTCGGCACCCGCCTGCGCGCAAGCGCGCGCCAGCGCGTAACCCATCTTTCCGGTACTGATGTTGGTGATGCCACGCACCGGGTCGATGGCCTCGAAGGTCGGCCCGGCGGTCATCACCACCTTGCGCCCCGCCAGGTGTTTGGGCACGAAATAGCCTTCCAGCAGTTCGAGAAGTTCTTCCGGCTCGAGCATGCGCCCCATGCCGACCTCGCCGCAGGCCTGGTCTCCGGCGGCGGGGCCGAACACCGCCACACCGTCCTCGCGCAACTGCCGGACGTTGCGCTGGGTGGGCGGCGAATCCCACATCTGGCGGTTCATCGCCGGCGCGACGATGAGCGGCACATCGCGCGCCAGGCACAGCGTCGTGAGCAGGTCGTCAGCCAACCCATGGACGAGGCGGGCGATGAAGTCGGCCGTTGCCGGTGCCACCAGGATCGCGTCGGCATCACGGCCGAGATCGATGTGCGCCATGTTGTTGGGCATGCGCGCATCCCACAGATCCGACCACACCGTGTTGCCCGACAGCGCCTGGAAGGTGACCGGCGCGACAAAGCGCGCCCCGCCCTCGGTCAGCACGACATGCACGTCGGCCCCCGCCTTCCCGAGCAGTCGCACCAGTTCCGCCGCCTTGTAGGCTGCGACGCCGCCGGTGACGCCCAGCACGACTTTCCTGCCCTGTAGACCATTCATGACAATAGAATAAAATGGATACCCGCGCACCGACTTTGCCCCTCTCCTCGACGGCGCGAAAACCAAGGAGCCACCATGGCAATCACCGACTGGCCCGCGGACGAACGCCCGCGCGAAAAACTGCTCGCGCGTGGCACGCAGGCCCTGTCCGACGCGGAACTGCTCGCCATCTTCCTGCGCGTGGGCATTCGCGGCCAAAGCGCCGTCGATCTGGCACGCAGCCTGATACATCGTTTCGGCAGCCTCACCCGGCTGTGCAACGCAAGTGCAGACGACTTCGCCGCCGTGCCGGGCATGGGGCTGGCGAAGTATGCCCAACTGCAGGCAGTGATGGAACTGGCGCGGCGCGCGCTCGGCGAGACGATCCGCGAACGCGCGCTGTTCGATTCGCCGCAGGCAGTGCGCGACTGGCTGCGCCTGCGTCTGGGCCACCTCCCCCATGAAACCTTCTGCGTGATGCTGCTCGATGCACGCCATTGCCTGATCGATGCCTTGGACCTGTTCCGCGGCACGCTGACACAAACCTCCGTCTATCCGCGTGAAGTGGTCAAGCTCGCGCTCGGGCATAATGCGGCAGCGGTCATCTTCGCGCACAACCACCCATCCGGCGCGGCTGAACCGAGCACTGCGGACGAGATGCTGACCCGCGCGCTCAAGGATGCACTGGCGCTGGTCGACGTCCGTGTGCTCGACCATTTCGTCGTCCCCGCACATGGCGTACCGGTGTCCTTTGCCGAACGCGGACTGCTCTGACTGGCGCACTTCGCAATGCCGGCGCTCGTCCGCCGTGACGGATGCGCAGGCGACACTTGCCTTTGGCGGGGCTTCTACAGTATCCTCCACCGTTTCCCGAACTTAGAATTCCCTGGAGCAACGTATGGCTCGCGTCTGCCAAGTCACCGGTAAAGCACCGATGGTGGGAAACAACGTCTCCCACGCCAATAACAAGACCAAGCGCCGTTTTCTGCCGAACCTGCAGAACCGCCGCTTCTGGAGCGAGAGCGAGAACCGCTGGATTCGCCTGCGCGTGTCCAACGCCGGTCTGCGCACGATCGACAAGAAGGGCATCGACGTCGTCGTTGCCGAGCTTCGCGCCCGCGGCGAGAAGCTTTAATCCGCCCGAACTGAACGGAGAACGCCATGGCCAAAGGCATCCGCGAAAAGATCAAGCTGGAATCGACCGCCGGCACCGGTCATTTCTACACCACATCCAAGAACAAGCGCACCACGCCGGAAAAGCTCGAGTTCAACAAGTACGACCCGGTCGCGCGCAAGCACGTTCCGTACAAGGAAATCAAGCTGAAGTGATGTGCCGGGCGGATCGGATCCGCCCTGTCCTTGCCGCCTGAAAGGCGACGTCAGGTCGCAAGTACAGGCAGATCGGCGAGCGACGCATACCGACTCCAGAAACAAGAAGGCCATCGGCTTGCCGATGGCCTTCTTGTTTTCCAGGTCCGACCCGGGCTTTCGCTCCGGGCCGGTTTGGCCGCATCAAGCCTTTTGAATGTTCGAGGCCTGCTTGCCTTTGGGGCCCTGGGTCACCTCGAAGGAAACCTTCTCGCCCTCCTTGAGGGTCTTGAAGCCACTCATGTTGATGGCAGAAAAGTGCGCGAAAAGGTCTTCGCTGCCGTCATCGGGAGTAATGAAGCCGAAACCCTTGGAATCGTTGAACCACTTCACGGTGCCAGTTGCCATATTGCATCTTTCCTTCAAGGTTGCTTGATACGATCGGCCCCCCGGCCGATACATCGGCGCCAATCCGCTGTCGTGTTCGACAGGCCTGAAACCAGCGCACAGCTTGGCTTTTACGCACTTGCCCGCACACCGTCAACGACTTCTTCAGGGGCGTTTCTGGCGCGTCGCAGCATTCGGCTAAAGGCACAATTCCGAAAGATATTAAATTGACTGGCACTTTTCCCGAATCCGCGCATGCGGCACCGCACGAGCTCCCCTTGAAATCACGCAACACTCCCCCACCTGCACTCTGAATCCGCCTTGTTGCACTCTGCCCGGAGTTCTTTAGAATGAATTTCATGGGTACCCGTAAACAAGACGAATTCCTGCTGGAGGCGAAGCGGACACGCACCAGGCCGCCGCCCCTTTATAAGGTGCTTCTGCTGAACGATGACTACACGCCGATGGACTTCGTGATCATCGTGCTGCAGAAATTTTTCGGCATGGATCGCGAACGTGCCACGCGAGTCATGCTCCAAGTGCACAGAGAGGGCATGGGGATATGCGGAGTCTTTCCGCGTGACATTGCCTCGACGAAGGTCGAACAGGTCGTATCCTTTGCTCGTCAGCATCAACATCCGCTGGCATGCGTGATGGAGGAAAATTGAATGATCGCGCAAGAGCTTGAAGTGAGCCTGCACATGGCCTTTGTAGAGGCGCGCCAGAAGCGACACGAGTTCATTACCGTGGAGCATCTGCTGCTCGCCCTGCTCGACAATCCCTCGGCGGCAGAAGTGTTGCGCGCCTGCGCCGCCAACATCGACGAGTTGCGGCGCGAGCTGACGAACTTCATCAACGAGCACACGCCGACGATCGAAGGCAGCGGGGAAATCGACACCCAGCCCACGCTCGGCTTCCAGCGCGTGATCCAGCGCGCGATCCTGCACGTTCAGTCTTCCGGCAAGAAGGAAGTCACGGGCGCGAACGTGCTGGTCGCGATCTTCGGCGAGAAGGATTCCCACGCGGTGTATTTCCTGCAGCGCCAGAACATCTCGCGACTGGACGTGGTGAATTTCATCTCGCACGGCATCGCCAAGACGCCGCAGCAAGGCGCCAACCAGCCGAACCGCAACGAGTCCGAGCAGAGCGAGCCCGAGCAGGACGAGAAGCAGCCGGGCGGCGCACTTGAGAACTACACGCAGAACCTGAACCAGCAGGCGCTGGTGGGCAAGATCGACCCGCTGATCGGCCGCGAGAAGGAGGTCGAGCGCGTCATCCAGACCTTGTGCCGCCGCCGCAAGAACAACCCGCTGCTGGTCGGCGAGGCCGGCGTGGGCAAGACGGCGATCGCCGAGGGTCTGGCGCACCGTATCGTCGAAGGGCGCGTGCCGGAGATCCTCGAGAACGCCCAGGTCTATGCGCTGGACATGGGTGCGCTGCTGGCCGGCACCAAGTACCGTGGCGACTTCGAGCAGCGTCTGAAGGCTGTCCTCAAGCAGTTGCTCGAGAACCCGAATGCGATCCTGTTCATCGACGAGATCCACACGCTGATCGGCGCCGGCGCCGCTTCGGGCGGCACGCTGGATGCGTCCAACCTGCTCAAGCCGGCGCTGTCGTCCGGTCAGTTGAAGTGCATCGGCGCCACCACCTACAACGAATTCCGCCAGATCTTCGAGAAGGACCACGCGCTTTCCCGCCGCTTCCAGAAGGTGGACGTCGTCGAGCCCTCGGTGGCTGAAACAGTGGAGATCCTGAAGGGACTCAAGAGCCGCTTTGAGGAACACCACGGCGTGAAGTACTCGACATCGGCGCTGTCGAGCGCGGCGGAGCTGTCGGCACGCTACATCAACGACCGTCACCTGCCCGACAAGGCGATCGACGTCATCGACGAGGCGGGCGCAGCGCAGCGCATCCTGCCGAAGTCCAGACAGAAGAAGACCATCGGCAAGAACGAGATCGAGGAGATCGTCGCCAAGATCGCCCGCATCCCGCCGCGCACCGTCTCCAATGACGACCGCGCCGCACTGAAGACGCTGGAGCGTGACCTCAAGAACGTGGTGTTCGGCCAGGACATGGCCATCGACGCGCTCGCGCAGGCGATCAAGATGTCGCGTTCCGGGCTGGGAAATCCGCAGAAGCCGATCGGCTCCTTCCTGTTCTCGGGACCGACCGGCGTCGGCAAGACCGAGGTCGCCCGCCAGCTCGCCTACGTGCTGGGCATCGAACTGGTGCGTTTCGACATGTCCGAGTACATGGAACGCCACGCGGTGAGCCGCATGATCGGCGCGCCGCCGGGCTATGTGGGCTTCGACCAGGGCGGCCTGCTCACCGAGCAGATCACCAAGAAGCCGCACTGTGTGCTGCTGCTCGACGAGATCGAGAAGGCGCATCCCGACATCTACAACATCCTGCTGCAGGTCATGGACCACGGCACGCTGACCGACAACAATGGCAGGCAGGCGGACTTCCGCAACGTAATCCTGATCATGACCACCAACGCGGGAGCGGAAACGATGCAGAAGTCGGTCATCGGTTTCTCCGCCAAGCGCGAAGCCGGCGACGAGATGGAAGACATCAAGCGCATGTTCTCGCCGGAGTTCCGCAACCGGCTCGATGCCATCATCTCGTTCAAGGCGCTCGACAACGACATCATCCTGCGCGTGGTGGACAAGTTCCTGATGCAGCTCGAGGCGCAACTGCACGAGAAGAAGGTCGAGGCGCATTTCACCGAGGACCTGAAGGCGTGGCTCGCCGAAAAGGGCTTCGATCCGCTCATGGGCGCGCGTCCCATGGCCCGCCTGATCCAGGACACGATCCGCTCCGCGCTCGCCGACGCACTGCTGTTCGGTCGGCTTGCCAATGGCGGCAAGGTCACCATCGACCTCGACGAAGACGACAAGGTCAAGCTGCTGTTCGAGCAAACCGAGGACGCGACGACCGTCTGAGCGCTCGATGCGCACCCGCGACGCCTCCCGCCCAGGGAGGCGTTTTTCTTTGTGTGGCACCAACTGGCGCCTGAGCGGGCCGTCGCACGCGAGCGCACCCAAGGCGCGCACGGCTATGATGCGCAGGCCTGCGGGGATCCGCCCTGCCATTTTCCAGCGAGGAGCTTGCATGACCATCCAGACCACCGATCTCTGCGACGCCAACGAAGACAAGGTCAGCGTCGTCAGCCCGATGTTCCGCAGCTTTGGAGGACGTAGCGCGTTCGGTGGCCCGATCACCACGCTGAAGCTGTTCGAGGACAACGCGCTGGTACGCAAGACACTGGAGTCCCCCGGCGACAGCCGGGTGCTCGTCATCGACGGCGGCGGATCGATGCGCTGCGCACTGGTCGGGGACCAGTTGGCCGCGCTTGGCGTGCGCAACGGGTGGGCCGGCATCGTCGTGTATGGCTGCATCCGCGACTCGAAGGCCATCGCCACGATGGACATCGGCGTGTTCGCGCTCGGCACCCATCCGCGCAAGACGATCAAGCGGAACACCGGCGAGGCCGACCTGCCGGTCACGTTCGGCGGCGTGACCTTCATTCCCGGTCACTACCTGTATGCGGACGAGGATGGAGTCATCGTCTCGCCGACCGCTCTGCAGTAAGGCCGGCGACGACGCAGGCGGCGGCTTGCCGGCGCCGTGCGGCAGGGCGCCGCAGCGCAGCACGCGACGCACCATGATCCGTTTCACGACGCTGCTTCGACTCTCACATCGTGAAATTGATAAATTAAATACCTGTTTTTATTAGATAACTTTTTTTCTTATGTCTTATATAAGACATATTGCTGCTGCGCATTATGCAGCCTATACTTCCACTCAACCGCAACACCTCTCTCCCTCGAAGATGTTCCGGCTTGGACCTCTGCCGCCAGGTGCAAAACCGGCCGCTGGGGTTGAATCAACTCTCGAATCAGACAAGGACGCATCATGACCCTGACCCGCGAACAGCAAATCGCCGCCCTCGAAAAAGACTGGGCCGAGAATCCCCGTTGGAAAGGCATCAAGCGCGGTTACTCCGCCGCTGACGTGGTTCGCCTGCGCGGCAGCCTGCAGCCCGAATACACGCTGGCCCAGCGCGGCGCAAAGCTGCTGTGGGAGCGCGTCAACGGTGGCGCCAAGAAGGGTTATGTGAACGCCTTCGGCGCGATCACCGCCGGTCAGGCGATGCAGCAGGCCAAGGCCGGCCTCGAGGCGGTCTATCTGTCGGGCTGGCAGGTCGCCGCCGACGGCAACACCTCCGAGACCATGTACCCCGACCAGTCGCTGTACGCCTACGACTCGGTGCCGACCATGGTCCGCCGCATCAACAACACCTTCAAGCGCGCCGACGAGATCCAGTGGTCGCGTGGCATCAACCCGGGCGACAAGGAATTCATCGACTATTTCCTGCCGATCGTCGCCGACGCTGAAGCCGGTTTCGGCGGCGTGCTGAACGCCTTCGAACTGATGAAGAACATGATCGCCGCCGGTGCTGCCGGTGTGCACTTCGAAGACCAGCTCGCTGCAGTGAAGAAGTGCGGCCACATGGGCGGCAAGGTGCTGGTGCCGACCCAGGAAGCGATCGAGAAGCTGATCTCCGCCCGCTTCGCTGCCGACGTCATGGGCGTGCCGACCATCATCCTGGCTCGTACCGATGCAGAAGCGGCCAACCTGATCACCTCCGATCACGACGCCAACGACAAGCCCTTCCTGACCGGCGAACGCACCCAGGAAGGCTTCTACCGCGTCAAGAACGGTCTCGAGCAGGCCATCAGCCGCGGCGTCGCCTACGCCCCCTACGCCGACCTCGTGTGGTGCGAGACCGGTACGCCGGATCTCGGCTTCGCCCGCGAGTTCGCGCAGGCCGTGCATGCCGCCTGCCCGGGCAAGCTGCTGTCGTACAACTGCTCGCCGTCCTTCAACTGGAAGAAGAACCTGGACGACAAGACCATCGCCAGGTTCCAGGACGAGCTCTCGGCGCTGGGCTACAAGTACCAGTTCATCACGCTGGCCGGCATCCACATCAACTGGTTCAACACCTTCAAGTTTGCTCACGCCTACGCCCGCGGCGAAGGCATGAAGCACTACACCGAGATGGTGCAGGAACCGGAATTCGCCGCACGCGAGCAGGGCTACACCTTCGTGTCGCACCAGCAGGAAGTCGGCGCCGGCTACTTCGACGACGTGACCACCGTGATCCAGGGTGGCTCGTCCAGCGTGAAGGCGCTGACCGGTTCGACCGAAGAAGAGCAGTTCCACTAAGAAGGACGACACGGCGAACGGCCCGGGCCGTTCGCCGTGTCACTTATCGCGGGGCCGCATGGGTGAACACCCGTCGCGGCCCCGTTGCCTTTCAGGCTCAGCCGCGGCCCGGACCCATGCCCTGGCCAGGAACCATGCCCTGCCCTGCTCCGTCCGGACGCCCCGGCCGCATGCCCGCTCCGCGCTCACCCTTGCCGCCACGCGGCCCCGGGTGGAAGTCGGCATCGAACACCTTCTTCTGCGCGTCGCTCAGATGCGGATAGAACGCCTCGACGGCGCGCCGCGTTTCCACCAGCTCGGTCTGGTGAATGCGGCTCATCTCCTCCATGCGCTGGAGGCGCTCGAGCGCGGTGGCAGGCCACGGCGCCGCACGGTGCGCAGCCATGCGCTCGCCGACATCCTTTGCCCGCACCAGCATCGCGCCCTTGAACTGTGACCAAGCAGCTTGCTGGTCCGGCTTCAGCGCCAGCGCCAGCTCAAGCCGGGCGAGCCGGGTTTCGCTGCGCTGCACGATGCGCTCGCCCAACTGCGCCGGATCGAAGCGCTGCATCATCGGCCCCGGGCCGTAGCCGTCACAGTGTCCGCCACGCGCCATCGCTGCCGATGCGCCGAAGGCGGTGCTGGCAATAAGGGCGGCGGCAAGGGTGGTCTTCATCCAGGTCTTCATGATGTTTCTCCTCGTGGGGCATTGCCCGTTCATTCGGGCGACGGAGCCATTGAAGCACCCTGATGTAAGCCGGATTTGTCCGCAAGCCTTCGTTTTGCAGCCTCGTGTCTCCGCGCCCGGTCTGGATACGCTGGGATACAAAGCACGTGCGTGTCCGACATAAGATGCCGGCCATGGAGAGATCGCCATGAGCAACCACACCGACCACATCCTCATCGTCGATGACGATCGCGACATCCGCCAACTGCTGGCCGACTACCTCGAAAAGCAGGGCCTGCGCTGCACGACCGCCGCCGACGGTCGCGACATGAAGGCCAAGCTCGAGACGCACCGCGTCGACCTCATCGTGCTCGACATCATGATGCCCGGCGAGGACGGCCTGAGCCTGTGCCGCAACCTGCGCGCCAGCGGCAGCCCGCATGCCAACACGCCGATCCTGATGCTGACCGCGCGCGGCGAGGACATGGACCGCATCCTCGGTCTCGAGATGGGCGCCGACGACTACCTGCCCAAGCCTTTCGTTCCGCGCGAGCTGTATGCACGCATCCGCGCCATCCTGCGCCGCGCCCGGGCACTGCCGCCCAACCTGGAGGCCGCACCCCCGGCGAATGCACGCGAGCTGCATTTCGCCCAATGGCGCCTGGACACGGTGAACCGCCATCTGATCGACGGCTCCGGCACCGTGGTCGCGCTGTCGGGCGCCGAATACCGGCTGCTGGGCGTGTTCCTCGCCCATCCGCAGAAGGTGCTGTCGCGCGACCAGTTGATGGAGCTCACGCAGGGCCGCGAGGCGGATGTGTTCGACCGCTCGATCGACCTGCTCGTGAGCCGGTTGCGACAGCGCCTCGGCGACAACGCGCGCGAACCGGCGATCATCAAGACGGTGCGCAATGAAGGCTATGTGCTCGCAGCCGAGGTCAACACGGTAGGCGACGAACAGGGATCCGCATGAAGCTGCCCGCGCCGCGCAGCCTCTTCGCACGCCTGATGCTGATCTGGCTGATCGGCATCGCGCTGGTGCTGGCGCTGAGCTTCATGCTCTTCGCAGGCGAACGCGAGCGCGTCGGACGCGCGGCGCTGCTGGCCGGCATCGCGCAGGAGATCGCCACTGCAGCCGACGTCCTCGATCGCATGCCACCGACCGACCGGGAGCGCTGGATCGACGAGTTCGGCCGCCGCCGGCTGCGCTTCGCACTGCGCGCTCCGGGTGAGCCCATGCCGCCCGAGCAGGCGGGCCACCCGCTTCTGCAGGCCTTGCGCGAAGCCATGCCGGAGCGCACGGTGAGCCTGCATCGGCTTGAGCGCCCCACCATGCCCCACCCGCTGCTGGTGGCGTCGGTGAGCCTCGCCGACGGCACCGCGCTGCTGGTTCGGCTGCCCGGTTTTCCGGCCTCGCCCGGCCTGCGTCTGCCGCCTCCGGACCGCCTGTTCGCCGCGCTGTTCGCGCTGATCGGCGGCGTCAGCCTGCTTGCCTGGATCGCGGTGCGGCTCGCCACCCGGCCGCTGTCGCGCATGGCCGCGGCAGCCCGCGCACTTGGCGACGACCCCGAACGCGCCCCAATGGAGACGTCAGGCCCGACGGAGGTGGCGCAGGCGGCCATCGCCTTCAATCAGATGCAGCAGCGCATCCGCGAGCACGTCGCCGAACGCACCCGCATCCTCGCTGCGATCTCGCACGACCTGCAGACGCCCATCACCCGCCTGCGCCTGCGCGCCGAGATGGTCGACGACGAGGGCCTGCGTGCGCGCATCCAGTCCGACCTCGACGCCATGCAGGCGCTCGTCAAGGAAGGGCTGGCCTACGCACGCAGCCTGGACGAGCGCCAGCCGGCGCAGCCCATCGACCTCGATGGCCTGCTGTCGGCCCTGCGCGCCGACGCCGAGGACATGGGCTGGCAGGTCAGCGTGGCCGGCAGCGCACGGCATCCTTGCGTCGGCCAGCCGACGGGGCTGCGCCGCGCGCTGTGGAACCTGATCGAGAACGGCATCAAGTTCGGCGGGCGGGTCGAGATCCTTCTGGTCGAGCGGCGCGAGGAGTTCGAAATCCGCATCCGCGATCACGGCACCGGCCTGCCCGAACCGGAACTCGAGAAGGTGTTCGAGCCTTTCTATCGCACCGAGTCCTCGCGCAGCCGGGAAACCGGCGGCACCGGACTGGGCCTCGCGATCACGCGCAACCTGCTGCGCGCGCAGCGTGGCGAGGTGAAGTTGCGCAATCACCCCGACGGCGGTCTCGAGGCCGTGGTCAGCCTGCCGGCCGGGCCAGCGACGCACTGAGCAAGGGCGACACCGGGCCTCCCTGCGGACACAAGGGCTCGGCAAGGTCTGCCGCCACCTCGGCGCGCAGCCACGCCAGAAAATCCGTCAGCAGGGGAGTGTCCGCCGGGCGTTCCGGCAGCACGATCCAGTAGTGCCAGCGCGCACGGGCGTCGAAGCCCGAGGGGTCATCGAAGCTGCAGCCGCTGTCGCCCGGGGGCGCCTGGGCGGCCGGGATGCCGACCATGAACGGCCGCAGCAGCCTGCCCGCACGCAGCGCCAGCGCGGCGAGGCTGCGACGCGCCAGTGCCACGCCGCGGCCCTCGATGGCCGCCTGCACCACCAGGGCTGAGTCCGAGATCATCAGCCCGGTCGACGGCTCGGGCCAGTTCAGGCCGGCCGCACGAAACCACGGTAGCCAGTCCTCGCCTTCCGAGCGCAGCAACGGCAGGCCGGCGAGGTCAGCCGGCTCGGCGATGCGTCGGTTCGCCACCAGCGTCGGGCTGAGCACGGGAAAAAGCTCGTCCTCCATGAGAAGCTCCGCGCGCACCCCCGAGTAACCGCCCGGTCCCCAGCGGATGCAGACATCGACGGCATCGCGCGCGAAATCCGCGAGTTCGTTGGTGGCGCTGACGATCACCTCCGCATCGGGATGGCGATCGATGAAATCCCCGATGCGCGGCGCCAGCCAGCGTCCGGCAAACGAGGGCATCGTGCTGACGGACAGGCGGTTCCGATTCATTCGGCGACGCAGCGTGGACACCGTATCCGACAACTGTCGCAGGGCCGCGTTGGCGCTCTGCAGCAGCTCCGCGCCCGGCGGCGTCAGGCTGACCTGCCGCCCCTGCCGCAGGAACAGCGGGAAGCCGAGTTGCTCCTCCAGCGCACGAATCTGGTGACTGACCGCCCCATGCGTGACGAACAGCTCGTCGGCGGCACGCGAGAAGCTGCCCAGCCGCGCAGCGGCCTCGAACATGCGCAGGCCCGATAGCGACGGGAGTCTGCCAGGACGTTCCATGTGTTAGCCCTGCTCACAAATCCGAGAGATTTCATCGTTTTGAAGTCGTCGTCTGACCGACCACAATGAATTCACATAACTGATCGAGGAGAGGCGACATGGAAGCCAGACTAGCATCGTTCGCGCAGACATTGGATGTCGATCGGCTGCTGTCCGTGCGCGACGCGGAAGGCTGGACGGTCATCTGCGAAGCCGGGCGCGCCTGGCTGACGCTTGAGGGCCATTCACAAGACAAGTGGCTGGCCAGCGGCGAGCGTTTCGTGTTGCCGGGCAGCGGTCATGTGCTCATCGAGGCCGATGGCGCCGCCCGCATCAGGCTGCAACCGCCGCGCGAGGGCAGCGCAGGGCGCCTGACGGCAGACGCATGGTCGCACGGCCGGCAATGGTTGCAGGCGCTGGCCAGCACCGCGATCGTACGGCCCGAGGCGCTGGGCTGCGCGGGACGACCCTGACGCACTCGCCGCCGCGGCACCCGACGATGGCGGCGGCACCCGACCACGGCTACGCGCCTGCGTCCAGCTCACGATAGCACGCCGCCAGCGCAGCAAAACGCGCGCATTCGGCCGCGCACCAGTCGGCACCCGCACCCCGCTCCTGCGCCAGGATGGACGCCACCGCGGGGGCGGCCGTGGCCGCCAGCGCGGCATCGAGGAACAGGGCCCGATGCCGCCGTGCGAGCACGTCGTCCACCGTGCGGGCGAACTCGGCGCGAAACGCGTAGCGCACCTCGGCCTCGGTCAGCGTCAACCCCTCGACCAGACGGCAGCCTGCGCCCGCCAGGCGATCCACCTGGTCACGGTCGGTTCCGTAGCAATCCGATGCCGGCGCGGCGTCATGTGCCGAAGGCGCGCCATGCAGCGGCAGGCGCGCGGTCGGCGAGTCGCGCCGCGGTAGCCCGGCCACCGACTGCGCAGCGTCCACCGCGTCCTGCGCCATCAGGCGATAAGTGGTCCACTTGCCACCGGTCACGCTGACGAGCCCCCGTGACGACACCTCGACGACATGTTCGCGCGACAGGTTGCGTGTGGTCGTCGCATCGGCGGCGCCGATCAGCGGCCGCAGGCCGACGAAGGCGCTGCACACGTCGGCGCGCGTGGGCGCACGGGCCAGATGGCGGGCCGCGGTGGCGAGGATGAAGTCCACCTCGCCAGGCAGCGGACGTGGCTCGAGCGGAGTGTCCCGACGCGGAGTGTCGGTGGTGCCGAGCAGCACCCTCCCCTGCCATGGAATGGCGAACAGGACCCGCCCGTCGGCCGTGCGCGGCACCAGCATCGCATCGGAGCCGGGAAGGAATTCGCGGCCGACGACCAGATGCACGCCCTGGCTCGGCCGCAGCAGCGGCGGGACGGCGGGATCGGCCAGGTGGCGTACGGCGTCCGCCCACACGCCGGTGGCGTTGATCACCACCCGCGCAGCCACCCGGAATGCCTCGCCGGTCTCGCGGTCACGCACGCTCACGCCGCAGACCCGACCGTCCTCGACCACGAGTTCCCAGACCTCGCAATGGTTGATTGCCGTGCCACCAAGGTCGAACACGGTGCGGGCAAGCGCCAGCGCAAGGCGCGCGTCGTCGAACTGTGCATCCATGTAGGCGATGCTGCCGCGCAGACCCGACGTATTGACGTTGGGCAACGCGGCCACCGTGCGCGCGACATCGAGCAGCCGGCTGCGGCCCATCGCGCTGCCGCTGCTGGCCAGCAGGTCGTACAGGCCCAGCCCGGTGCCGAGAATCGGCCGGTCGTACCAGCGGTAGGCCGGCACCACGAAGCGCAGCGGGCGCACCAGATGGGGCGCGTTCTCGAGCAGGTGCGCACGTTCGGCGAGCGCTTCGCGCACCAGCGCGAGCCGCCCCTGCGCCAGATAGCGCACGCCGCCGTGGACCAGCTTGGTGGCCCGCGAGCTCGTGCCGGCGGCGAAGTCCTGCGCTTCGACCAGCAGCACGGAATGGCCGCGTGCAGCCGCATCGACGGCGCAGCCCAGGCCGGTCGCGCCACCGCCGATGACGACCACGTCCCAGGTGCGCGCCTCGCGCAGGCGCGCGATCAGCGCCGGCCGGGAAAGATCCGCTGCCTGCATGCCCGCTCCCGCAGGATTGCGCCCTTCACCGTCACGGCTGCGCCCATCCCTTCGCCCGCTCCACCGCCCGCTGCCAGCGTGCGCACGCCGCCTCGCGCGCGTCGGCGGGCAGCGAGGGGGAGAACACGCGGTCGACCCGCCACTGCGCGGCCAGCTCGTCTTCTCCGGTCCACACACCCACGCCCAGGCCGGCAAGAAAGGCCGCACCCAGCGCGGTGGTCTCGAGCAGGCGCGGCCGCAGCACCGGCACGCCCAGCAGGTCGGCCTGGATCTGCATCAGCAGGTCGTTCGCCGCCGCGCCGCCGTCGACGCGCAGCTCGCGCAGCGGCGCGGCGCCGTCGCGCTTCATCGCATCGACGAGATCCACCGTCTGCAAGGCGATCGCCTCCAGTGCCGCACGCGCGATATGGCCGGCACCCGTACCCCGCGTCAGTCCGATCAGGGTTCCTCGCGCGTAGGCGTCCCAGTGCGGCGCCCCCAGGCCGGTGAAGGCCGGCACCAGGACCACACCCCCGCTGTCCGGCACGCTTGCGGCGAGCGCCTCGATGTCGGCAGCGCGCTTCACCAGGCCGAGCCCATCGCGCAGCCACTGCACGGTGGCGCCCCCCATGAACACGCTGCCCTCTAGGGCATGGCGCGTTGCGCCCCGCGCGGACCATGCGATCGTGGTCAGCAGGCGGTTGCGCGAGGCCACCGGCACTTCGCCGGTGTTCATGAGCAGGAAGCAACCGGTGCCGTAGGTGTTCTTGGCCATGCCCGGTGCAAAGCAGGCCTGGCCGAAGGCGGCTGCCTGCTGGTCGCCGGCGACGCCCGCGATCGGCACCGCGGCGCCGAGCACGGCAGCGTCGGTCTCGCCGCAGATGCCGATGCTGTCCACCACCGCAGGCAGGAGTTGCGCCGGAATGCGGAAGCGCTCGAGCAGCAGCGGATCCCACTCCCGCGTGTGGAGGTTGAACAGCAGGGTGCGCGACGCATTGGTCGGGTCGGTGACATGCAGCCGCCCGCCTGTCAGGTGCCACACCAGCCAACTGTCCACGGTGCCGAAGGCGAGTTCGCCGCGCTCGGCACGCTCGCGCGCACCCGGCAGATGGTCGAGCAGCCAGGCCAGCTTGGTGGCGGAGAAGTACGGATCCAGCTCGAGGCCGGTGCGCGCGCGAAGATCGTCCGCCCAGCCTTCTGCCCGCAGACGGCCGCAGTCGGCAGCGGTACGCCGGTCCTGCCAGACGATGGCGGGCGCCAGCGCACGACCACTGGCACGCTCCCACAGCACTGTCGTCTCGCGCTGGTTGGCAATGCCCAGCGCTGCAAGCTCGCTGGCGGGCACGCCCGCATCGGCAAGGGCCGCACGGGCACAATCGAACTGCGTCCGCAAGATCTCTTGCGCGTCGTGCTCGACCCAGCCGGGATGCGGATAGTGCTGGGCAAAAGCGCGCTGAGCCGCGCCGCGCACTCGGCCCTCCGCATCGAACACCATCGCCCGCGAACTCGTCGTCCCCTGGTCCAGCGCCAGCAGGTAGCTCATCGCCTTCTCCCGTCCTGTGGGTGCGCCATGCGGGCGTCAAGCCTAACCCGATTCGCCGCAGCCGCGCGACCGGCCGGCTGCGCGCTGTCGGATGCCCCGCATCGTCCGGCCCGGGCCCTGCAGCGGCGCGGGCTGCGATTGAGCGGCACAGGCGCGAGGGCTATAGTGAGAAGCACGTCATTGCCGAGCGGAGACTGACATGATCACCACCGACCACAGCGAAAACCTGGTTGCCGTCACCGTGTTCGGCGAATTCACGCTGGCGGACTACAAGGAGTTCGAGGAGCTGGTGAACTTCAAGGTGCAGTTCGAAGGCCTGGTCGATCTGCTGATGGATCTGCGCGAAATGGTCGGCTTCACGCTGGATGTCGCGTGGGAGGAGATCAAGTTCTCGCGTCTGCATGCGCACGATTTCCGCCGCATCGCCATCCTCACCGAAGACCAGTGGCTGACCTGGAGCGCGTGGGTGTCGCAGCTTTTCGTCGATGCCGAGGTGCAGGTCTTCAGCGACGAAACCGAGGCGCGCGACTGGCTCGCGGAAACCGCCGAGGCCGCCCCGTGAATGCTTCGTTTACCACGCTGATCGGGGCGCTGGATCTGGCCCAGCGTCTGCGCGACCCCGACTGGGTGGTCGTCGATTGCCGCTTCGATCTGGCGAATCCGGATTTCGGCTACCAGGCCTGGCGCCGCAGCCACATTCCTGGCGCGCGCTTTCTCGATCTCGATACCGATCTGTCGGGCTTTCGCACCGGCGACAACGGCCGCCACCCGCTTCCCGATCCGGCGCAACTCGCTGCCCGCCTGGGCGAATGCGGCATCGACAACCACAGCCAGGTCGTCGCCTACGATGACACCGGCGGCATGTTCGCTGCGCGGCTGTGGTGGCTGATGCGCTGGCTCGGTCATCACCGCGCCGCGGTGCTCGATGGCGGCCTGCAGGCATGGTGCCGGGCCAGTCAGGCACTCGACGGCGAAACGCCCGAGCCGATACAGCGCAGCTACACGTTCTCGCTGCAGCCAGGCCGGGTGGACGCCGACTACGTTGCCGCCCATCTTGGCCGGCCGGACATGGTGCTGATCGATGCCCGCAGCCCCGACCGGTTCCGCGGCGAGAACGAGATACTGGATCCCGTCGGCGGGCACATTCCGGGCGCAATCAACCGCTTCTTCCGCGACAACCTGGGCGCGGACGGCTGCTTCAAGCAGGCCTCGGTGCTGCGCGAGGAATTCGGTGCCCTCCTCGCCGCGCGCAATCCACACCAGGTCGTGCATCAGTGCGGATCGGGCGTCACCGCGTGCCACAACCTGCTCGCGATGGAAGCCGCCGGCTTTCCCGGCTCGCGCCTGTATGCCGGTTCGTGGAGCGAATGGTGCGCCGACCCCTCCCGTCCGGTCGCGACCGGCCAGGCCTGAACGCGCTACCAGTCGACCTTCTCGAGCTGCCCCAGGGAACGGCCCAGGAAACGCTCGCCTATGGTCTGGAAGCGTAGCGGCACGTCGCTGACGACGTAACGGTAGCTCGCCGGTGCGCTGCCGCCCTGCGCCAGACCCTCATGCTGCAGACGTTGCGCAGCAAATTCCGCCGTGGTGACGGCCGAATCGATGAGTTTGACCGCCGGTCCGGCGACATCGCGCAACAGCGGCTTGAGCAGCGGGTAATGCGTGCAACCGAGCACCAGGCTGTCGACTTCTTCCGCCAGCACCGGGCGCAGGTATTCCTGCGCAGTCAGGCGCGTGACTTCGTGGTCCAGCCAGCCCTCTTCCACCAGCGGCACGAACAACGGGCAGGCCTGCGAATACACCCGCACCGTCGGATCGAGCGCATGCATGCGACGAGCATAGGCGTTGCTGTTGATGGTGGTGGGCGTGCCGATCACGCCGATGCGTCCGCCGGGCGACTCGGCCACCGCCGCGCGCGCACCGGCCTCGATGACGTCCAGCACCGGGACGCCCCGCGCCAGCCGGTGCACCACGTGCGCAGCCACCGCCGCGATGGTGTTGCAGGCGATGATCAGCATCTTCACGTCGCGTTGCAGCAGGAAGCGGGTGATCTGCTCGGTAAACTGCTCGATCGTGGCGACCGACTTCACGCCGTAAGGCACTCGCGCGGTGTCACCGAAATAGATGATGTTCTCGAACGGCAGGCGCTCCATCAGCGCCCGCACGACGGTCAACCCGCCGACGCCGGAGTCGAACACCCCGATCGGGCGCGCGGCGTCGGTCGCCGTCAGCACGCACGCCCCCTGCCCGCGCCGACGCGCGCCGCTACCTCGCTCATTCCAGCACCACCGCAGCGAACTTGCGCTTGCCCACCTGCAGCACGACGGAGGCACCGGCGGCCAGCACCAGCCCCTTGTCATCCACCCGCTCGCCGTTCAGCTTCACCGCGCCTTGCTCGATCATGCGCATGGCTTCTGAAGTCGATCCGGTGAGGCCGGCCTGCTTGAGCACCTGGAACACCGGCAGCCCCTCGGCGCCCACCTGCACGCGCACTTCGGGCAGATCCTCGGGAATCGCATTGCGCTGGAAGCGCGCCTCGAAATCGGCCAGCGCCTCTTCGGCGGCCTTCCGGCCGTGGAAGCGCCCGACGAGTTCCATCGCCAGCATGACCTTGACGTCGCGCGGGTTGCGTCCGCCCTCGACCTCGCTACGCAATTGCACGATCTCGGCCGTCGAACGGAAGGACAACAGGTCGTAGTAGCGCCACATCAGCGTGTCCGACACCGACATCGTCTTGCCGAAGATCTCCTTGGGCGCTTCGGCGATGCCGATGTAGTTGCCGAGCGACTTGGACATCTTGTTGACGCCATCCAGCCCCTCGAGCAGCGGCACCATCACCACGCACTGCGGCGCCTGGCCGTAGTGCTTCTGCAACTCGCGCCCCATCAGCAGGTTGAAGCGCTGGTCGGTACCGCCAAGTTCGACATCGGCCTTCATCGCCACCGAGTCATAGCCCTGGCACAGCGGGTACAGGAACTCGTGGATCGCGATCGACTGGTTGTTGGCGTAGCGCTTGGAGAAATCGTCGCGCTCGAGCATGCGTGCCACCGTCTGCTGCGCCGCGAGACGGATCATGCCGGCCGAACCGAGCCCTTCCATCCAGGCGGAGTTGAAGCAGATCTCCGTCTTCTCGGGGTCGAGAATCTTGAACACCTGCTCCTGGTAGGTCTTCGCGTTGTCGGCGATCTGCTCGCGAGACAGCGGCGGCCGGGTGGCGTTCTTGCCGCTGGGGTCGCCGATCATCCCGGTGAAGTCGCCGATCAGGAACATCACATGGTGCCCCAGCTCCTGGAAATGGCGCATCTTGTTGATCAGCACGGTGTGGCCCAGATGCAGGTCGGGGGCGGTGGGGTCGAAACCGGCCTTGATACGCAGCGGACGCCCGCTCTTGAGCTTCTCGACCAGCTCGGCCTCGATCAGCAGTTCATCCGTGCCACGCTTGATCAGGTCGATCGCGGCCTGAACATCACTCATTCGACTTCTCCAAAAACCTTTTCAGGGCAGGGGAAACATTTGTTAGAATCCAATCCGTTTTTTGTCCACTTCTGGAGCCGGACGCCCCGATGCAGACCAGAAAGACCCGGATTCTAGCCGATCTGCCGACCCAACTCCTCACCCGCCCGCGCGCGTGGGCGCTGACGGGGGTCGTCGGCCTCTCCCTGATGGGCGTGGTGGCAGCCGTTGCCGTTCCCCAGCAGGGCCCCTCACAGATTCCCACCTCCGCCGTCGTCGAGACGCTGTCTTCGCCGGTTGCCGTCTCCCCTGCCAGCTCCGACCTGCCCTTCGTCAGCGAACTGCGTGTGCAGGGCGGCGACACCGCACAAACCCTCTTCCGCCGCCTGCGCATCGAAGATCCGCAGGCGCTTGCGATGCTGACCGAATCCAGTGACGGCCGTCAGGCCCTGCGCCAGTTGCGCGCGGGTCGCACCGTCACCGCGATGGTGCATGGCGACGGCCGCATCCAGTCCTTGCGCCTGCCGGTCGGCCAGGACGGCGAGCGCATCGTGCTCGAGCGTGGCGACGGCGGACGGCTCACGCTGCGCACGGACCGGGAAGCCGCGACGACGACGCTGGTCGAGATGCGTTCCGGCGTGATCCGCAGCTCGCTGTACGCGGCGACCGACGCTGCAGAATTGCCCGACGAGGTCGCGAACAAGCTCGTCGAGCTGTTCGGTACCGAGATCGACTTCCACACCGACCTGCGCAAGGGCGATCGCTTCAACGTGATCTACGAGGCGGTCTACGATCGCGGCGCGCCGGTCCGCGCCGGACGCGTGCTGGCCGCCGAATTCGTGAACCAGGGCGAGAGCCACGTCGTCGTGCTGCATCAGCGCGCGGACAAGGAGCAGTACTACACGGCCGACGGTCGCAGCCTGGGGCAGGCCTTCCTGCGTTCGCCGCTGGAGTTCTCGCGCGTGACCTCGGGCTTTGGCGGGCGCATCCATCCCATCCTGAACCGCGCGCGCGACCACAAGGGCGTCGACTTCGGCGCTCCGACCGGCACGCCGGTCAAGGCCACTTCCGACGGCGTCGTCGAGTTCGCGGGCACCCAGCGCGGCTACGGCAACCTGATCGTGCTGCAGCACCGCGGCAAGATCTCCACCGCCTACGCGCACCTCCACGGCTTCGCCTCCGGCCTCAGGCAGGGCCAGGCGGTCAGCCAGGGCGATCTCATCGGTTACGTCGGCACCACAGGCATGTCCACCGGTCCGCACCTGCACTACGAGGTGCGCATCGACGGCGAAGCGCACGACCCGATGTCGGTCGAACTGCCGATCGCCAATGCACTCGAAGGGCGCGAACTGCAGGCGTTCAAACGCGACACGGCGCCGCTGCTGCACCGCTTCGCGCTGCTCAATCGCGACACGCAGGTGGCCCGCGCCGATTAGCCGGGGGGCTGCTGCGCGCCTCACCGGGCGCATCAAGCACACGGGGCGCCGACGGCGCCCCGTTTTCATTCCACGCTGCCGCCGAGAAAGTCAGACGGAGAAGGAAGAACCACAGCCGCAGGTGCTGGTGGCGTTAGGATTGCGAATCACGAACTGCGAGCCTTCCAGGCCTTCGGAGTAATCGATCTCGGCACCAACGAGATACTGGTAGCTCATCGGGTCGATGAGCAGCGTGACGCCGTTCTTCTCGTAAGCCGTATCGTCCTCGTTCACTTCCTCGTCGAAAGTGAAGCCGTACTGGAAGCCGGAGCAGCCACCGCCGGACACGAACACACGGAGTTTCAGACCGGGATTGCCTTCCTCTTCGATCAGCTCGCGAACCTTGTTCGCGGCACTGTCGGTAAAGACGAGAATTTCGGGGGTTTCGGCTACAGCGTTCATATTTTCTCCTCTGCAGGGGTATGGGGCGGATGATGCGCCATCCGCCCCTTTATCGTCAAAATCTGATTGTCCGGGACGTGACAAGTTCCCGTCACGGGCTGACCGGCACGATGTCGAGCGCGGTGCTCTCTTCGAAGCCGAACATGATGTTGAGGTTCTGCACCGCTTGGCCGGCCGCGCCCTTCACCAGGTTGTCGATCACCGACAGCACCACCACCGTGTCGCCGCCCTGCGGCCGATGCACCGCGATGCGGCAAAGATTGGAGGCGCGCACCGAGCGCGTCTCCGGATGGCTGCCCGCCGGCATCACGTCGACGAAGGGCTCTCCCGCGAAACGTCGCTCGTAGAGGGCCTGCAGGTCGACATCCTTCGTCAGACGCGCGTAAAGGGTGGCGTGGATGCCGCGGATCATCGGCGTGAGGTGCGGGACGAAAGTCAGCCCCACCGCCTGGCCGGCGAAGCGCGTCAGCCCCTGGCGGATCTCCGGCAGATGGCGGTGGCCCGCCACGCCGTAGGCCTTGAAGCTGTCCGCCGACTCCGAGAACAGGGTGTGCACCTCCGCCTTGCGGCCGGCGCCGGATACGCCCGACTTGGCGTCGGCGATGAGGTGGGACAGGTCGACCGCACCGGCTTCGACCAGCGGCAGGAAGCCGAGCTGCACCGCAGTCGGATAGCAGCCGGGGTTGGCCAGCACACGCGCCTTGCGGATCTGTTCGCGGCTGGTCTCGGGCAGGCCATACACGGCCTCGGCGACGA